>NZ_JBIAMC010000008.1:0-151951 GCF_042873875.1 Streptosporangium sp. NPDC004379
TCCACGGCCAGTCGGGGGTGGTCACGGAAGAGCTCGATGAGAGCGTCGTGAGCAGGAGACGGCATGTCGCTTACCGTAACGTGAACACCACTTTACGTGACGGGTTTTCGCCGAACATCGCGGCGGATACGGCCCGCCGATTCCGGCCGTCGCATGGCCGGGTGGTCTCCCCGGGGACGTCGCGGCTTCACGTCCTCGGAGAGGAGGGGATGCCGGATTCTCGCGTCCCTGGGACGTCCCGGGCCGTACGGTGGCCGAGGCGTGGGCCGTCCTGGACGAGCGGAAGATCACCGGAGTCGAGTACCGCTACGAGTCCAACGGGTCCGACCGGCCGTACCCCGACGGTCTCCGCCGTGACCAGGTGAGGCCGGAGTGGTACGTCCACGACGCGGTGGCCGGATCGGACGGACAGGTCATCCTGTTCGTCGGACCGGAGAAGGAGTGAGCGCGTCAGGGTGAGCGCGGAGGCCGTCGGCGACGATGGCGAGGGTGCGGCGGCGCAGCCCGGGGTCCCATCCGGCGTGCATCGCGCCCTGGCACAGGCCGGTGATCAGGGCGATCACCTCGTCGGCGCACGCGTCCTCGCGTACGGTGCCGGCCCGCTGGGCCCGGGTGAGGAGCGCTTCGATGCCCTCTCGCAGGGGCAGCAGGGCATCGGAGACCTGGATCCCGGCGCCCGCCTCGGCCAGCAGGCCGGCGACGGTCCGCTTGTGCGCGGCCTGTTCCACCGTGCGCTCCATGAAGGCGAACAGCGCCGCGGCGGGGTCGTCGCGGGCCGCGAGGTCCGCGACGTCCCGCGTCAGTTCGGCGAGCAGGTCCTTCATGATGGCCCGCAGCAGGTCCCGCTTGGCGGGGAAGTGCTTGAAGACCGTGCCGACCGCGACCCCGGCCCTGGCCGCGACCTCCTCGGTCGAGGCGGCGGGGCCCTTCTCGGCGAAGACCTCCCCGGCGGCGGCGAGGATGCGGGCCCGGTTGCGGCGGGCGTCGGCGCGCATCCCCCGGCCGCCCGCCGGGTCCGCGGGCTCTCCCGTGGGCTTTCCCGCGGCGGTGCCGGGCTCGGCGGGATCTGTCGGCCGTGATGTCGGCGGGGCCATCGGAACCGTCCTCCTTCCGGGCGTTGACAAAGTGAGTCTCCGCTCACGATTATCAAAGTGAGTCAAAACTCATCTTATCCGTCCGCCAGGGAGGGGATCCATCATGCCCGAGAACGTGCTGGGAACGGCCGGTGCGCCCGGTCCCGTCGAGGTCTTCGAGGCCGCGCGGAAGCGGTGGCTGGAGGGCGGCGCCGGCTTCGGCGACCTGCTCGCCGAGGACGCCGTCGTCGAGACCCCGTTCGCCCCGCCCGGCCGTCCGCGCCGCATCGAGGGACGCCGGGAGTTCACCGCCTTCGCCGAGCGGGGCCGGGCCGCGCTGCCCGTGCGGTTCGAGGAGGTCCGCGACGTCGTGGTCCACCGTACGGACGACCCGGGGACCATCGTCGTGGAGTACGAGCTGGCCGGGACGGTGACCACCACCGGCCTCCGCGCCGCCGCGGGCTTCGTCGGGGTGCTCACCGTGTACGGCGGGAAGGTCGTGCGATGGCGCGAGTACCAGGACACCGCCGCCATCGCCGCGGCCACCGGAACGCTCCCCGCGCTCCTGGCCGCCTACGGCGACGCCCCGGCGGGCTGACGCGGGAGGCCGCCCGGCGGGAGGTCAGCCTCCGTGCCCGCCGGGATCGTCGAGCAGGCGGTCCTCCAGGTGGGCGCCGTAGAACTCGACCTGGCGGGCCATGATGCCGCGCATCGACGAGCCGCGCGGCACGCCGTAGACGGTGCCGGGGAAGTCGAGCTCGCGCTGGACCTCCCACAGCTCCTCGTGCCGGTCGGGGGAGAACAGCCGGGCCGGGTCGCCGGCCGCGATCCAGCCGATCGGCACGACGGTCTCGGGGGCCAGCCGGGAGTTCACGTGCAGCACGCTGTTGATCCGCAGCTCCGACCGGGTGCCCGCCACCGCCCCGGGGAACAGCGAGGCGCCGGTGGCGACGAACACCTCGTCCTCGACGACCGCCCCGTTGACGTGCGCGTGCGGACCGATCAGCACGGCGTCGCCCAGGACCGCCGGGTGCCCGGCCCGGCCGCGGACCAGGGCGTTCTCCATCACCACCACGTCCGCTCCGACGCGCACCTCGCCGCTCTCGGCGGTGAGCACGGCGCCGTGCAGGACGCGGGCCCGCTCGCCGAGGACGACCGCGCCGCAGAGCACGGCGGAGGGGGCGACGTACGCGGACTCCGGAACCACCGGCCGCGCACCGCGATGCTCCAGCAACATCCCGCCAGCGTAACCGATCATGCTTCACGGCCCCCGGGGGCGCGGCCGGAGAGGGGGACGGGGTCAGAGGCGTGCGCGTGCGCCCGGGGCCGCCGGGGTCAGAGGCGTGCGCCCGGGGCCGCCGGGGTGAGGTCGATGCGCCCGTCGCCGCAGACCCGCGCGGTGAAGGGGATCGTCAGGTAGGCGGTCTCGTCCGGCGGGATGACCATCAGCCGCGCGGCCGCCGGGCAGGTGGTCTCCCGCCCGCTCGGCACCTCGGTCCAGTGCATCCTGAAGTGGGCGGAGGCGCCGGGCCGCAGGGTCACCCCCTGCGGGCGGACGTTCTCCCGCCGCGGCCTGGTGCGCAACGCGTCGCCGCCGCGGTCGATCATGACCAGGCCCGGGAAGCCGTACACCCGGCAGGTCCCGGAGGACCTGTTGGTGAGCACCAGCGGCGCGTACCGCTGACCCGCGCCCGCGTCCACCCGCCCGACCCGGGCCGAGAGCGCGCCGGTCCGGCAGCGTCCGGGCGCCGCCGTGCCCGGGAGGGCGGCGACGCCCGCCGCCGGGGCGGCGTCCGCGGGCCGCGCTTCCCCCGCCGCGGCCGGCGCGGCGTCCCCGGTCGTCGCCGTCACGGCGCCTCCGGCCGCGATCGGCGCGGTGTCCGCGGGCCGCGCTCCCCCTGCCGTGATCGGCGCGGCGTCCCCGGCTGCGATCGGTGCGGCGTCACCGGCGGTCCCCACGGGGGAGCCGTTCCGCTGGACGGGCGTCGCCGAGCCGCACGCGGCCGAGGCCATCAGCACGCCCGCCACCACCATCGAGAGGGCCGGGAGGCGCCCGGCGCCGTTGGATCGTCTCATGCCTCTCTGAGACGTACGGCGGCCCCGACTTGTTCGCCGGGCTGCGAGGACGGCGGGCGCGCTTCGGACGGGCGCCTCCGCCCGCGCCGCACAGGGAGAAGCAGCCAGAACCCGTCTGACCTGGGCGGCCGGTCATCGCCGGGGCACGGTGCGCGCCCGCCCGGCCTGCCCGGTCCTATCCGGGGAGTCAGGTTCTCCTGGCCTCGGCGACGCCCAGGTCTGTCCCCCGCGCCGTCGTGCGGTCGTGGCCGCCGGGCCGGAACAGGGGTGGCGGCCTCCCCGGGGAGCGGGCGTAGATTGCCAGGTATGCGGACGATCGACTGGGCCGGTGACGCCGTCGAGCTTGTGGACCAGACCCTGCTGCCCGGCGAGTGCGTCGTCGTCCGGGTCACGACGGTGGACGGCCTCATCGACGCCATCCGGCGGCTGGCCGTACGGGGAGCGCCCGCGCTCGGCGTCGCCGGGGCGCTCGGCGTCGCGCTCGCGGCGGCCACCGAACCGGACCCGGCCGCCGCCGCGGCCCGGCTGCGGGCCGCCCGGCCGACCGCGGTCAACCTCGCCTGGGGCGTGGACGAGGCGCTGAAGCACCTCGGCGGGGGGTTCGAGGCGGTGCTCGGCCGCGCGCTGGAGATCCGCGACGCCGACATCGCGGCCTGCCGCGCCATGGGGGAGCGGGGCGCGGACCTGGTGTGCGAGCTGACCGGCCGTGACCGGCCGCGGATCATGACCGTCTGCAACACCGGCGGCCTGGCCGCGGTGGAGCGCGGCACCGCGCTCGGCGTCGCGCAGACCCTGCACGAGCGGGGACGACTGGCCGGGGTGCTGGCCCTGGAGACCCGGCCGCTGCTGCAGGGCGCCCGGCTCACCGCCTGGGAGCTGGGCCGGATGGGAGCCCCGTACCGGCTGGTCGTCGACTCGGCGGGACCGTTCCTGCTGGCCAGGGGAGAGGCCGACGCCGTGCTGATCGGCGCCGACCGGATCGCCGCCAACGGCGACACCGCCAACAAGATCGGCTCCTACGCGCTGGCCCTGGGCGCCCGCCGCGCCGGGGTGCCGTTCGTCGTCGTCGCCCCGGAGTCCACCGTGGACCTCGCGACCCCCTCCGGGGACCGCGTCGAGATCGAGGACCGCGACCCGGAGGAGGTGCTCGGCGTGCGAGGGGTACGGCTGGCGCCGGAGGGCGCGGCCGTGCTGAACCCGGCCTTCGACGTGACGCCGCGCGACCTGATCACCGCCATCGTCACCGAACGCCGGGTCATCCGCCCCGACCGGGGCGAGACGCTCTAGCGGGGCGGCCCGTCGAAGCCGGGGAAGAGACACCGCGGCCCGGTCCGTCCGCAGCCGGCCTCGGCGGGGCGTCATGGTCGTCCGCCCGGTTCCGGTGAGGCGACGTGGTCCGGGTCATTCGACGTGTCCCCGGCGGGCCGTCATGGCTCGCGCCCCTCGCTTCCGACCTGCGATCTTCCGCCGCAGGCGGGTCCACGCGGGAACGACCGGGCCCGGCGCCGCGGGACGCCGGTGGTTTCGACCTCTCCGGAGGTGGAAGTGATACGTCCATGTTCGGGGTGTAACCGTCATTGGCCCCGCATGTGACGAAGATGCGACTGGTGGTATTTGCGAAACCCGCCCCGCTTCGTGGGACGCTACGGATAACGTCGGTCGCGCGGTACATCGAGCAGTTCGCGTTCCCCCTGGAGACACCTGTGGCCGACATAGTGACCCGCCGCGCATGGGGCGCCCGCGCCCCCCGCGGCTCGTACTCGCGGATCTCCTCCACCAAGGGCGTGAAGGTCCACTACACCGGCGGGCGCGTCGACCCCGGAATCGTCGACGACCACGCCAAGTGCGTCGCCCTGGTCAGGTCCATCCAGAACCAGCACATGGACGGCAACGGCTGGCTGGACATCGGCTACAGCATGGTGGCGTGCCCGCACCGGAAGGTGTTCGAGGGCAGGGGGCTGCACCACCTGCCCGCGGCCAACGGCCCCGGCCTCAACAGCGGCCACTACGCGGTGCTGGCCCTGGTCGGCTCGACCGGGCTCACCAAGCCCACCGACGGCATCCTGCACGCCGTACTCGACGCGGTCGAGTACCTGCGCGCCGAGGGCGGCGCGGGCCGGGAGATCAAGGGTCACCGCGACGGGTACGCCACCGACTGCCCCGGCGAGCCGCTGTACGCGTGGGTGAAGCGGGGCGCGCCCCGTCCCGGCGGCACCCCCGCCCCGCCGGAGCCGCACCCGGTCTTCCCCGGGCGCGTCCTGAAGTACCCGCCGGTCATGGAGGGCGCGGACGTCCGCACCTGGCAGCGCCAGATGCGCGAGCGCGGCTGGGATCTCGACGCCGACGGCCTGTACGGCGAGGAGTCCCAGCGGGTCTGCCGCAAGTTCCAGGAGGAGAAGGGCCTGCCCGCCACCGGCGCCGTCGACCGCGCCACCTGGAACGCCGCCTGGGAGGAGCCCGTCACCTGACAGGCCCGGACCCCGGGCGGGACACACCCGGGCGGGGACCCCGGGACGCCGTCACCGGGCCGCGGGGCTTACGATCCCAGGCATGACGGTGCCGCCTGAGGAACTTCGATGGACCGCCGGCTTCCCTCCGGCCACGCGGGAGCGGTGGCGGGAACTGGCGCTCGGGGTCCTGCGCAGGTCGGGCGTGGAGGCGGCCTCGCCCGAGGAGGCGCTGGCCGTGACGACCCACGACGGTGTGACCATCGCCCCGCTCTACGACGCCTCCGACCTGCCCGGCGATCCCGGTCTGCCGGGAGCCGCCCCCTACGTCCGCGGCTCCCGGCCCGGGGGCGGCGGCTGGGAGACGCGGCAGCGGCACGAGACGGCCGACGCCGAGGCGGTGCTCGCCGACTTGGAGAACGGCGTCACCTCGCTGTGGCTCGCCGTCGGCCCCGAGGACCTGCCGCGCGTCCTGGAACGGGTCCACCTGGAGCTGATCTCGGTCGCGCTGGACGCCGGGGAGCGCACCCGCGAGGCGGCCGAGACCCTGTTCACACTGGCGGCCGGGCAGGCCGCCCGTGAGCGCCCCGCCGGGAGCGGCCCCGGCGGGCCCGCGGCCGGCGGCGGCGACGGCGGGTCCGTGGCGGGGTTCCTGACCGGCACCCTGGGCGCGGACCCGCTGCGCGACCCGGAGACCGCCGCGTACCTGGCCCGGCGCTGCGCCGCGGAGTTCCCCGGGCTGCGCGCGGCCGTCGTGGACGCCACGCCGTACCACGACGCCGGCGGCGGCGACGCCGACGAGCTGGGCTGCTCCCTCGCCGCGGGCGTCGCGGCGCTGCGGGTGCTGACCGGCGCCGGGCTGGGCGAGGAGGAGGCGTTCGGGCAGCTGGAGTTCCGCTACGCCGCCACCGCCGACCAGTTCCTCACCATCGCCAAGCTCCGCGCCGCGCGCCTGCTGTGGGCCCGGGTCGCCGAGGTGTGCGGGGTGACGCGGAACGCCGGGCAGCGCCAGCACGCGGTGACCTCCTCGGCCATGATGACCGCCCGCGACCCGTGGGTGAACATGCTGCGCACCACGCTCGCCTGCTTCGCGGCCGGCACCGGCGGGGCCGACGCGGTGACCGTGCAGCCGTTCGACGCCCGGCTGGGCCTGCCGGACGCCTTCGCCCGCCGCATCGCGCGCAACACCCACTCGCTGCTGCTGGAGGAGGCCCACGTGGCCCGGGTGGCCGACCCGGCCGGCGGCTCCTACTACGTCGAGCGCCTCACCCGCGACCTGGCCGAGCGGGCCTGGGGGTGGTTCCGGGAGATCGAGCGCGCCGGCGGCGCGGGGTCGGAGGGCGGGGACGACCTCGTCGCCCAGCGGCTGGCCGCCACCCGGGAGCGGCGTGCCGAGGCCGTCGCGCACCGCCGTGACCCGATCACCGGGGTGAGCGAGTTCCCCGACCCGGCCGAGCGCCCGCTGCGGCGCCCGCCGCACCCGCGTCCCGCCTCCGGCGTCCACTACGCCGGGGAGTTCGAGCGATTGCGCGACCTGGCCGACGCCCAGCCGGTCCGCCCCCGGGTGTTCCTGGCGACCATCGGGCCGGTGGCCGCGCACAACGCCAGGGCGTCGTTCGCCGCCAACCTGTTCCAGGCCGGCGGGATCGCCACCGTGCCGGGCGGCCCGCTGACCGACCCGGAGGAGATCGCCGCCGCGTTCACCGCCTCCGGCGCGCGGGTCGCCTGCCTGTGCTCCGGCGACCGCCTGTACGGCGAGCACGCCGCCCCGGTGGCCGCCGCGCTGCGCGCGGCCGGGGCCAGGAGGATCTGGCTGGCCGGGCGGGGGGAGTACCCGGGTGTGGACGACCACCTGTACGCCGGGTGCGACGCGCTCGGCGTGCTCCGCACGACCTTCGACGACCTGGGGGTGACCCGATGATTCCCGACTTCTCCTCGGTCCCGCTGGACGGCGGTGAGAGCGCCTCCTCGGTTCCACCGGACGGCGGTGGGAGCGCCGCCGGGCCGGCCGTACGGCGTGCCTCCGGAAACGGCCGGGGCGGGCCGGTGTGGGAGACCCCCGAGGGGATCGGGGTGAAGCCCCTCTACACCGCCGCCGACCTCGACGGGCTGGACTTCCCGGCGACCTACCCGGGCGTGGCGCCGTACCTGCGCGGGCCGTACCCGACGATGTACGCCACCCAGCCGTGGACGATCCGGCAGTACGCCGGCTTCTCCACCGCCGAGGAGTCCAACGCCTTCTACCGGCGCAACCTCGCCGCCGGGCAGAAGGGCCTGTCGGTCGCCTTCGACCTGGCGACCCATCGGGGCTACGACTCCGACCACCCCCGGGTGGCCGGCGACGTCGGCATGGCCGGGGTGGCGATCGACTCGATCTACGACATGCGGCAGCTCTTCGACGGCATCCCGCTGGACAGGATGAGCGTGTCGATGACCATGAACGGCGCGGTGCTGCCGGTGCTGGCGCTGTACATCGTGGCCGCCGAGGAGCAGGGGGTGGCGCCGGAGCAGCTCGCCGGCACCATCCAGAACGACATCCTCAAGGAGTTCATGGTCCGCAACACCTACATCTACCCTCCTGGGCCGTCGATGCGGATCATCTCCGACATCTTCGCCTACACCAGCGAGCGGATGCCGAAGTTCAACTCGATCTCGATCTCCGGCTACCACATCCAGGAGGCCGGGGCGACCTGCGACCTGGAGCTGGCCTACACCCTCGCCGACGGCCTGGAGTACCTGCGAGCCGGGGTCGGCGCGGGCCTGGACGTCGACGCGTTCGCGCCGCGCCTGTCGTTCTTCTGGTGCATCGGCATGAACTTCTTCATGGAGGTCGCCAAGCTGCGGGCCGCCCGGCTGCTGTGGGCGAGGCTGGTGTCGGGGTTCGGGGCGGAGAACCCCAAGTCGCTGTCGCTGCGGACGCACTCGCAGACCTCCGGCTGGTCGCTGACCGCCCAGGACGTCTTCAACAACGTGGTGCGCACCTGCGTGGAGGCGATGGCCGCCACCCAGGGGCACACCCAGTCGCTGCACACCAACGCGCTGGACGAGGCGCTGGCGCTGCCGGGCGACTTCTCGGCGCGGATCGCCCGCAACACCCAGCTGCTGCTGCAGCAGGAGTCGGGCACCTGCCGGGTGATCGACCCGTGGGGCGGCTCCTACTACGTCGAGCGGCTCACCGCCGAGCTGGCGCGCAGGGCGTGGGGGCACATCGAGGAGGTGGAGGCGGCCGGGGGCATGGCCGCCGCGATCGACGCCGGGCTGCCCAAGCTCCGCATCGAGGAGGCCGCCGCCCGCACCCAGGCCCGCATCGACACCGGGGCGCAGCCGGTCATCGGCGTCAACAAGTACCGGCCCGACGCCGACGAGCCCATCGAGGTGCTGAAGGTCGACAACACCGCGGTGCGGGCCCGGCAGCTCGACAAGCTCCGCCGGCTGCGCGCCGAGCGCGACCCGCGCGCGGTGGAGGAGGCGCTGGCGGCGCTGACGAAGGGCGCGGAGGACGGCGCGAACCTGCTCGCGCTTTCGGTGGAGGCGGCCCGCGCCAAGGCCACCGTCGGGGAGATCTCCGAGGCGCTGGAGAAGGTCTTCGGCCGGCACGCCGGCCAGGTCCGCACGATCTCCGGGGTGTACCGGGAGGAGGTGGGTTCCGGCGTGGACGAGGTCCGCGACCTGTGCGCCGGGTTCGAGCGGCTGGAGGGGCGACGCCCCCGGATCCTGGTGGCCAAGATGGGCCAGGACGGCCACGACCGGGGCCAGAAGGTGATCGCCACGGCCTTCGCCGACCTCGGGTTCGACGTGGACGTCGGCCCGCTGTTCCAGACGCCCGAGGAGGTCGCCCGCCAGGCGGTCGAGGCCGACGTGCACGTGGTCGGGGTCTCCTCGCTGGCGGCGGGGCACCTGACGCTGGTGCCCGCCCTGCGCGACGCGCTCGCCGCGCTCGGCGCCGGGGACGTCATGATCGTGGTCGGCGGGGTGATCCCGCCGGGCGACTTCGACGCGCTGCGCGCCGCCGGGGCCTCGGCGATCTTCCCGCCCGGCACCGTGATCGCCGACGCCGCCCGCGGGCTGCTCGCCGACCTGCTCACCCGGCTGGACCATGGCGCGGACGCTTGACGACTACGCCGCCGGGGTGAAGGAGGGCTCCCGGGCGTGGATCGCACGGGCGATCACCCTGGTGGAGTCCTCCCGCCCCGACCACCGGGAGCTGGCGCAGCGGCTGCTGGCCGAGCTGACCCCGTCGGCCGGCCGGGCGCGCCGGGTCGGCGTGACCGGCGTGCCGGGGGTGGGCAAGTCGACGTTCATCGACGCCCTCGGCGTGCGGCTGACCGGTCAGGGGCACCGGGTGGCGGTGCTCGCCGTCGATCCGTCGTCCACCAGGACCGGCGGCAGCATCCTCGGCGACAAGACGAGGATGGCGCGCCTGGCCGCCGACCCGGACGCCTTCATCCGGCCCTCGCCGACCTCCGGCACCCTGGGCGGCGTCGCGCGGGCGACGCGGGAGGCGATGGTCGTGGTGGAGGCCGCCGGCTACGACGTCGTGCTGGTGGAGACCGTCGGCGTGGGCCAGTCCGAGACCGCCGTCGCCGACATGGTCGACACCTTCCTGCTGCTGGCCCTGGCGCGGACGGGCGACCAGCTCCAGGGCATCAAGAAGGGCGTGCTGGAGCTCGCCGACGTGATCGCGGTCAACAAGGCCGACGGGCCGGGGGAGGCCGACGCCCGCAAGGCGGCCCGGGAGCTGGCCGGGGCGCTGCGGCTGCTGCGCTCGGAGCGTACGGTGCCGGTGCTGACCTGCAGCGGGATGTCGGGCGCCGGGCTGGACGAGCTGTGGGCGCACGTCGTCGCCCACCAGGACGCGCTGGCCGCCTCGGGTGAGCTGGAGGAGCGCCGCCGGCGCCAGCAGGTCCGCTGGACCTGGTCGCTGGTGACCGACCGGCTGCTGGCGGCGCTGCACGGGCATCCGCGGGTGGCCGGGATCACCGCCGAGATCGAGCGGGACGTGCGGGCCGGGACGCTGACGCCGTCCCTGGCCGCCGACCGGATCCTGGCGGCCTTCCGCGAGTGAGCGGACCCCGCGGACCGGGCCTGTGAGCCGATGGGCCGGGGCCCGGCGGGCTGGGAGCCGGGGACCCGCCGCGACGGCCGGCCGGTCACGCCCGGCGGCGGCACCGTCCGGGCCGGACCTCAGATGACCACCCGATGTGGTGGAATGTCAAGGCGAAAGTTGACATACAGGGGTTTCCGTCTTGTTAATTCGGGTCCAATGCCCGGAGTTGTCGGTACTGATGCAGTTTATGGTTTTACCACCACTTGATCACAAGTGGTGGATCATGTAATGTTTCGCGCCAAGAGTTGCAAATGTCGTAATAGTGCGCTCAGTGAATACCGCAAGGACGGAAAGCGCATGACGGTGCGCGGGAAGGTCGCGCGAGGGCTGCCCTCCGGCAGGTCCTGACCTGTTCCTTCCGCGCGGGAACCGGCCGTGGCGAGGTGGCCGGACCCCGCTCCCGGATCCCGTACGGCCCGCACCGCCATGGGCGGTCTCGTGCTGCGCGGATTCGGGGCGCCGGTGGGGAGACCTTGGCGATGCCGACAGATGTGGCCGTTTCATCCGCTCGACGGGCGAGGTCCGTTCCGATGCACCGGGCCCTTCCGGCCCTGCTCCGCGACCCCGCGGTCGCCCTGGCGGACCTCGCCCGCCGGTCGGGCGGGGAGGTCGTCCGGCTGGGGCTGGGACCGTTCCGGCCCTACCTGGTCTCCCACCCCGACCACGTCCAGCAGGTGATGCGCCTGGAGTGGACGAACTACCAGCGGGTGGGGATGTTCTGGCGTCCCCTGGACCGGCTCTTCGGGCACAGCATCATGGGTGACGGCGAGCAGTGGCACGTCAGCCGGAAGATCCTGCAGCCGATGTTCACCACCCGGTACATCGCCACGATCACCGAGGAGGTCTCCCGGCGCGTCGCCGGCCGCATCGAGGAGTGGGACGACCTCGCCCGGTCCGGGCAGAGCTTCGACGCCGCCACCGAGATGTCCACCATCCTCACCTACATCGTCAACCGGGTGCTGTTCGGCGACAAGCTGGACCGCAAGGACGGGGAGGACATCATCCCCGCCTTCGACACGGTCGCCAACTCGCTCGTCTACCGGTTCCTCATGCCGTTCATGCCCTACACGATCCGGGTGCCCCGCGACCGGGCCCTGGAGAGGGCCGTCCAGCGAATCGACGACGTCGTGTACCCGATCGTGCGCCGTGCCATGGAGCACCCGGACGACAGCACCGACGTCATCTCGATGCTCTGCCGCGCCACCGACGACAACGGCGACCCGCTCACCGCCAAGCAGATCCGCGACGCCCTGGTCAGCGTCTACGCCGCCTCCTCGGAGACCACCGCGATGGTCATCACCTGGCTGTGGCTGCTGCTGAAGGAGCACCCGGAGGTCGAGGCCCGGCTCCAGGCCGAGATCGACGAGGTGGTCGGCGGCGGCCCGGCCCTGCCCGAGCACCTCCCGCGGCTCACCTACACCCGGATGGCGCTGCTGGAGACCCTGCGCATGTACCCGGCGGGCTGGCTGCTGCCGCGGCAGGTCATGGAGGACGCGGAGATCGGCGGCGTGCGGATCCGGCGCGGCTCGACGGTGTTCATCTCCCCCTACGCCACGCAGCGGCTGGACGCGTTCTGGGAGCGCCCGGACGAGTTCGACCCCGAGCGGTTCGCGCCCGCCGAGGGGGAGCGCAGGCACAGGTACTCCTACTTCCCCTTCGGCGGCGGGCCGCACAAGTGCCTGGGCGAGCACCTGTTCTACGTCGAGGCGCCGCTCGTGGTCGCCTCCATCCTCAGCCGGTACCGCGTGTCGGTGCCCACCCCGGGGCCGTACCCCATGGGCTGGGCGGCCTCGCTGCGCCCGAAGCAGAAGGTCATGCTGAAGGTGTCCTTCACCGGACGCGACCGGGTCGGGGCCGGGCGATGACGGCCGCGCCCGCCCGGGACGCCTGGCCGCCGGCCGCGGAGTGCGGGGCGATCTGCGCCGGGGCCGGCCACGCCCAGCGGGACATGCGCGGGTGGGCGGCGGCCTACCCGGAACTGTTCTCCGCCAAGCCGTTCGACGCCGCCCTGTACAGCACGCTCTCCCTGGCGATGGCCTTCAGCGGGCCGTGGCTCGACGCCGACCGGCTGCGGATGGCCAACAAGGTCACCCTGTGGGCCTTCGGCCTGGACTGGCTCGTCGACTACGTCGCCGACTCCCGGGAGGAGGTCGAGGGCATCGCCCGGCGCTGCGCGGACGTGGCCGCGGGCGCCCCGCCCGTCCCCGGCGACGACCTGACCCGCATGCTGGCGGACATCCGCGACGAGCTGTCCGCCTCGCCCGCGTACGGCGTGCTCGGGCCGGTCTGGCGCGACGAGCTGCGGCGGATGCTGGACGGCATGCTCACCGAGTGGCGCTGGAAGAGCGAGAAGGCCCGGCCCACGCTGGAGGAGTATCTCGCCAACGCCGACAACCTCGGCTTCTCCTTCGTCTTCGCCGCCCACTGGATCCACGTCGCGGACGGCGGGGCGGTGGCGGACGCCGAGCCGCTGCGCGAGGCGAGCCGGGCCGTGCAGCGGGTCATCCGCCTCCTCAACGACCTCGGCACCTACGAGCGGGACGTCGCCTGGGGCGACCTCAACGCGATCCCGCTCGGCGGCGGCCGCGCCGGGATCGAACGGCGGACCGCCGAACTCGCCGCCGACGCCAGGGAGCTCCTGGCCGCGCTGGACGCCCACCCGGAGCTGGCCCGCTACATGGAGCGCCAGATGGACTTCTGCGCCGGGTTCTACCGGGTCGGCGACTACTGGGGGACGCTGTGACCGGCGTCGTGAGCGCTGCGGGCGCCGTGAGCGCTGTGAATGCCGTGAGCGCCGTGAATGCTGTGAGTGTCGTGAGCGCCGCCGGCCGGCCCGCCCCGGAGACGCCCGGCCGGTCTCACGCCCCCGGCGACCTGCCCGCCGCGGCGCGGGAGCTGGTGGCCGGCCTGCTGGCCGAGCCCTGGGGCCAGGTGTCGCCCTCGCCGTACGAGACCGGCCGGGTGGTGAGCCTGGCGCCGTGGCTGTCCGGGCACGCCGGGCGGATCGACTTCCTGATCGCCACCCAGCGGGGGGACGGCGGCTGGGGCCCTCCGGGCCACCACGGCCTCGTCCCCACCCTCAGCGCGGTCGAGGCGCTGCTGGCCGAGCGCCGCCGGGAGTCCTCCGCCGACCGCGACCTGCTGGCCAAGGCCGCCGCCCGGGGCCTCGCGCTGGTGCGGTCCCAGGCGGCCCCGGGCCGGAAGGAACCGCTGCCGGACATGCCGGCGATCGAGCTCATCGTGCCCTGCCTGCTCTCCCTGATCGGCGGTCACCTCGACGCGGAGGACCCGGACACCGCCGGCCGCCTCGGCCCGGCGCCGGGGCCGTTCCCGGGTGCGGACGGCGCCAAGCTGGCCGCGGTCAGGCGGTGGATGGCCTCCGGCGCGGCCGTTCCGCAGAAGCTGGTCCACGCGCTGGAGGCGGCGGGCCCGGAAGGGGCGGCCGCGCAGGGGATCGCCCCGACGCCGATGACCGCGGGGATGGCGGCCGTGGGCGCGTCGCCCGCGGCGAGCGCCGCCTGGCTGGCCGCGGCCCCGCCGGGCGCCGGGCCGGAGGGGGACGCCCCGGCGGGCGGCCCCGGGAACGGCGCGCGCCCGCCCGGCGCGGCGGCCCCGGTGCGGCGGTACCTGGAGGAGGTGGTGTCGGTCTCCGGCGGGCCGGTGCCGTGTGCCCTCCCCATCACCGTGTTCGAGCGCGGCTGGACGCTGAGCTGGCTGCTGCGCGCCGGCCTCCCCGTGGAGGCGCCGCCAGAGCTGGCGGCGAGCCTGCGCGAGAGGCTGGGACCGGACGGGGTCGCCACCGGGCCGGGGCTGCCGGCCGACGCCGACACCACCTCCGTGGCGCTGCACGCGCTGGCGCTGCTCGGCGAGCCGTGCGAGCCCGAGGGGCTGTGGCCGTTCGAGCTGGACACCCACTTCTGCACCTGGCGCGGCGAGGAGGGGATGTCCCCGACGACCAACGCCCACGTGCTCGACGCCTTCGGTGAGTACGTGCGCCGCCGCGGCGGCGAGCCCCGGCACGCGGCCGTCGTCGCCAAGCTCGTCTCCTGGCTGCGCGACCGCCAGGACGGCGAGGGGAGGTGGACGGACCGCTGGCACGTCTCGCCGTACTACGCCACGGCCTGCTGCGCGATCGCCCTGGCCGAGTTCGGCGGCCCGGAGTCGCGGGAGGCGGTCGGCCGGGCCGCGGATTGGGTGCTCGCCACCCAGCGCCCGGACGGCTCCTGGGGCCGCTGGGAGGGCACCGCCGAGGAGACCGCCTACGCACTGCAGACCCTGCTGCTGACCGGCGCCGCCCGCGGGCGGGAGCCGGCCGCGGCACGGCGGGAGCGGGACGCGGTACGGCGCGGCCGCGAGGCGCTGCTGGCCGCCCGGGACCACCGGCCGCCGCCGCTCTGGGTCGACAAGGACCTCTACCTGCCGGTCGC
The DNA here is from genome assembly GCF_042873875.1 of Streptosporangium sp. NPDC004379. Lineage (NCBI taxonomy): Bacteria > Bacillati > Actinomycetota > Actinomycetes > Streptosporangiales > Streptosporangiaceae > Streptosporangium > Streptosporangium sp. NPDC004379. The sequence goes on from NZ_JBIAMC010000008.1 coordinate 15,131, forward strand.
CATCGTGCGGGCGGCCGTCCTGGGGGCGCTCCACCTCTCCGGAGGGGAGACGGGGGCCATGCCGGAGTGAGCACCGGAAAAACCACTGGTGAACCTCTCGAAAAGGACAGACGGGCATTTTTACTCATGCCTCGCCTTGAGGGTATTTGGGGATATTGCTAGGGTTTGGCGGGTGCATTGGGGATGTACTACTTATCCCTGCAAAGCGGCGACGGCGACGTATATGTGCTGATCGGTCCGCGACGAAACAGCCATTTTTCTGCTTTTTTCCGGGGTTGATGCTATGCGCGTGCGTGATCCACGCCTGCGGACCAAGGTGACGGCGCTGCTGGTATCACTTGTCGCACTCTGGGCGTTCACCGCGTGGGTGACCGTCCGGGACGGCGTCAACATGCTGGGCGTCGCCACGCTCAGCACCGAGGTGGCCGACCCCGGCGAGCAGCTCATCGTCGCCCTCCAGGCCGAGCGCCGCCTCACCGCGGTCACCCTGGGCAGTGCCGTCGGGCCGCGCCAGCGGCAGCAGGCGCTGGCCGCCCAGCGCGGGCGCACCGACGACGCCGCCGCGAACTTCCGCACGCTCACCTCCGGCCGCGCCGTGGAGCTGCTGGGAAGCGACACGCTCGGCAGGCACATCGGCGAGGTCCGCCGGCTGCTCGACGACCTGACCGCCGCGCGCGGGGCGATCGACGGCGGGCAGATGGACCGCGCCCACGCGGTCGCCATGTTCACCGGCGCCGTCGACGCGGTCTTCCGCGTCTACGACTCCATGGCGACGCTGGACGACGAGGAGATCGCCGGAGACACCCGGGCACTGATCAGGATGAACCGGGCCCGCGACCTCCTGGCCCAGGAGGACGCCCTGGTGGCCGGCGCCCTGACGGCGGGCCGGCTCACCGGCGCCGAGCGCGTCCAGCTCACCCAGCTCGTCGGCAACCGGCAGCTTCTGGTGACCCAGTCGATGGACGAGCTGCCCGCCTCCGACCAGGACGCCTACCGGCGGCTGTCCGAAGGGCAGCAGTTCACCCGGCTGCGCTCCCTGGAGACCCTGCTGATCGGCAACGACCAGGCGGTGTCCTCCGGGTTGATCGACGCCCAGCAGTGGAGCGCGGTCGCCCAGCCGGCGCACTCCCGGCTGGCCGAGGTCGTGCTCGCCTCGGGCGCCGGCGTGGTCGAGCGGTCCGGGCCGGTCGCCACCGGCGTCATCGTCCGGCTGGTCCTGGCCGGAGGACTCGGACTGCTCGCCGTCATCGCCTCGATCGTGCTGTCCATCACCACCGCCCGCGCCCTGATCCGGCAGCTGGAGAAGCTGCGCGACGCGGCCCGGGAGCTCGCCGACGAACGGCTTCCCTCGGTCGTCGAGCGGATCGGCCACGGAGAGGAGGTCGACGTCGCGGCCGAGGCCCCCGAGCTGGAGTTCGGCAGCGACCAGATCGGCCAGGTGGGCCAGGCGTTCAACGCCGTGCAGCGCACCGCCATCAAGGTCGCCGCCGAGCAGGCCCAGCTCCGCCGCGACATCGCCGACATCCTGCGCAACCTCGCCCGCCGTACCCAGTCGCTGGTCCACCGCCAGCTCAGCGTGCTGGACGTCATGGAACGCCGGGAGAACGACCCGCAGGAGCTGCGGGACCTGTTCCGGCTCGACCACCTGGCGACCCGTATGCGGCGCTACGCCGAGAACCTCCTGGTGCTGGCGGGCGCCTCACCCGGCCGCGCCTGGCGCGACTCGGTCCCGATGATCGACGTGGTCCGCGGCGCGCTGGCCGAGATCGAGGACTACACCCGGGTGGACGTGCTGCCCCTGGGCGACGCCGAGCTGGAGGGGCGCGCGGTCGGCGACGTCATCCACCTGGTGGCCGAGCTCGTCGAGAACGCCGCGTCCTTCTCCCCGCCCTACACGACCGTGCAGGTCAGCGGGGGCGTCGTGGCCCACGGCTACGCCCTGGAGATCGAGGACCGGGGCCTGGGCATGAGCCCGGAGGACATCGCCGCCGCCAACGAGCGGATCGCCAACCCCCCCGAGCTCAAGCTCGCCGGCAACGCCCGCCTGGGCCTGTACGTGGTCAGCCGGCTGGCCGAGCGGCACGAGATCCGGGTGGCGTTCAAGACCTCGCCGTACGGCGGCACGACGGTCGTCGTCCTGATCCCCCAGGAGCTGGTGAGCGAGGGCGGAGACGGCGGGAACGGCGGGCGGGACAGGCCCGGGGACGCCGGGATCCCCGCCGACGTCACGATGGAGAACGCCGTACGGGTCCCCGAGGCGGTCTTCTCCGCCGCCCCGCGGGCGGGACTCCCCGCCGGGCCGTCCCTGGCGGATCCCTCCTCCGTGCCCGACCCCTCCTCCGCGCCGGGCTCCGCCTTCCGGGAGAGCCCGGCCCGGGAGGCCGTGCGCCGGGCCGTCGGGGCCGTCGGAGCAGCCCCGGCCGCCCCGGCCGCCCCGGCCGGCGTCGAGGATGACATGGACGGCGGAGCCGGCGGATCGGCGGCGCGCCGTACGGCCGCCGCCGCGCCCGCCACGCCTGCGGCGCCGCCGCTCCTGCCGCCGCCCGACACCAGCCACACGCCCGGCGGCCTGCCGCGCCGCGTCCCGCAGACCAACCTCGCGGCCCCCCTCCAGGAGGAGCGCCAGTGGTCCGCCGAGCCCGCGGAGCCGGCCGCGTCCGGCGAGGGCGAGCCCTCGCCGGACGCGATCCGCGCGGCCATGGCCTCCTTCCAGGCCGGCACGCGCCGGGGCCGGTCCGAGGCCGCCCAGCTGCTCTCCGAAGAGGACGATCCGGCCGGCGGCCCGTCGCGGGAACGAGACCGATGACGGTTCCGTGACGACTCCGATCCGCGTCGGCGTCGGGGGCCGCCGCGGCGGGTGATTTACCGCCCTTTCAGCAGAATTAAGCAGAAAGAGGACAACGAGTGGTGCAGGGAACAGGATCTTTCACCGACCTGGCCTGGTTGCTGGACGACCTGGTCGCGAGGGTGGAGGAGGCCGAGCACGGCATCGTCTTCTCCACCGACGGCCTGCTGCTGGCAGCCTCGCGGGGGTTCGACCGGGCCGACGCCGAGCATCTGGCCGCGGTGGGGTCGGCGATCCAGAGCCTGGGCCGGGGGGTCAGCGACCGCGTCGAGGGCGGCGCGGTGCGCCAGACCATCATCGAGATGCGGTCGGCGTACCTGATCGTGACCGCGGCCGGGCAGGGGGCCTGCCTGGCGGTGCTCTGCGCCCACCAGGCCGACGTCGGCCTGGTGGCCTACGAGATGGCCATGCTCGTCACCCGCGTCGGCCAGTACCTCACCTCACCCGCGCGCTCCGACCTCGCCGGGGACGACGGTTCGTGATGCCCGCCTCCGACGAGCATCCCGACACGCAGTGGGTGGGGGATGACGCCGGCGCGATCGTCCGGCCCTACGTCCTCACCCGCGGCAGGACCGAGCCCACCCGTGGCCGGTTCGACCTGATCACCCTGGCGGTGGCCGTGGGCCCCGCCCACGCGGGGGCGGGCGGTCTCGATCCGGAGTGCCAGGCCATCGTGCGCTTCTGCCACCGGCCCCAGTCGGTGGCGGAGATCGCCGCGCACATCAACCTCCCGGCGGGCACGGTCCGCGTCCTGCTCAGCGACCTGCTCGACCAGGGACTCATCGCCACGCAAGAACCTCACTCGGAGACGGACATGCACGACGAGAAGCTCTACAAGGCGGTGCTGGATGGCCTCCGTGCGCTCTGACCGCGAAGCGGGGCGCGTCACGCTGCCCAAGGCGATCAAGATCCTGGTCGCCGGAGGCTTCGGAGCCGGCAAGACGACCCTGGTCGGGTCGGTGTCGGAGATCGAGCCGCTGCGTACCGAGGAGACCCTGACCCACCAGGGCATCGGGATCGACGACCTGTCGGGGGTGGAGGGCAAGAAGACGACCACGGTCGCGATGGACTTCGGCCGCATCACCATCGGCGACGACTACCGGCTGTACCTGTTCGGCACGCCCGGCCAGGAGCGCTTCTGGTTCCTGTGGGACGAGCTGGCCCTCGGCGCGCTGGGCGCGGTCGTGCTCGCCGACACCCGCAGGCTGGCCGACTGCTTCCCCTCCCTCGACTACTTCGAGCGGCGCGAGACGCCCTTCATCGTCGCGGTCAACTGCTTCGACGGCGCCCGCCGCTACGACCTCGACGAGGTACGGCTCGGCCTGACCCTCCACGAGGACATCCCCATCGTGATGTGCGACGCCCGCCGCCGGGAGTCCGGCAAGGAGGTCCTGATCACGCTGGTGGAGCACGCGATGCGGATGCGTCTGGGTCCGGCGCCGAGCAGCCGCTGAGCCGGGCTCCCGGCCGCGCGGCCCCCCAGGACCGCGCGGCGCCGGCCACCCCTGACCGGAACCGGAGGAGGATCGGCCGTTATGGGTTGGCTTCTTTCCCTCTAAGTAGTGATAAATCCTCCCAGTGAGTGTGACGGGGCCGTGGCGGTCCGTGTCCGGGTGCCACGATGACGGCGATCGTCAGGCGCCTTCTCACGGGGAGAAACGATGTGTCACGACCCACTCCTGCCGCCCGCCGTCGCCCGGGCCACCGAGGAGTACCGCCGGCTGCTGGCCGAGCACGGCGTCACCTGGGGTGAGAACCCCATCTTCTACGTCAAGTCCATGGCGACCGACGCCTACCTCATGGGCACCGACACCTTCTGGGACGTCTGCCACGCCATGGTCGCCGCCCGCCACCCGGAGCTGTCCCCCCAGGAGCGGCGCACCCGCCTGGTCCGGCTCGACATGGACGAGATCGTGCGCGGCGTCCTGGACGGCCGGGTCCGCGACAACCTCGCCGCGCTCCGCCTCACCCCCGGCGGCCACACCCTGGAGGCGCTCCCGCAGGCCGTGCTGGACGACCGGCCGCTGCGCACGACCCTGCTGCTCGACTCCGCCCGCGACGAGAGGACCACCGTCACGGTGGACGGCGAGACCTGCGAGGTCGGCCCGCGCGGTGCCCGGCTGGTCGGGATCACCAGTGCGAGCGAGGTCGTCGCCGACGGCCGCCGCGTGGACCTCTCCGCGCTGACCCGCCCGGCCGCCGCCGCCCGCCTGCGGCTGCGCGCCGGGTTCCCCTGCCGGTGGAGCGTCCACGGCGGGCACGAGCAGGGCTGGTACCCCGAGGGCGCCCCCGCCCGCCGCGACTACCACGTGCTGCCCTACTTCCACGGCGACGACGTCGTGCTGGACGTCCCCGCCGAACCCCTGACCGTGCGGGTGACCCGGGGCATGGAGTACGGCGCCGCCCAGGTGGAGATCACCCCGGCGGCCGGTGAGGAGACCCTGGTCGAGCTGACCCCCGAGCGGCTCTACGACGCCGCCGCGCGCGGCTGGTACGGCGGCGACATGCACGTCCACCTCAACTGGGCCGGGGACATGGTCGGCCTGCCCGAGCACGCCGCCGCCATCCAGCACGGCGAGGACCTGCACGTGCTCAACCTGGTCGCCGGGAACGTCTCCACCCCGCGCGTCTACGACTCCGAGGCGCTGGGGCACTGGGCGGGACAGGACCTGCCGTGGTCGGACGCCACCCACCTGGCCAGGATCGGCGTCGAGTACCGCAACGACCTGCTCGGCCACCTGTACGCCTTCGGCGTCTCGGCCCCGCCGGAACGGTTCCACACCGGCTTCGCCGGCGACGCCGACTGGCCGCCCAACGCCGCCGGCTGCGAGGAACTGCGCCGGCTCGGCGCGCTGCTGGGCTACAGCCACCCCTTCCACGCCGCGGTCACCGACGCCGACGGCCCCGAGGCGGGCCTGGCCTCGGGCCGCAACTGCACGGCCCGGGAGATCGTCGCCGACGCCGCCCTCGGCCTGGTCGACAGCCTCGACGTGCTCAGCCAGACCACGATCACCGGGCCCGCCGCGATCTACCGGCGGCTGATCGGCGCGGGCAACCGGCTCGCGGTCACCGCGGGCACCGACGCGATGATCTCCTTCGCCCGGCGGGGCAACCAGTCCAACCCGCCCGGCTGGGCCCGCGTCTACGCGCGGGTGGACGGGCCGCTCACCGCCGCCTCGTTCGCCGAGGCCGTACGGCGGGGCCGGACCTTCGGCACCACCGGCCCCTGGCTGGAGCTGTCGGCCGGCGGCCGGGGACCCGGGGACACCCTGGACCTCTCACCCGGCGACCGGATCCCGATCGTCGTGCGCTCGATCGGCCCCGAGGTGGAGCGGCTGGAGATCCGTACCGCCGACGGCGTCCTGGCCGAGGGACCGCCCGGCGAGCTGACCGCGGAGCTGGTCGCCGGCGACCCCACCTACGTCGTCGCGGTGGCCGTCGGAGGCCCGCACGAGCGCTCGCTGACCGGCGAGGGCGTGTACGCCCACACCAGCCCGGTCTACCTCGACGTGGCCGGCCGCCACGTGGCCAGGCCCGAGGACGTCCGCTGGTGCCTGGACTGGCTGGACGGCCTGGAGGCGATGGTCCGCGACCTCGGGGTCTTCGACCGCCCGGGGCAGCTCGACGACCACCTGGCCCTCTACGAGCGCGCCCGGCGCGTCTACCGCTCCCGCCTCGCCGGCGGCTGACCGCCCGGCCGGCGGCTTCCGGCCCCCGGCGCTCGCCTCCGCCCCGTCCCGGCTCACCCCCCGCGCCTCGTCCTGCCCCGCGCCCCGCCCCGGCGCCGTCCGCCGGGGCGGGGACCCTCCGGACACCGGGCCGTACGGCGGCGCCCTCCGGGACGGCACCCCCGCCGGCTCGCTACGCTGAGCCGGGTGATGTACCGAACGGGGCTGGCCGCCCTGCTGCTGGTGGTGCTGGCCGGGGGCTGCGGCTCCGGAAGCGCCGTCAAGGACGTCGGCACGGTCTTCCACGGGAGCGTCGGCAGGACCGTGGACGTCCGGGTCGCCCCGGGCGCGCGCTTCACGCTGGCGGTGGACGACGACCGGCCCGCCGGCGACGACTGGGAGATGGGCGACCTGCCCGACGTCGCGGTGGCCTCCTTCATCAGCGAGGAGTCCGGCCCCGCCTCCGGCGCCGCGGGTCCGGCCCGCTACTTCGTCTTCAACGCCAAACGGCCGGGCACGACCACCGTCACGATCTCCAACTGCCGCCGCTGCCCGGACGGCCGGACGCCCCCGGACGACGTGAGCAGGCGCGCCTCGGGCGACGCCCTCTTCCGGATCGCCGTCGGCTGACGGCCGGCCGTACGGGAAGCCGGAGGCCGGCCGTACGGGAAACGGTGCGGGAGGACGGTGATACGGCCGGCCACGTGGGAAGGCGAGAGGCCGCGCGGGAAGGCGAGAGGCCGTACGGGAAGGTGGTGCGCATGCGGGGCATGAGGGTGAGGCCGTGGCTGAGCCGGCTGGACAGGAGGCTCTTCGCCGCGGTGGCGGGGGCGCACCTGCCCGGCCTGGAGCGTTTCGTGCCCGCGCTGTCCCGCGCCGCCGACAACTCGCTGCTGTGGGCCGGGCTCGCCGGGGTGCTGACGGCCACCGGGCGCCGGCCGCTGCGCCGCGCCGCGACGCGCGGCCTGCTCGCGATCAGCCTGGCCAGCCCGCTGGTGAACCTGGTGGGCAAACAGATCTTCGGCCGCACCCGCCCCTCGGCCGAGGGGCTGCCCCTGGAGCGGCTGATCCGCATGCCGGTGTCGACCTCGTTCCCCTCCGGCCACTCCGCCTCCGCCGCCGCGTTCGCCACCGCCGTGGCGCTGGAGGCGCCCGCGGCGGTCGCGGTCCCGATCTGCGCGCTGGCCGCGGGGGTCTGCTTCTCCCGCGTCTACACCGGCGTCCACTACCCGGGCGACGTGCTCGCCGGGGCGGCCACCGGCATGGCGGCGGGGCTGGCCGTCCGGCGGCTGTGGCCGGACGCGGCCGGGGACGCCGCCATTGACGTGCGATGATCTAGCAGGCGATAGTGGGACAGGTGACCACCCCCCGGCTGCTCTCCTGCGTCGTGATCACTGCCCTGGCCCTGTGCGCCTGCACCGCCGGCGAGCGCGAGCCCGCCGCCGGCCCGCCCGCGACCGGCGGGACGGCCTCCTCTCCCGGAACGCCGGCCCCCGTCGCGCTGACCGCCGACGCCTACCGGAGCGAACTGGACAAGGCACGCGGCCCGGTGCGCGACGCGCTGCGGAAGCTCGCCGCGGCCGACGGGCCGAAGAGCCTCGACGGGCGGCTGGAGCGGGCCTCGACCACGGTGAACGACGCGGTGACCCGGCTGGCGGAGCTGACGCCGCCCGCCGAGGTCAGGGCCGGGCACGACGCCTACCTGACGGCGCTGCGCCGGTTCGCCGCCGCCTTCGACACCGCGCGTCAGGAGGCGCAGAACCAGGAGGTCTGCACCGGCCCGGCCGTGCTGACCAGGATGGAGCGCGAGGACGAGCTGCCGGCGGTGCGCGAGGCCGCGCGCTCGCTGACCGGGTACCCCGCCGACGTCGTGCCGGTCAAGGCGGCCGCGCAGCGCACCCGCCGCCTGCCCAACGGCCGCTACATCCGGTCCGAGAGCCGCACCGGGCGCGGCTACCTGGAGCTGCGCAACGGCAACCGTCAGGACGCCGTCGTCGTCCTGGTGAGGGGGAAGAAGAAGGCCGTCACCGTCTACGTGCGCAAGAAGTCGAAGTTCAAGGTCCGCGGCGTGCGGGACGGCAGCTACAAGGTCTACTACACGCTCGGCGACGACTGGGACTCCCGGGCCCGGACCTTCACCAGGTCGTGCGCCTTCGAGCGGTTCGACAAGGCGCTGCGGTTCCGGACCACCTACACCGCCACCCAGATCAGCTGGAAGAACTGGACCCTCACCCTGAACCCCGTCGTCGGGGGCAACGCCCGCTCCCGGAAGGTCAAGCCCGGCGAGTTCCCTGCCTGATCGGCCTGACCGGCTTGAGCGCCTCCGGGGCGGCGGGGACGCGCTCGTCCCTCCGGGGCGCGCCCGCCCTCGCCGGATCGGGGAGGGCGGGCGCGGCGGCCGGGGACGAGCGGGCCGGGGCCCGTGACGGGCCCCGGCCCGGTGCCGTCCGCGGCCGGTCAGGTCGAGAAGAGCATGCCCACCCAGCTGCGCTGGCGGTGGTGGCCGTAGTGACCGTGGTGCGGCGCGCCCCAGCCCGGGGCGCCGTGCGGCGGCGGGGGAGGCGGCGGCGCGGAGTGGTGCTGCTGGGACCACTGGCTCTCGATGCGGGTGAGGGTCTCCAGCTCGCCGTAGTCAAGGAAGATCCCTCGACAGCTCTCGCACTGGTCGATGTGGACGCCGTTGCGCTCGTAGGTGCGCATCAGGCCCCGGCACTTCGGGCACTGCATCTGGCTGATCTCCTTGTTGTTCGCGTTTCCTTGGAGTATCCACAACCTACTGCGCGGGTGCGCCGTGGCAGGCGTTTCTGGCCCTGGCAATCTTCTCGCATGTGTCGAGGAGGGCGTGCTCGACCTCGTCCAGCGGCCGGCCCGCCCGCTCGGCCTTGCCGACCGCGGCCGCCGCGAGCTGCACGGTCATCGCCTGGGCGGGCAGGTCGAGCCACGGCCACGGGTCGTCGCCCCCGGCTCCGGCGGCGCGTCCCCCGGCCGCCCGGTAGGCGGCCAGGAAGCCGTGCCAGACGGACGGCTCCAGCAGCCCGGCCGCGAACCACGCCGCCGGCCGCGCCAGGTCCCAGGCCGGGTCGCCGGTCCCCATGTCGTCGACGTCGATGAGGATCCACTCGCCTCCGGTGCGGACGAGCTGGCCCATGTGCCAGTCGCCGTGGGCGAGCGAGCCCGCGACACCGGCCGCACCGGCCGCACCGGCCGCACCGGACCGGCCCGGGAGGCCGGCGGCGCGGGGAGTGCCGGGGAGGCCGGGAGCGCCGGCGGAGTCGAGGGGGACGCGGGGGCCGGGCAGCTCCGCGGCGGGAGCGGGGAGGTCTCCGGGGGCGACACGGGGGGAGGCCGGGGAGACGCCGGGAGGGCCGGGCAGGGGCAGGGGCAGGCACGCCAGGGTGCGGCGCACCAGGTCCGCGGCGGGGGAGCGGCCCTCCAGCCGGGCGACCGTCGCCGCGACCCGGGCCGGTCCGCCCGCCGGGGGCAGCGGGGGCAGCGCCCGCGCCGGTACGGCGTGCAGCCGGGCCAGCAGCCGCGCCGCCGCCGTCCACGGGGCCGCGTCCGGGTCGCCCGGATCCACCGGGGTGCCCGCGGGCCACACGGTGACGAGCCTGCCGCGGACGGCGGTGACCTCCTCGGTCACCGGCCCGAGCACGATCCCGCGCAGCGCGGGGTGGGCCGCCGCCCGCACCCGCAGTTCCAGCGGCTCCCGCCGCGCGCCGGGACCGTGCGCCTTGACCACGATGGACCCGGCCCGGACGATCACCACGTCCGGCCGGGTCGGGACGACCTCGGCGGGGCCGTCGCCGTGCCGCTCGGCCAGCCGCCGGAGGTCGTCGATGAGATCGTCGCTGTCGTTCACCCGCCAAGTGAACCACCGGTCTCCGGTCCCGCCGCACCGGAGCCGGAGAGCCCGGTGCGCGGTCCGGACCCCGCCGCGCCGGAGCCGGGAGCGCGCCGTACCGGAGTCCGAGGGCGGGCCGTACCGGAGCCCGAGGCGCGTCGCGCCGGAGCCGGGAGGGCGTCGTGCCGGATGCCGGGCGCGCCGCGCCGGAGCCGCGCCGTGACGTGCCGCGCGGCATACAGTGCGGTGCATGAGGATCGGATTCGCGGTGCCGGTCTCGGGGTCCTGGGCGACGCCGGGCAACATGACGCGGGTCGCCCGCAGGGCCGAGGAGCTCGGCTACCACGAGGTGTGGACCTTCCAGCGGCTGCTGTATCCGCGGGGGCACCCGATGGGCCCGGTGTACCGCAGCGTGCACGACCCGGTGGTCACGCTGGCCTATCTCGCCGGGGTGACCTCCCGGATCCGGCTGGGGGCGGCGGTGCTGAACATGCCGTTCGCCTCGCCCGCGCTGATGGCCAAGCAGCTCGCCACCCTGCAGGCGGTGTCGGGCGGGCGGCTGGACGTGGGGCTCGGGCTGGGATGGCTGCGGGAGGAGTTCGTCGCCTCCGGCGTGCCGTTCGAGCTGCGCGGCCGCCGGGGGGAGGAGTTCCTGTATCTGCTGCGCCGGCTCTGGGCGGAGGACGTCGTCGAGCACCGGGGGGAGTTCTACGAGCTGCCGCCCGTGCACCAGGATCCGAAGCCGCTCACCCCGCCGCCGATCCTGCTGGGCGGGGGCGCGAAGCCGGCGCTGCGCCGCGCGGGGCGGCTGGCGGACGGCTGGATCAGCGCGAGCCGGGAGGACCTCGACGACATCGATCAAAAAATCTACATCGTAAAGGATGCGGCGCGGGAGAACGGACGCGACCCCGAGGGGCTGCGGTTCGTCACACGATGCGTCACCCGGGTACGACCGTCCGGCGAGGCGGAGAGGGCTCCGATGACCGGCTCGTTCGAGGAGATCCGGCGGGACGTGGCCCGCCTGGAGGCCAAGGGCGTCACCGACGTCTTCCACGACCTCAACTTCGACCCGGAGATCGGCTCGCCGGACGCCGACCCGGTGGAGTCGATGCGCCGCGCAGAGGCGGCACTGGAGGCTCTCGCGCCCTGACCTGCCCGTCTCCCGGTCGCCGGGCCCCGGTCGGCGCCCCGTCCCGCCCGCACCCTGTGTTCCCTGGTTTCCTCGTCACTCCCGGCCCTCGGGACCCGGTCCCGGTGCGCCGGCCGCGTCGCGTCCCGACCTCCCGCGAGCCGCTCGCACCCCTCCTGCCATCCTTGTCCCATTGGACTGTTCGAAGCCCGATGTCATGGAAGATGAGGGAACGGTGGAGATGCGCAAGCCGATCGAGTGCTGGCTGTCGGACATGGACGGGGTGCTCGTCCACGAGGGGCAGCCGGTGCCCGGAGCCGACGAGTTCATCCGGCGCCTGCGCGATTCCGGCAAGCGGTTCATGGTCCTGACCAACAACTCCATCTACACGCAGCGGGACCTGGCCGTACGGCTGCGCGCGGCGGGGCTGGACATCCCGCCGGAGGCGATCTGGACGTCCGCGCTCGCCACGGCCCAGTTCCTCACCCTGCAGCGGCCCGGCGGCTCCGCCTACGTGATAGGGGAGGCGGGGCTGACCACCGCCCTGCACGAGGCGGGGTACGTCCTGACCGACATCAACCCCGACTACGTGGTGCTCGGTGAGACCCGCACCTACAGCTTCACGCAGATCACCCGGGCCATCCGGCTGATCGAGGGCGGCGCCCGGTTCATCGCCACCAACCCCGACCCGGTGGGTCCGTCCACCGAGGGGTCGCTGCCGGCCACCGGCGCGGTCGCCGCGATGATCACGAAGGCGACGGGGGTCTCGCCGTACTTCATCGGCAAGCCCAACCCGATGATGATGCGCAGCGCGCTGCGGGCCATCGACGGGCACAGCGAGAGCACCGCGATGATCGGTGACCGGATGGACACCGACATCGTCTCGGGCATGGAGGCGGGGCTGCACACGATCCTGGTGCTCACCGGCGTCATGGGCGGTGACCAGGTGGACCGCTACCCGTTCCGGCCGTCCCAGGTGGTCAACTCGGTGGCGGACCTGATCGACATGGTCGAGGCGGGGGCCTGACGGGCCGGCCGTACCTGACGGGGGCTGTCATGTTCCGGTGGCACGCTGGGGCGGTATGACGGACGTTTATCTGGAAGCGGGTCCCAAGAAGGTCTTCGCCTGCTCGGTGGAGTGGCCGGGGTGGTGCCGGATCGGCCGGTCGGAGGAGTCGGCGCTGGAGGCGCTGGCGGACTACGCGCCGCGCTACCGGCCGGTCGCCGAGCGCGCCGGGCTGGTGTTCGAGCCGGGCGACCCGGTGGTCGTGGAGCGGGTCCGGGGCACCGACATGACCGACTTCGGGACGATCTGGTTGGTCCCGGAGCTGGACGGCAAGCCGGTGGAGGCGGCGGAGGCGGCACGGGCCGCCGCGCTGGTCCGGGCGGGGTGGGAGCTGTTCGACGAGGCGGCGGCGGCCTCGCCTGAGGAGTTGCGCAAGGGGCCGCGGGGCGGCGGCCGGGACCGCGACAAGATGGTGGCCCACGTGATCGAGGCCGAGCGCTCGTACGCGCGGAAGATCGGGGTGCGGCACCGTCCGTTCCGCGACGCGGAGGGTCTGGCGGCGTTGCGGGCGGACATCTCCGCGGTGCTGGCCGAGCCGTCCGGCGGCGGGCCCGTGGTGCCGGGCGGCTGGCCGGCCCGCTACGCCGCCCGCCGGATCGCCTGGCACGTCCTGGACCATCTGTGGGAGATGGAGGACCGCCGGCCCGCCCTGTGAGCGGGCCGCGCGCCGGTGGCCGGGCGGGACGGACCCCGCCTTCGGGATCAGCCCTTGAGGACGTCGGTGGCGAGGTGGCCCTCGGGCACCCCGTCGATGAGGATGGTGTCGCCGTCGGCGTTGCGGGTGCGCAGCGGCAGGATCTCCCGGTAGGCGGGGGAGTCGTACCAGGCGCGGGCCTCGGCCATGCCGGGGAAGGAGATGGCGATCAGGGCGCCGGGCCAGGTGCCCTCCAGGACCTCGGCGGGCGGGCCGTGGATGACGAAGCGGCCGGAGAAGGGGTCCAGGGTGTCCTGGATCCTCTCGAGGTACTCGGTGATCTCGGGGCCGACCTCGGTCCGGTGCAGGTGGGCGATGGCGTAGGCGGTCATGGGGTCCTCCCTTGGTGGTGACGGCGGCGGGCGCTCGCGCTCCGCCCTCTTCGGTACGGGTCACCACGTTATGAGGGCGGCGGGTGTCCGGAATCTGTCATGCATAGGCAGTTCTCCGGTGCGTCCCGCGCTGGAATCGGTCGCCCTGCCGCGGGGTGCGGCCGCGCCTCGCGCGGGGGGCGGTCTGTCTCCGTCGGGCGACAAATCAGTATTTTTGGAAAATCGTATGCTTTTATCTCTCGTGGAGGGCGGTAAAAGACCTTCCATGTCGAAACAGAGCGAGAATGAGTTTTGACGTCATGTCGGATATCAAGAAGAGGGGCGGGTGAAGGACGATCCCTGCCCGGGTCATTCGGAAAGGGAAGTCATGCTTCATCGGAACATCCGCGATGCCGGGCTGACGCTGTCCGCGGCGGTACTGCTGGCCGGAGCGCTCGTCGCTCCGGCGAGGGCCGACGACGCCAGGCGGTCCCCCGCCGGGGAAAGGTTCGCGGGGGCCCTGGATCCCGGCGGCACGACGCCGGGCGACCCGGCGACCGCCCTGAAGGAGTGGGGGGCGTCCCCGGACGGGCCGGTCGAGCCGGGTGGGACGGCCGGGACGGCACCGGGCGGCCCGGAGGCCGCTCTCGGCGACGCCGCCCCGGCCGATCCGGAGTCCGGGCGGAGCGATCCCGCGGCGTCGCCGGGCGCGGAGTCGCCGGACGCCGTGGGAGCGCCCGGCAGGGTGTCGGAGAGCGCCCCGAAATGCGTGCGCTACTCGCATTCCTCGGGAATCATCACACAGACGGTGACAGTCGAGAACCGGTGCCCGTACACCGTTTCCTTCTCGATCAGGAAGGTGGGGCTGGACAGCCCTTGCTACATCGTCCGCCCGGGAAAGGGTAAATGGTTTAAATGGGCTAACGGGGTCGACTTCCAGGGCATCAGATGGGGCTGCGTCTGACCGCTCGTGAAACGGCGGGGACGACTCCCGGCGACCGTCCGCACGGCCGGCTTCGGCCGTGGCGGCGGCCCCATGTTCCCGCCGCGGACCCGTGTCCCGGCCGGAAGCGCGTCCCCGGTGGAGGGGAGCCCGGCTCAGGAGCCGTCGCGGCGCAGGCGCTTGAGCTCCGAGCGCCGCTTCTTGTCGGCGATGCGGCGCTCGACGGCGCCCCGGCTGGGCTTGGTGGGTCGGCGCTTCTTGGCCGGCGGGGCGATCGCCTCGCGCAGGAGCTGGGCCAGGCGCATCCCGGCGGCCTCCCGGTTGCGCAGCTGGGAGCGGAACTCCGAGGCGGTGACGGTGATGACGCCGTTCACCAGGCGGGGGCCCAGGCGCGAGAGGGCGCGGGTCTTGAGGACCGGGGGGAAGGCGTCGGTGGCGGCGAGGTCGAAGCCGAGCTCGACCCGGCTGTCGGTGGTGTTGACCCCCTGGCCGCCCGGTCCCGAGGAGCGGGAGAAGCGCCAGTGGAGCTCGGCCTCGGGCACGATGACCGAGCCGCTGATCTGAAGCGGACCGGGCATGGCGCTGGCTCCTCATGGCGGGTGCGGGTGGCGGTGGGTTCTCCCCGGGGGAAGGGTTCCAGGATAACCAGCGGCCAAACCCGTCGATCAAGCGATTTATGTCCCATACGGTGTCGACCGGCGGAAGATGCTCTTGTGGCGCGCCGCCGCTTCCGTCACAGTTGCTTGCGGCCCGGTGACCGCCGGTCGCCGGCGGTACGGACTCCCCCGGCGGGACGCGGACGGACTCCGGCGCCGGAGCCCCGGCCGGCCGGGGGCGGACGCGGATCGGTCGAGCGAGGGACGGGGCACGTGGACAAGATCGTCGGTGTGCACGGGATAGGCAAGTACCACTACTACCGCGACGCCGGGAACTCCGTCGCGGGGGCCGCCGCCGCGATGCGCGGCAAGTGGGACCGTTACCTGCACGCCGGGCTGACCGGCGGCCGGCCGTACGGCGGGGAGCGCTACCTCGCCGAGATCGCCTACTACGCCCACCTGCTGGGCGGGCACGGCGACGAGGCGCAGCGGTCCGTGGAGCGCATGGACGCCGGGACGCAGGCCGTCTTCGTCGCCTGGGCCAAGCAGCTCGACGCGGTGGGGGAGGGGCTGACCGGGGCGCTGAACCGGATGACCCGCTGGCTGCTGGGCCGCATGCACTCCGACGCGGCCGGTTTCGCCGGGTTCTTCTGCCCGGACGTCGCCGCCTACCTCGCGGCGGACGGCGGGGTGCGGGAGAAGGTGCGTTCGGCGGTGGCCGAGACGATCAGGCGCAACAGGCCGAAGGCGGTGATCGCGCACTCGCTCGGCAGCGTGGTGGCCTACGAGACGCTGTGGTCCGATCCCGGCCTGGAGGTGGAGCTGCTGATCACCCTCGGCAGCCCGCTCGGCATGCGTGACGTGATCTTCGAGCGGCTGCTGCCCGCGCCGGTCAACGGCTGGGGCGCCCGGCCACCGGGGGTGCGGCGCTGGGTCAACATCGCCGACAAGGACGACATCGCGGCGATCCCCCCGAGCCTGCGCGCCTGCTTCACCGGGGTGGATCAGGAGGCACTGGTGAACCTCGACCGGTTCGACTTCCACACCGTGGAGAAGTACCTGGGGTGCGGCGCGCTCAACGCCCACCTCGCGCCGTACCTCGGCGTCCCGGCGCCCGCCTGAGACCGCGCCCGGCCGTACGGTCTCCTTCGCGGTCCGCGCCCCCGGCGGCCCCGCCCCGGTCGCCGGGCCGGGCCGGTGCCGCCCCGCCGTACGGCGGGCACCCGGTTCGCGGCGCGCCTGTGCAGCGGCTGTTCACCCGGCCGTGTCCCGCGGGCCACGGCCGGGAAAGCGCGGCGGGCTGCACTGGCGGTGTGGAGCAGAAGCCGACACGCAGAGCGTTTTTGACCATCGCCGCCGCCGGAGCGGGCGGCCTGACGCTCACCGGGGCCGGCCTGCCGGCCCGGACCCTCGCCCGCGACCCCTTCACCCTGGGCGTCGCCTCCGGCGACCCGTCGCGGGACGGGTTCGTGCTGTGGACCAGGCTGGCCGTCGATCCGCTGGCCCCGGACGGGCGGGGCGGGATGCCCTCCCGGGACGTGGACGTCGAGTGGCAGGTCGCCGTCGACGAGCGGTTCGCCAGGGTGGTCCGCCACGGCACCGCGACCGCCCGGCCGGGCGCGGCGCACAGCGTCCACGTCGAGCCGGAGGGGCTGGAGCCCGGCAGGGAGTACTTCTACCGCTTCCGCGCCGCCGGGCACGTCTCCCCGGCCGGCCGGACCCGCACCGCCCCGGCCGCCCTGTCGCCGCTGACGCTGGCGGTGGCCGCCTGCGCCCACTACGAGCACGGGTACTACACGGCCTACCGGCGGCTGGCCGAGCAGGAGCCGGACCTGGTGGTCCACCTGGGCGACTACATGTACGAGTACGCCCACCGGGGCTACACCGCCCTGGGCGGCGCCGTCAGGCGGCACGCGGGGGACAAGTGCGCCACGCTGGCCGACTACCGGCTGCGGCACGCGCAGTACAAGACCGACCCCGACCTGCGGGCCGCGCACGCCGCCGCGCCCTGGCTGGTGGCCTTCGACGACCACGAGGTGGAGAACAACTGGGCGGCCGGCGTCTCCAGCAACGGCACCCCCCACTTCGCCCGGCGGCGGGCCGACGCCTTCCGGGCCTACTACGAGAACATGCCGCTGCGCCGGGCGAGCGTGCCGCACGGGGCGTCGATGCGCGTGCACCGGCGGGTGGACTGGGGGCCGCTGGCCCGCTTCCACCTGCTCGACACCCGGCAGTTCCGCGACGACCAGGCGTGCGACGACGGCGCCAGGGCGGGCTGCGACGACCGGCTCGCCGCGGGGCGCTCCATGCTGGGGGAGGACCAGCGGCGCTGGCTCCTGGACGGCCTGGCGGCCTCCGGCGCCCGGTGGAACCTCGTGGGCCAGCAGGTCCTGATGGCCCGCAAGGACGCAAGGGTCGGCCCCGGGTCGGAGGTCAACCTGGACTCCTGGGACGGCTACGCCGCCGAGCGGGCCCGGCTGCTGGCCGGGTTCCGCGACTCCGGCGCGGCCAACCCGGTCGTGCTGACCGGGGACGCGCACATGCACCACGCGGCCGACCTGCGGCTCGACTTCGACGACCCCGAATCGCCGAGGGTGGCGGTGGAACTGGTCACCTCCTCGATCTCCAGTGACGGCGACGGCTACCGCGACGAGGGGAAGATCGCCGAGACGGTCGCGGAGAACCCGCACATCTCCTACCTCGACCAGCGGCGCGGCTACATCGTCTGCCGGGTCACCGCCGACGAGCTCAGCGCGGACTTCCGCACGCTCGACCACATCAGCAGGCGGGGCGCCCCGGCGCGGACCGGGGCACGGTTCACCGTCCCGGCGGGGCGGTCCGCCCTGGTCTGAGCGGGCTCCGGCGACGCCCGGCACCGCGCCCACCGGAACCCCGTCCGTCCGCCCGTACGGCGCGTGGCACGGGTCCCGGCCACGCACCGGGCCGCGGCCGCGTCGAATTCGTTCCGGACAACCCGGAGAATCCGGGTGTTTTTGATGGATGATGCGGCGTATGAGCTACCTCTCCACGAGGCTCGCCGCCGCGGCTCTCGCCGCGGCGACGGGCGGCACCCTCCTCATCCCCGCCTCACCGGCCGCCGCGGTGGCGCCCCCCGCGGCCGCAGCCCGGGCCGCCACCGCCGCGGCCGCCCAGGCCGCCGCCGCTCCCCCCAAGAAGTTCCGTTACGACGTGTACTTCCCCAAGTACACCCACCGGGGCGGCTATCTCACCTACACCATCAAGGTCCGCAACAAGAGCGCCAAGGGACAGCACTACATGGCGCTCACCGGCGACTTCTCCCGTGCCTTCCGCAAGGTCAAGGTGATCGCCAAGCCGCGCAGCGTCAAGTGCTCCGCCAAGGGACGCTCCGTACGGTGCCTGGTCACCTCGCTCGACAAGGGGGACTCGACGACCGTCAAGATCCGGGGCTGGGTGGTCCGCCGCCGCGGCACCGCCGTGGCGAAGTTCGGCGCGGCCGTCACCTCCGACCGCCACACCTCGCTCGGCGCGCTCGCCAAGACGATCCGCAGCCACGTCACCGCGAAGTCGAAGGTCCGGTGAGGGCGTAGCCGAAGAGTGCGTCCCCGGCGGCGGCGGCCAGGGTCGCCGCCGCCGGACGCCCGCCCTTCCCGCCGCCGGGGCGGACGCGCACCAGCGCGACCCTGCCCCCGAGCGGGGCCGCGACCGCCAGCCCCCGGCCCGGGAGGACGGCCAGCGCGGAGCCGAAGCCGCCGTCCCGGCCGGTGACCAGGGCGTTGCCGGCGCGGGTCAGGCCGCCCGAGCGGGTACCCGCGAGCACCTGGACGGCGTTCTCGCCCGGCACGCCCACCGCCAGCTCGTCGTCGCCGTCGCCGTCGAGGTCCCCGGCGGCCAGCGCGGCGCCGAACCTGTCGAAGTAGCGGGGCTCGCCCCGCAGCGACCGCTGCGACCACGCCTCGGTCCGCCCGGCCCCCGGCCCGCCCGGCGAGCCGTAGAGCACGTCCACGGTGCCGTCGCCGTAGTCCATCGCCCGCTGGTCCCTGGTCAGCCCCTCGCCCGGGACACCGACCGCCAGGTCGTCGCGGCCGTCGGCGTCGAAGTCGCCGACGGCCAGGGCCGCGCCGAAGGAGTCCCAGTCCTCGGCCCGGCCGGCGATCCGGGGGCTGTCCTGGGTGAGCAGGCGCGCCGTGCGGCGGCGGACGTCCAGGACGGTCACCGAGCCCTGCCCCCTGGCGCGGACCGAGTCGCCGGGGGTGCCGGCGGCGATCTCGTCACGGCCGTCGCCGTCGAAGTCGCCGGTCGCCAGGGACGCGCCGAACTGGTCGGTCTGCGCCTCCCGCTGCCCGACCCAGCCGGTCCGCTGCGTGACGATCCGGGGGGCGCGCCCGGTGAGGCCGTACACCCCGACGCCTCCCCCGCCCAGACCCGGGATGCCGATCACCAGTTCGTCGTCGCCGTCGCCGTCGAGGTCCCCGGCGGCCAGCGCGGCGCCGAACCGGTCGGCGCCGCGTCTGCCGCCCAGATCGCGGGCGTCGATCACCCGGCCGGGGCGCAGGCCGTCCGGCGAGCCGTGGAACAGCTGCACCACGCCGGAGCCGTCGGCGTCCGGCCGCGAGCGGTCCTCCTCCGAGACGCCCACGGCCAGGTCCGCGCACCGGTCGCCGTCGAAGTCGCCGGCCGCCAGCGCCGACCCGAACGCGTCGCCGGTCTCGGCCTCGCCCGGGACGCCGGGGGAGTCCTGGGTGAGCAGGCTCTTCTCCCCGCGCCCGCCGGGAAGGACGGTGACCGCCCCGGCGCGGGCGCGGCCGCCCACCCGGGTGTACGGCGCGGCGACCGCGAGGTCGGCGCGGCCGTCTCCGTCGAAGTCGGACGGCACCCCGGAGCAGGACCGGGCCGCGGTGCCCGCGGGGTACGCGGGGTACGCGGGGGCGGCGGCCGCGCCGGAGACCACGGGGAGGGCTCCGGAGGCGGCGGGGGAGAGGCCGAGGGAGGCGACGACGGCGGAGGTGAGGAGCGCTGCTCTCATGAGATGAATGCTCCGGGAGGACCCGGACATCCGGCTCACGAGGAGATGAAATCCCCGTGGCGGACGCGGGTACGGGATGCGCTATATCACGACCGCGTAAGGTAAAGACCTGGTCAGGGGTGATCGGCTCAGGTAAAGGGCGTGTCAGGATTGAGGCCATGCACATCGACCTGGCTGATCTCGACTTCTGGCGTCGTCCGCCCAAGGAGCGTCACGAGGCGTTCGCCCGGTTACGCGCGCTGGATCGGCCGGTGTTCTTCGCGGAGAAGCGGGTGCCGCTGCTCCGCTCCGGCAAGGGCTTCTACGCGCTGGTCCGGCACGCCGACGTGGTGGAGGCCAGCCGCAACGCCAGGGTGTTCTCCAGCGAGCCGGGTGTGACCAGCCCCGAACCGCCGGGCTGGGTCAAGCACGTGTTCGGCGAGTCCATGGTCAACATGGACGACCCCCGGCACGCCCGGCTGCGCCGCATCGTCTCGCGCGCGTTCAGCCCCAAGATGCTCGCCGGGCTGCAGGGAGGCATCGAGGCCGCGTGCGCCCGGATCGTCGACGACGTGCTGGCCGAGGGGCCGCGCGACTTCGTCACCCAGGTCGCCGCCCGGCTGCCCATCCACGTCATCTGCGACATGATGGGCATCCCCGACGACGTGCGGGCCGCGGTGCACCGGCAGGTGGACATCTCCACCGCCTACAGCGGGATACGCCCCAGCCTGCCGCACACCGTGCGGATGGCCGCGCAGAACACCGTCGCGCTCCTCGCCCTGCAGCGCCTGGTGATCCGGCTCGGCCGGGAACGTGCCAGGGAGCCGCGCGGCGACCTGATCTCGGCGCTGGTCACCGCCAACGTGGACGGCGAGAGGCTCACCGACCGCGAGCTGGGATCGTTCTTCGCACTGCTGCTCGTCGCGGGCAACGAGACGGCCCGCAACACCATGGCGCACGGCATGAAGCTGCTCACCGACCACCCCGACCAGCGAAGCGCGCTGCTGGAGGACTTCGACGGGCGCGTCGGCGGGGCCGTCGAGGAGATGGTCCGCCACATCTCGCCCATCATGCAGTTCCGCCGCACCGTCACCCGGGACCACGACCTGCGCGGCCTCCGCCTCCGGCGCGGGGACAAGGTCGTGCTCTTCTACGGCTCGGCCAACCGCGACGAGGCGGTCTTCCCGGATCCCGACCGGTTCGACATCACCCGCGACACCAAGCCGCACGTCGGGTTCGGCGGGCCGGGCCCGCACTTCTGCCTGGGGGCCAACCTCGCCCGCCTGGAGATCCGGACGATGTTCCGCGAGCTGTTCACCCGGCTGCCGATGATCCGCACGGTCGGCGAGCCGGAGCTGCTGGTGTCCAACTTCGACAACAGCGTCCGCCGGCAGGCGTTCACCTTCTGACCCGGCGCCCCGGCGGCTCTGCGGGGGCGCGTCGGTGCCGTCGGCCGGTTCTCCCCGGGGGCGGGAGGCCGGACGGAGGGGGAGCGAGGGCCTCACCGCGGACCTGTCCTCCGACGCCGACGGGATCGTCACCGACCATCCCGGTCTGGCCCGGCCGGTGCGCCGCTGAGCGACGCACCGTCCTCTCCGGTCAGGACGTTGCGGCGGACGGTGCAGAAGGCGGTCACCGCGGCGACCGCCATCATCACCGCGGCGACCAGCATCGTCATGCGGAACCCGGCGGTGAAGGCCACGGGGTCCCGCAGGGCGTCGCCGGTCAGGCCCACCAGGGGCGGGACCGCGGCGACCGCCAGCAGCCCGCCGGTCCTGGCCAGGGCGTTGTTGACGCCGCTGGCCACGCCCGCGTAGCGGTCGGCGGCGCTGGCCAGCACGGTGGCGGTGAGCGGCGCCACCGCCGCCGACAGGCCCAGGCCGAACAGCGACACCGGCAGCAGCACGCCCGTGACGTAGGGGGAGCCGGGGCCGATCCACGACATTGGCACCAGGGCCGCGCCGCACAGCAGGATGCCGCCCGTCATGGGGATGCGCGGGCCGATCCGCCTGGCCAGCTCGCCCGCCCTCGACGACAGCAGCAGCATCAGCACGGTGATCGGGATCATCGCCGACCCGGCGGCCACCGGCGAGAAGCCGGCCGAGACCTGGAGCTGGACGACGAGCAGGAAGAACACCACGCCCATCGCGGCGTACATGACCAGCGTGACGGCGTTGACCGCGACGAAGACCGGTGAGGCGAACACCCCGACCGGCACGAGCGCGTCCGGCGAGCGTCTGATCTGCAGCCAGACGAACCCCGCGCCCAGCGCCGCGCCCGCCGCCACCCAGGGCGCCGACAGGCCGATCAGGCCGTAGGTGATCCCGGCCAGCGCCAGCGCGGCCAGTGCCGCGCCGAGCACGTCGAACCGCCCGGTGGCCCCGGCGTCCCGGCTCTCCGGCACGTGCCGTACGGTCACCGCCACCACGAGCGCGGCCAGCGGCAGGTTGATCAGGAACACCCAGCGCCAGCCGGCCGTCTCCACCAGCCAGCCGCCCAGCAGCGGCCCGACGGCCGCCGCGACCCCGCCCAGCCCCGACCAGGCGCCGATCGCGCGGGGCCGGTCCTCGGGCACGAGGGACGACTGGATGATCGCCAGCGCCCCGGGGGTCAGCAGGGCGCCGCCGACGCCCTGCAGGGCCCGGGCCGCGACCAGCGCCTCCACCCCGGGCGCCAGCCCGCACGCGGCCGAGGCGAGCGCGAACCACACCACGCCGACCAGGAACACCCGCCGCCTGCCGTACCGGTCGCCCAGTGAGCCGCCCAGGAGGATCAGGCCGGCCAGGGTGAGGGTGTAGGCGTTGACGGTCCACTGCAGGCCCGCCACGTCGGCGTCCAGAGCGCGGCCGAGCGTGGGGAGCGCCACGTTCACGACCGTGCTGTCCAGCAGCGCCATGCCGGAGCCGAGCACGGTGGCGAGGAGCACCCACCGGCCGGCGGCCGAACGGAGCCTGAGATGACCGTTGTCCATGGTTGTCACAATCACCGGGATCCCGCGGTTGTTCCGGCTCGCCGCCGGCCGTTCGCGGCCCGCGCGGCCGGAAACGGAGACCCGCCGGTCACCCGGCGGCCCCGGAGGGCCACCGTCGATCACCTCATGCCTCCCGGGCTCGCCATCGGTCACCGGATGCTTCCGGGAGGCCCCGCTTCCCCGGTGAGGCGCGACATCGGCGGGAGGCCGCGGTTGCCGGGGTGTCGGTGATCTCTGGTAGGACGTCTCCTGTCGCATACCACCTGACGGGAGCCCCCGAAATGGACCACACCGAGTTCACCGACCGCGTCGACGGTCTCTACGACGGCACCTACGCCGGTCTGCCGATCGCGCTCCCGGACGGCGAAGGCGACCGGACGCCCGCCGCCGACCGGGTGGCGTGGCGGATCGCCGAGGACGTCTACGACTCGGGGGATGGCTTCGAACAGCGGTTCGCGACGTTCCTGGAGAAGACGGACACCACCGCGGTCAGGGCGCTGATCGTCGGCGGCTGGGAGGACGCCTACGAGAAGGACAGCTCGGGGGTCGTCGACCTGCTCGTCAAGAACGCCGGCCGCCTCCCGGCCCTGCGTTCCCTGTTCCTCGGCGCGATGCCGTCGGAGGAGTGTGAGATCTCCTGGATCCAGCAGAGCGACGTCACCCCGCTGCTGGAGGCGTTCCCGCTGCTGGAGCGGCTGGAGGTGCGCGGGGGCACCGAGCTCATGCTGAGCCCGGTCCGTCACGCCAACCTCAGGGTGCTCCGGTTCGAGACGGGCGGTCTGCCCGCCCAGGTCGTTCGCGGCGTCGCGGCGTCCGACCTTCCCGCCCTGGAATACCTGGAGCTGTGGCTGGGCGTCCAGGAGTACGGCGGAGACGCCACCGTGGCGGACCTGGCACCGATCCTGTCCGGCGAGCGACTGCCGGCCCTGCGCCACCTGGGTCTGCAGGACAGTGAGATCCAGGACGAGATCGCCGCGGCGGTGGCGTCGGCGCCGGTGGTCGCACGGCTCACGTCGCTGTCCCTGTCGATGGGCGCACTGACCGACGCCGGGGCCGAGGCGCTGCTGTCCGGCCAGCCGCTGACCCACCTTGAGCGCCTCGACCTGCACCACCACTACCTGAGCGAGGAGATGGTCGAGCGGGTCCGGGCGGCCTTCGCCGGCGTCGAGGTCGACCTGTCGGAGCGGGAGGATCCCGACGACGACTGGCGTTACGTCGCGGTGGCCGAGTGACCCCCTCCGGCCGCCCTCTCCCGGCCTCGACCCGTTTCCGGCCCCGGCCCCGGCCTCGGCCCCGGTTCGATCCCGGCTCCGCCCTTGATCCGGCCCCGGCCCCGACCCGGCCCCGATTCGACCTCGATTCCGTAAGGACCCCAGGTGACCGAGCACGGTGATCACACACCGGTCAGGACGGCCGTCGTCGGGACACCCGGCGACCGCAGGGTGACCCTGTTCGCCGCCGCCTGCGCCCGGTACGGCCTGCCCGCGCCCGCGGTCGTCCCGTGGACCCGCGTGCTGCGGGGCGAGGAGATCCGGCTTGAACCGGGGACGCTCGTGCGGATCGAGTCGCCCGGCCAGGACGCCGAGGCCGACGCGTTGCTGCGCGGCCCCGGACGGCCGACCCGGGCCGGCGGAGGAGCCGCCTGGCACGCGGCCCTGACGGCCGGGCTGGAGCGGATCCGCCGGGCCGTCACCCGCACGCCGGGCGCGGTGCTGCTCGCCGACGTCGACGAGATCGCGGTGATGTTCGACAAACGCCGGTGCCACGCGAGGCTGGCGGCGGCCGGGGTGCCGGTGCCGCCCGCCCTGCCCGGACCGGTCGGCGGCTACGCCGAACTGCGCGAGCGGATGGACCGGGCCGGCTGGCGGAGGGTGTTCGTCAAACCCGCCCACGGCTCGTCGGCCTCCGGGGTCGTCGCCCTGCAGGTCGCCGGGCCCAGGATCAAGGCGGTGACCTCGGCCGAGCTGACCCGGGGCGAACCGGCCGGGGCCGTGCCGTACGGGGACGACCGGGCCGGGGACGACCGGGCCGGGGGCGAGCGGGACGCGGCGGAGCTGCACAACTCGCTCCGGGTGCGTTCCTACACGGCCGAGGCCGAGGTGGCGGCGATCGTCGACCTGCTGGCCGCCGACGGCCTCCACGTGGAGCGGTGGTTCCCCAAGGCGGGCCTCGGCGGCCGGGTGATCGACCTGCGGGTGGTCACCGTCGATGGCACGCCCACCCACGCGGTCGTCCGTGCCGCCCGTACCCCCATGACGAACCTGCACCTCGGCGGCGTGCGCGGCGACCTCGGCGCGGTCCGGGCGCGGCTCGGCCCGCGGGGCTGGGAACGGCTCCTGGACGCCTGCGCGCGGGCCGCGGCGTGCTTTCCCGGCAGCCTGTGCGCCGGGGTGGACGTGATGGTGGGCGCCGACTGGCGCGGCGTCGCCGTGGCGGAGGTCAACGCCTTCGGCGACCTGCTGCCCGGGCTGACGGGCCTGCCGGGAGGCGCGGCCGAGGGGCTCGACACGTACGCGGCCCAGGTCTGGGCGGTCCTCGCCCGCCACGCTCCCGCCCACACGCCCTCCGGCGCGCCCGCGGGCCGTCCGCCTACGGGCCGTCCATCCGTGAGCCATCCGTCCACGGGCCGTCCATCCGAGAGCGGCCCGCCCGAGAGCGGCCCACCCGAGAGCGGCCCACCCGCGGGCCACGCGGCCTTCTCCCACGTGGCGGTGACACGGTGAGCGGCGAGAGGGTGAGCGGCGGGGCGAGGGGCGGCCGGGGCGGCGCGCCGGGTGCGATCCGGGACATGAACGCGATCGTGGGCAGCCACGACCTGCTGCTGGTGACGCTCGACACGCTCCGCTACGACGTGGCCGACGAGCTGATCAGGGCGGGGAGGCTGCCCACCCTGGCCCGGGCGCTGCCCGGCGGGCGGTGGGAACGCCGGCACAGCCCCGGCGGCTTCACCTATGCCGCGCATGCCGCGATCCTGGCCGGTTTCCTGCCCACCCCGGCCGCGCCGGGACCGCATCCCCGGCTGTTCGCGGCGGAGTTCCCCGGCAGCGAGACGACGGCCGAGGGCACCTGGGTGTTCGACGCGGCGGACCTGCCCGGCGGGCTGGCCCGGGCCGGATACCACACGGTCTGCGTGGGAGGGGTGGGCTTCTTCAACAAGCTCACCCCGCTCGGCTCCGCGCTGCCGGGACTGTTCGCCGAGAGTCACTGGGAGCCGGCGTTCGGGGTGACCTCGCCGACCTCGTTCGAGGCGCAGATCGAGTGCGCCGGGCGGGCGGTGCGGGACGCCCGGGGACCGGTGTTCCTGTTCGTCAACGTCTCGGCGCTGCACCAGCCGAACTGGTTCCATCTGCCGGGCGCCACCCGCGAGCACGGGGACGGGCGGGACACTCACGCCGCCGCGCTGGAGTACGTCGACCGGCACATCGGCAGGCTGTTCGCGCTGATGTGCAGCAGGCGTCCGGGCTTCGCGATCGTCTGCTCCGATCATGGCACCGCCTACGGTGAAGACGGATATATCGGTCATCGGATCGGCCACGAGGTGGTCTGGACCGTGCCCTATGGAGAGTTCACGATGGAACAGGGGGAATGGCGATGATCGCCGACGGCTCGGCCGGGGGTGGGCCGTACCAAAGCTATGTCTACGCCTACCCGCACAAAACCGCCTACCGGCCGCTGGACCCGCGCCCACCGCTGCGGCGGGTGTGGGAGGGCGAGCCGATGGACAGCCTCTCCCTCTACCTGCACATCCCGTTCTGCGAGATGCGCTGCGGGTTCTGCAACCTGTTCACCCGGACCGGCGCGCCGGAGGAGCTCGTCGCCGCCTACCTGGACGCCCTGGAACGCCAGGCCGGCGCCGTACGGGAGGCCCTGGACGCGGCCCTGGACGGCGCCCCCGGTGCCTCCGGCGCTCCCGGCGGTGCTTCCGGCGCTCCCGGAGCCCCGGCAGGTCCGGTGTTCGCGGTCGCGGCCGTCGGCGGCGGCACCCCCACCTACCTGAGCGCGGCCGAGCTCACCCGGCTGTTCGACCTGGCCGAGCGGACCATGGGCGTCGACCTGCGGGCCGTGCCGCTGTCGGTGGAGACCTCACCGGCGACCGCGACCGCCGACCGCCTGGCGGTACTGGCCGAGCGGGGCACCACCCGGATCTCGATCGGCGTGCAGAGCTTCGTCGACGCCGAGGCCCGCGCGGCGGTCCGGCCGCAGCGGCGCGAGGAGGTCGAGGCGGCGCTCGGCCGGATCAGGGAGGCCGGCTTCGAGACGCTCAACCTCGACCTCATCTACGGCATCGACGGGCAGGACGCCCGGTCGTGGCGTCACTCGCTGGACGCGGCGCTCGCCTGGAAACCCGAGGAGATCTACCTCTACCCGCTGTACGTCCGGCCGCTCACCGGTCTCGGCCGCCGCGCCCGTGACTGGGACGACCACCGGCTGGGCCTCTACCGGCGGGGACGCGACCACCTGCTCGCCGCGGGGTACGAGCAGGTGTCCATGCGGATGTTCCGGCTGCCGGCCTCCGCCCGTACGGCGGGCCCCGCCCACACGACCGGCTACTGCTGCCAGAGCGACGGCATGGTCGGGCTCGGCTGCGGCGCCCGCTCCTACACCTCCGCCCTGCACTACTCCCACGAGTACGCGGTCGGCACCCGTCAGGTGCGCGCCATCATCGACGACTACGTACGGCTGGAGCCCGGCGACTTCACCGCCGCCAACGTGGGGTTCCGTCTGGGGGACGACGAGCGCCGCCGCCGTCATCTCATCCAGTCCCTGCTCCAGGCCGAAGGGCTCGACCCGGACGCCTACCGGGCGCGCTTCGGCACCGGGGCGACGGCCGACTTCGGCGCCGAGCTCGACCGCCTCGCCGACCGGGGGTGGTTGGATACGGACGCCTCCGGGTGGCTGCGCCTCACCGCGGAAGGGCTGGCGCACTCCGACGCGATCGGCCCGGGGCTGTTCTCCGGCGCGGTCCGGGAGCTGATGGCGGGATACGAGCCGCGGTGACCGGACGAGAACGCCCCCGCGAACTACCCGTCCTCACGGTGCACGACCGCGCCGCTCACGATCAGGCCGCTCACGACGCGTGCGACCAGGACACCGCGGCTCACGACCGTGCCACTCACGGTCAGGCCGCTCACGGCGCGTGCGACCAGGACACCGCCGCGCGCGGCCACGACGCCGGCCACCTGACCGTCCTCTACCGGGGCCCCCTGTCCAGCTGCGACTACGACTGCCCCTACTGCCCGTTCGCCAAGCGCCGCGACGACCCCGCCCGGCTGCGCCGCGACCGGGCGGCGCTGGAGCGGTTCACCCGGTGGGCGGCGGAGCGCGACCACCCCATCTCGGTGCTGTTCACCCCCTGGGGTGAGGGGCTGGTCCGGTCGTGGTACCGGCGGGCGATGGTCGGGCTCAGCCACCTGCCGCACGTCCGGCGGGTCGCCATCCAGACCAACCTCAGCTGCCGCACCGCCTGGCTGGGCGAGGCGGACCTCGGCACCCTCGCCCTGTGGGTCACCTACCACCCCGGGCAGGTCGCCCACGAGCGGTTCCTCGGCCGGTGCCGCGAGCTGACCGGTATGGGCGTCCGTTTCAGCGTCGGCGTCGTGGGGCTGCCCGAGCACCTGGACCATGCCCGGCGGCTCCGTGACGACCTGCCCGCCGAGGTCTACCTGTGGGTCAACGCCGCCGAGGGGCACTCCTACACCGACGCAGAGGCGGCCGAGTGGACGCGGCTGGATCCGCTCTTCTCCTACAGCCGAACGCCGCACCGCAGCGCCGGGCGGCCGTGCCGTACGGGGGACACCGTCATCTCGGTGGACGGCGAGGGCACCGTACGGCGCTGCCACTTCGTCCCGGAGGTACTCGGCAACCTCTACGACGGGACGTTCCGGCCGCGCGCCCGGCCGTGCCCGGCGGCCCTGTGCGACTGTCACATCGGTTACGTGCACCTGGAGCCCACCGGCCTCTACGACGTCTTCGCCGGGGGGATCCTGGAGCGCATCCCCGCCTTCCACGGCCGGATCGGCTGATATCGGCTGAGACCGGAGACCGGATCGGGGCCCTCGCCGTCCCGCCGGCCGGTCCGGTCACCCGGAGGAGGCCGCCCGGCCACCGCGACGTGACGCCGGTCGTCGCCGGGATCCGCCCGCTCCCGCAGGAGCGGGCCGGCGCCCGTGCCGCCGGCCGGGGACACGGGCGGGCTCAGGTCTCCCTGTCCGGCCGGTAGTCGGCCTCGGCCATGCCGAAGGTCCAGGCCACGCCCTCGCGGGCGGTGCGGGTGGACGGCGGGACCCGCAACCAGTATCTGCGGAAGGTGCCGTCGGGTTCGGCGGTGGAGTTGACCACCTCGACCGTCGTCACCGGCTCGTCGTCCGGCAGGACGATCCGCCACAGCACGCCGGTCTCGTCGCGGTGCACGGGGACGGCGCCGGACTCGGCGAGGTAGCGGTCGTAGCCGAAGTGCTCCAGCATGACCCGGCGCAGCTCGGCGTTCTCCTCGGCGTCGATCCGCTGCACGGTCAGCGCCGCCATGGTGGCGGCGAAGCCGGCGGGGACCGGCATGCCGCCCCAGGCGTGCACGGCGAACCCGTCGGGGAACGACAGCGCCGGACCGTCGGCGCGGTGCAGGCGCGACAGCCCGTCGCGGTGCAGTCCGGCGGGGCGCTCGCACACGATGGCCACCCGCTCGAACGGCCACCACCAGCCCGCCGACCGCGCGACCCGGGCGAGCCCCTCCGTCTCCGGCCGCTCCAGGGCGTCGAACAGCGCCAGCCACGGCGCGTCGTGCTGGCCCAGCACGGCGTCCAGGGTCGAGGCGCGCAGCGCGGCGGCGGCGGTCTGCGACTCCTCCGCGGAGGCGACGCCCTGGCGGATCCGGGCCACCACCCCGTTCACCGGATCCCAGAGCCGCCCTCCGGTGAGGGCCCAGGCCAGCGCCCAGTCCGCCGGGCCCAGGGCGGCGTGCGCCTCCGCCCTGGCGCGCTGCCACGGGACGGTCCGCACCGCGTCGCGTACCGACCGGCCGGTGCCGGGCAGGGCGACGGCCCGGGCGCCGGCGAGGGGGGAGCCGACCCAGACGATCTCCTCCGGTTCGGCCAGCCCGGCGGCCCGGTAGGCCAGCCGTACGCCGGCCTCCGCCTCGGGACGGTCGGCGGGCCCGGCTCGGAAGGCGACCTCCTCCCAGCGGAGTGCGGAGGCGGTCAGGACGTCGGTGAGTTCGGTGGTGACGGTCATGCTCGGGGGCTCCTCAGTCGGCGACGACGCGGAAGGCGCCGGGGACGTACTCGCGCTGGCGTTGCACGCGGTACCAGCCCTTGGGCAGGGGGATCGCGGCGTGCTCCTCGTGGACGACGCGGCCGCCGCCGGGCAGGTGCAGGTGGTCGGGGTCCATCGGGCGCGGGCCGCGGACGAGAGTGCCGGGGCCCACCACCGCGTGGGCGTGTCCGGTGGCCTCGCCCAGCGCCAGGACCAGGCGGCCCCGGGCGTCGCGCGGCGCGGACGGCGCGGTCCTGGCTTCGGGCGGCACGGCGTCCTCGTCGACGGGAACGATCAGGATGTCACCCTGGCGGTACATCGGCGGTCTCCTCGCGGTCGGGATGATCGGAAACTAGCCGCCGTCACCGACATTTCCCGGCCGCGCGAAATCGGCCCCTGCCCTCACGAAAGCCGGTCCTGCCCTCACGGAAGCGACCCCGCTCTCACGGAAGCGGCCCCGCTCTCACGGAAGCGGCCCCGCTCTCACGGAAGCGGCCCGGCCCTCACGGAAGCGGCCCGGCCCTCACGGAAGCCGGTCCGGTGTTCTCCCCGGCCCGGTATTTCCTCCGGGACGGAACCGGAACCGGTGGATCCCGCGATAGACCGGAATGTGGATCTCTTCAGGACCAGGCGCCGCGAACCGCCACCGGCCGGCCCCGACAGCGACGACGCCGAGCTCATGGCGGCCGTCGCGGCAGGGCGGGTGGAGGCGCTGAGGCTGCTGCACCAGCGGCACGCGCCCTGGCTGCGGGCCCGGCTGGCCCGCCGTTGCGCCGACGCGGACCTGGTGGACGACGCGCTCCAGGACACGTTCGTGGCCGTCTGGCGGGACGCGCGCCGCTTCGACGCGGCGGGGGGTGAGGCGGCGGCGTGGATCTGGACGATCGCGATCCGCCGGCTGATCTCCGCCCTGCGCCGGGCCGGGGCCGCCGGTTCCGCCCGGACCGCGAGGCTCACAGAACTCGCGGACCTCGCGGGTCCGGCGGATTCCGTGAGGCCGGGCGAGGCGCGCCTGGTCACCGAATCCGCCGAGGACGCCGTGCTCGTCGGCGTGGAGCACGGCGACCTCGGCGCCGCGATCGCCCGGCTCTCGCCCGACCTGCGCGCCGCCCTGCAGGCCACCGTCCTGGACGGGCTGACCGTCAGGGAGGCGGCACGCCTCCTCGGCGTGCCCGAGGGCACCGTGAAGACCCGCGTCATGCGGGCCAAGGCACAGCTTCGGAGACATCTGGCGTGAAGGGGTATCTCGCATGAACGCGCAGTGGCACCTGCCGGCCGGGCTGACCGAGGGCTACGTGGCCGGCCGGCTGGACGCGGCACAGGTGATGTCGGTGGAGAGTCACCTCACCCGGTGCGGGCGGTGCCGCGCGGCGGTGCCGTACGAGCGGGAGTGGCTGGCGGAGAGCTGGGCGGCGATCGAGGACGTGGTGGGACGGCCCCGGCCGCGGCTCGCCGAGCGGGTCCTGCACCGGCTGGGCGTGCCCGGGCACCTGGCGAGGCTGGTGGCGGCCACCCCGGCGCTCGGCCGCGCCTGGCTGACCGCGGTGACACTGGTGCTCGCCTTCGCCGTCGTCTCCGCCCGCCTCGCCGTCCGCGACCCGGACGCGGTGCTGGCGTTCCTGGCGGCGGCTCCGGTCCTGCCGCTGCTGGGCATCGCGTTCGCCTACGGCCCGCGCGTCGACCCGGTCCACGAGGCGCAGGCCGCCACCCCGCTGTCGGGGCCGCGGCTGTTCCTGCTGCGGGCCGTGGCGGTGCTGGCCGTCGCGTTCGCCCTGACCGGCGTGGCCGCGCTGCTGCTGCCCCGCCCGTCCGTGCCGGGCGGCTCCGGCGCGGCCTGGCTGCTGCCCGCGCTGGCGCTGAGCCTGGCCGCGCTGGTGCTGTCCACCCGGGTCTCGCCGCTCGTCGCCGCCGCCGCGCTCGCCGCGGCGTGGTGGGGCGCGGTGCTGGTCTGCGGCGTGGCCGCCGGCGACCGGTTCCTGCCCTTCCAGCCGCCCGCCCAGACCCTGTACGGCGCGGCCGTCGCCCTGCTCCTTCCCCTGCTGTACGCGCGGCGCCGCCGCCTCGACCCCGGAGAACACCGTTGACCACGACCATCGACGTCCGGGCGCTGACCAAGCGCTACGGAGCCACCCCCGTCCTCGACGGGGTCGACCTGGGCGCCGGTCTCGGCGTGACCGGGCTGCTCGGCCCGAACGGCGCGGGCAAGACCACCCTGCTGCGCTGCCTGGCCACGACGCTGGCCCCCGACTCCGGTGAGATCCGCGTGTTCGGCCTGGACCCCGCCGACCGGGGACAGCGCACCGCGCTGCGCCGCCGCCTGGGGTACCTGCCGCAGAACCCGGGGGCCTACCCGCACTTCACCGTCTTCGAGCTGGTCGACTACGTGGCCATCCTGAAGGAGATCACCGATCGGCGGGAGCGTCACCGGGAGGTGCGCCGGGTGCTGGCCGAGGTGGACCTGTCCGATCGGGCCGCGACGAAGGTCCGCAGGCTCTCCGGGGGCATGCGGCAGCGCCTGGCTCTGGCCCAGGCGCTGCTCGGCGAGCCGGGCCTGCTCGTTCTGGACGAGCCGACGGTCGGGCTGGACCCCGAGCAGCGGATGCGCTTCCGGGCACTGGTCTCCCGGCTCGGCGAGGGCCGCACGGTGCTGCTGTCGACCCACCAGACCGAGGACGTCGCCGCCCTGTGCGAGCAGGTCGTCGTGATGCGCGGGGGGCGTGTCGTGTTCGTGGGGACCCCGGCGGGTCTCGCCACGGCGGCGTCCGGGCAGGTGTGGCTCTCGGAGCATCCCCCGGCGGCGTCGCGGCTGTTCTGGCGGACCGCCGACGGCCGCTACCGGACTCTGGGGGAGCGGCCGGCCGGCGCGGTCCCCGCCGAGCCGGCCATCGAGGACGGCTACCTGCTCCTCCTCGGTGACGCGGCGGGGGTGACGGCGTGAGGCTCTCCGCCGGACCGCGGGCGCTGACGGCCTCCGGCGGTCTGCGGGCGCCGACGCCCCCCGCCGGTATGTGGACGCTGGCGGCCTTCGAGACGCGCCGGCTGCTGCGCGGTCCGCTGCTGTGGGGGGCGGCGGCCCTGTGCCTGGGCCTGCGGCTGTACGCGGTCCGTGAGTGGCTGCCGGACCTGACCGTCGACCCGGTGAGCATGTCGGGCGCCATGCTGCTGCTCGCCGCCGCCGCCATGCTGGCCGCGCACCTCGCCGTCTCCCGGGACACCCGCGAGGGCATGCCCGAGTCCCTCGGCCCGCTGCCCGGTCGGGCAGCGGAGCGGACCGCGGCCGCGGTGGTCGCGGTCGTGGCCGTGAGCGCCGGGATCGCCGCGCTGACGATGGCACTCTACCTCGCGGCGCGGCTGGCCATGGGACCGGTGGCCGGGACGTTCGACCCGTACGAGGCGCTGGCGGGGGTGCTGGCGGTGCCGTTCGCCGCGGGGCTGGGCGCGGTGCTCGGCAGGTGGGCGCCCTGGCCGGTCGCGGTGCCCGCGGCGGTCTTCCTGCTGGGAGCGTTCACCTGGCTGAACGGCAACCAGGGTGGCTACGGCGGCTGGTTCCTGCCGGTGGTGCTGTTCCACGGCCCCGACTGGCCGGCCCGGCCGTCCGGTCTGCACGTGCCGTACCTGGTCGCGGCCGTCGTCCTCTTCGCCGCCGTGGCCCTGCTGCGGCACGGGGTCCGGCCGGCGCGGCTGGCGGCGGCGGTGACCGCCGTGGCGGTGGCGGTGCCCGCGGGGGCCGTCGCGACCGCCGCCGCCCCGGGACAGGCGGAGATGAACCCGCCTCTGACGCGGGGTACGGAGTTCACCGCGCGGCTCGTCCCGGCGCCGGTCCGCGACCGCTACTTCGGGCCGGACTCCCGCAGGTGCGAGAAGCGGGGCGTCGTCACCTACTGCGCGTTCCCCGAGTACGTCTCCTGGATCCCGCTGTGGGCCTCGGCCGTGGAGCCCGTCGTCGAGGCGCTGCCCCCGGCGGCGCGCGGCCGGCTGCCGGCCGTCCGGCAGTACTCCGACAGCTGGTGGATGGCCGAAGATCACGACGAGCGGTTCATCGGGACGTTCATGATGTGGGGGCGGGCCGGCGCGCGGGACGCTCACCGCACGGCGCTCGCCGCCCGGCTGGTCAACCGGTTCACCCGGCTGGAGGCCCGGACGAGTGCGGGCTGTGACGGGCGGGGGCAGGCCAGAACCGTCGTGGGTCTGTGGCTTCTCGGCCAGGTCGCGCCGCCGGCGCCCGCCGTGGAGAGCGAGCTGCAGATAGGGGGGTCGCTGTTCGAGACCCGGCTGTCGCCGCTGGGCGCGGCCCGCTACGGCGCGGCCGAGCTGGGCTACGCCCGCGAGCTCCTGGCCACGCCGGGAGCCCGGGAGCGGATCTGGGCGCACTGGGACACGCTGCTTGCGCCGGGCACGACGATCGAGCGGGCGCTGCCGCTGCTGGGACTGCACCCGGCTTTCGCCCCCGAGCCGGTCAGGGGGACGCCGTGCTCGTGATCCGCCTGGTGCGGCCGGTGCTCAGCGCGACCCACTGGACCCCCCTCGCGGTCGCCGCCGCCCTGTCCCTGCTGATCATCTCGATGGTGGACACCGGCGCGGGTCTGGGGTGGGGGACGGCGTTCACCCTGCTGCGGATGACGGCGGTGCTGCTGGGCGCGGCGGCCGCGTTCACCGTGCCCGACGCGATGGACGCCGACACCGCCGCCACCCCGGTGCCCCGCCGGGTGCGTCAGGGGCTGCGCTGCGCCCTGGGCGCATTGGGCGCCGGGGTGGTCTGGTCGGCCGCCTGCGTGGTCGCGGTGGCCAGGCTGCGCGCGGGAGACGAGCTGAGGGTGCCGGGGATGGCGCTGGAGGCGGCGGTGTGCGCCGCGGTAGGGCTGCTGTCGGCGTCGGTGGCCGCCCGGCTGCACTCGGGGAGGGTGGCCGGTCTCGCCGGGACGGGCGGCCTGCTCGCGGCCGTCTCGGTGAGCCTGGCGGCCCGGGGTCCGTACTGGCCGTGGCTGTATCCGCAGGAGGACAACTGGGAGGTGGTGCACCACGGCTGGCTTGCGACGCTGGTGGTCGTCACGGTGCTGCTCGGGCCGGCCTGCGGTGATCTGCGCTCGCGGTTCAGGCGGCCGGTTCGGCGAGGACCGCGCGGCCGAGGCCGGCCAGCACCTCGGTGGTGAGCCGGAAGGCGAGCCTGGCCTCCTGGACGATCCGCCGCCGCTCGTCCTCGTCCACGGGCAGGGCGTCCAGCCGGGCGCGGTACTCCTTCCTGAAGCGGGGGATGCTGCCGACGGCGTCGAAGCGGTAGGCGTCGGCCCCGCCGTCCGGCCCGTAGCCGTAGATCCGCCGCAGCTCCCGCCGGATGAACTGCCCGCCCGACAGGTCGCCCAGGTAGCGGGTGTAGTGGTGGGCGACGTAGCCGCCCGGCCAGGCGGCGGTCCGGTCGATGCGGGCGACCAGGGCCAGGGTCGGCGTCGATGGTTCGATCGCGGTCCGCCAGCCGGGGCCGAGGATCGTCTCCAGGTCGCGCGCCGACGCCTCCTCCCGGTACAGCTCCGGCAGGACGAACGGCGCGGCGACCGGATCGTCCGCCAGGGTCCGGGAGACGCGGTCGAGCGCGGCGTGGACGAAGTGGTTCTGGGCGACCATCGCGCCGTAGCCCTCCGGGCTGAGCCGGCCGGCCAGGAGCGCGACGAGATAGTCCTGGTTCTCGGCCGCGGCGTGGTCGTCCCGGGTGGCGTTCCTGAGCACTTCGGAGAACGGTGTCTCGATCGGTATCACTCCGTGGTGGAAGGGGGTTTACGCCGACATCGGCTACCCAGCCTCACAAAGCCCACCAAACCCGTCAAACTCGCGCCGATCATCCGGGTCCGGCGCGCCCGCCGCGGAACCACCCGACTTCCCGGTCCGCCCGTCACGGGCGTTCACCCCCCGGCCGTCCTCCCGCCGCGGAACCGTCCGCCCGCACGGGTGACGGACGCGACGAGGACCAGCAGTACGGCCAGCAGCGGCAGCCAGGCCAGCCGGTGCGCCAGCCAGGCCGGCCCGGTGGGCGCCTCCACCAGGCCGGGCAGACCCCCGAGACGCAGCGCGGCCAGCGCCGCCCCGGCGAGGACCGTCTGGTGCCACAGGAAGACGGTCATCGCCGACAGGTTCACCACCGCGATCGCCGCCCACACCCGGGGCCGCCGCGCCAGCCGGGCCAGCGGCTCGCGCACCAGCAGCGCCAGCCCTGTCTGCGCGATCCCGAAGCAGACCACGGCGAGCGTGGGCGGGCCGAGGTTGGACACCTTCGCCCCGGTGACGCCGACCATGCTCGCCGGATACCCGGCCCAGGCGACCAGCGCCGCCGTCCCGGCCGCGCCCGCCGCCAGCAGGCCCGCCGCCGCCCGGCGCGAGGCGAGCGCCCCGCGTGCCCAGGCGACGCCCAGCGCGTACGGCACCAGCCACCCGG
Source organism: Streptosporangium sp. NPDC004379 (assembly GCF_042873875.1). NCBI lineage: Bacteria > Bacillati > Actinomycetota > Actinomycetes > Streptosporangiales > Streptosporangiaceae > Streptosporangium > Streptosporangium sp. NPDC004379. The sequence continues at coordinate 51,851 of NZ_JBIAMC010000008.1, forward strand.
CCACCACGTTCACCCATCCCGGCCAGGACGGCCCGTCGAGCCCGAACCGGATCACGTCCGTGGTGAGCACGGCGGCGGCGGCCGATCCGGCCACGGCGAGCGGCGCGGCCCGCAGCAGGGGTGTGGCCGCGGTGAGCGCGGCGAAGACCGCCAGGAACCACAGCGGCCCGGCCGTGGGCTGCACCAGCGACCTGACCGAGCCGGCCGGCATGCCGCCCAGTGCCAGCCCGGCGGCGGCGCCCGCCCACACCAGGACGGGCGGGCCCACCGGCCGCAGCAGCCGCCGCATCCTGGCCCGTGCCCACGCCCCGTATCCGGCGGCCGACCGCAGGCTCCGCTCCGCCGCGTACCCGCCCACGAAGAAGAAGACCGCCAGCGTCTGCAGCACCCAGGAGGCCGGCGTCAGCCAGGGCATGCAGGCGAGCGGGCTGGAGACGCGGACCGTCCCGCCGGGGCCGGGCGTCCACGCCGTGACCAGCCAGTGGCCGGTGACCACCCCGGCGATGGCCAGCGCCCGCAGCGCGTCCGCCCCGCGGTCCCGGCCGGCCGGGGTGGCGGCCTCGATCCGGGCGGCGACGGCGCTGAGACTAGCCACGGGACACCTCGCCGGTCCGGCCCAGGGCGATCAGGGTGAGGTTGCGCAGCGACTCGGTGCCGGGGTGCAGGTAGCCGCTGTGTCCCACGCCGCCCGCGGCGAACACGCGGGCCCCGAAGCCCGCCCCCGCCGGATCGGGCCCGAACCCCAGCGGTCCCAGCCGTACCTTCGGCACCCGGCGCACCCAGTCGCCGCTCCCACTGCCCGCCCACAGCGGGACGCCCAGCTCCGCCGCGGACGAGACGCCGAGCCCCGGGCTGCCGAAGACGGCGACGCTCTCCACACCCGACCCCCGCGCGGCCAGGGCGCACACCACCGAGCCGTAACTGTGGCACAGCAGGCTGACCCGCTTGCCGCGGAACCCCGTTCCGGCGAGGAAGCGCCGCAGCTCCGCCGCCCCCCTCCGGGCGGCCCGGTCGGTCAGCGCGCCGACGCTCTCCGTGGCCGGGCTGTCGTAGCCGAGCCAGGCGACCACCGCCAGCCGGGCCCCGGGGTCCAGCGCCCGCGCCTCGGCCAGCACGGTCCGGGCCCCGACCGCCGGCGTGCTGTACGGGTCGGCCCGGCCGCCGTCGAAGTTGGCGGCCGTGGTGTCGGATCCGGGGACGACGACCGCGACGCGTTCGGCCGCGCTCAGGTCGCCGTAGACGCGGACGATCCGGTCACCGTGGGCGGCGGGGACGGCCGTGTAGGCCAGGGCGGCGGCGACGACCGCGGTGAGTGCGCGACGGGGCATGGGACCTCCGGTCCGACAGGGGGATCGGACAGGACGCTAGGGATCCGGGCCCGTCGCCCGCGTCACCCCGCCGCGCTCACCTGCCCGGTCACCCCGTGGGGGGAGGAGGTCACCCCGGGACCGGTCACGCGGCGTCCCGGGGGCGCTCGCCGTACGAGGTTCCCGCCGGGGGCGTGTCCGGGCGCGCGGTGTCCCGGGGGCCGCTCGCCGTACGAGGTCCCTGCCGGGGGCGGCGTCCGGCCGCGCGAAGGGCCCCGGGGTCAGCCGCCGGGACGGACCAGGCCCGACTCGTAGGCGTAGACGATCGCCTGGGCGCGGTCGCGCAGACCCAGTTTGGCCAGGATGCGGCCCACGTGGGTCTTGACGGTCTGCTCCGACAGCACGAGCTGTCCGGCGATCTCCTGGTTGGAGCGGCCCTGGGCGATCAGCGTGAGCACCTCGGTCTCGCGCTCGGTGATGTCGGCCGGCCTGGCACGCGGGCGGCGCGGCCCGACCCGGGCGAACTCCGAGATCAGCCGCCGGGTCACCGACGGCGCGAGCAGCGCGTCGCCGGAGGCGACGACCCGGACCGCCTCGGCGAGCTGCTGGGCGGAGGCGTCCTTGAGCAGGAACCCGCTCGCCCCGGCCCGCAGCGCCTCGTACACGTAGTCGTCGAGGTCGAAGGTGGTCAGGATCAGCACCTTCGGCTTCGGGCCGTCGGCCTCCAGGATGGCCCGGGTGGCGGCCAGGCCGTCCATGACCGGCATCCGCACGTCCATCAGCACGACGTCCGGCCGCAGCTCGGCCGTCCGGGCGACGGCCTCGCGCCCGTCGGCGGCCTCGCCGACGACCTCGATGTCCGGCTGCGAGCCGAGGAACACGGTGAAGCCGGTCCGCACCATGCCCTGGTCGTCGGCGATGAGCACCCGGATCGTCATGCGCCGTCCTCCGCGTCTTCCATGATCGGCAGTATGGCGGTGACCGCGAAGCCCTTGCCGACCGGCCCGGCCCACAGTCTGCCGCCGATCATGGAGACCCGTTCCCGCATGCCGAGCAGGCCGTGCCCGGCGTTGCCCGGCGGCCGCTCGCGACCGCCGCCGGCGCCGTTCGCCACGTGGACGCGCAGCTCGTCGCCGGAGCGGGTGATCCGTACCGAGACGGCCGCGCCGGGTGCGTGGCGCATGGCGTTGCTCAGCGCCTCCTGGACGATCCGGTAGGCCGACAGGCTCACCGTCGTGGGCAGCCCCAGCAGGTCGCCGCCGAGCCGGAGCGTCACGGTGAGCCCGGCGGAGCGCGCGGTGGCGATCAGCTCCTCCAGGCGGCCGAGGCCGGGCTGCGGCGCGGTGTCGGCGCGCTCGTCGCCGTCGCGCAGCACGCCCAGCACGCGGCGCATCTCGGTCATGGCCGCCAGCGACAGCGCGCGGATCTCCCGCAGCCCCTCCTCCAGCGTCCCGGGGTCTCCGGCGGCCTTCAGCGGCGTGGCCTCGGCCTGGATGGCGATCACCGACATGTGGTGGGCGACGACGTCGTGCAGTTCCCGGGCGATCCTGGTCCGTTCCTCCAGTACGGCCTGCGCCGCCAGGGCCCGTTCGCTGCGCCGTTCCTCCTCCGCCAGCCGACCGGCGGCCAGGCGCCTGGTCCGCACGTTGTAGCCGAGGAGCGCGGTCACGGTGAGCATGACGGCGCCCAGCGCGATCAGGGGGTCGCCGGGCTTGACCGCGACCAGGGCGAGCATCGAGACGAGCCAGGCCCCGAGGACGGTCTCCCGGTCGCAGCGCACCGCCACCGAGTAGACGACCAGCAGGTAGGTGATGACGCCCGAGGAGGAGTAGGGCTGGGTGAACAGCCGGTCCATGAAGTGGGCGGCCAGAAGCATGCCGCCGGTGGCCAGTCGCCAGGCCGCCAGCGGCCACCGGTTGCGCAGCGCCACCGGCAGCGAGGAGACGAGCGCGCAGAGGAAGAGGACGTTCTCGTTGATCCCCGGAGTGGGGACACCCGGCTGGGGCGGCATGCCGTTGAGGGTCAGCAGGAGCGAGTAGCCGCCGGCGAACAGGATCCAGGCGAGCACCAGGTCGGCCACCAGGACCAGGTCGACGGTCCGGAACGGCAGCAGTCCCAGGAAGAGCGGAAGCCGGGGGCGGAGGCGCCGGGATCGGGGGAACGGCGGACCGGGTTCCCCTTTCACCAGGGCGCGGACCAGAGGCCGGGACAACCGGGGGAGGGCGTCGCGCAGGGGCACCGGCCCAGCCTAGGGAGATCGCGGACGGCTGTCGTCCCGCCCCGGGGTGATCCGTCGCGTACCTCTCGGGGGTGACCCTTCCCCGAAGCCCTTCGCGGCGATCCCCGGGGAGGTCCGCGCCGGGGGTGACCCCGGTGTGTCCCGCGAAACCGCCCGGGCGGTCCTCGGGCTTCCGAAGTCCTGCGGAGCCCCCGGCGACGGCCGCCCCGGGACTCCCGGGAGACTCGCCAGAGGCGTCGATTACAGAATTACGATCGCTCACGGCGAACACACTCAATCCCGGGAACATTTCCACGCTCCCATTAATTGAGTCGATGTAACTCAACCCTTGGAGTGCGCATGAGTGAGAGCTTGATCCTCCCGGTTCTCCCGCTCGACGACCAGGTCGTGCTGCCGGGAATGGTGGTCCCGCTGGACCTGTCCGAGGCCGAGGTCCGGGCCGCGATCGACGCGGCTCAGGCGCTCACCGAGAACAAGGGACAGGTCCTGCTCGTTCCCCGCATCGACGGCCGCTACGGCTCCGTCGGCGTCAAGGCCGTCATCGAGCAGGTCGGCAGGCTGCCCGGAGGTGAGCCCGCCGCCGTGGTGCGCGGCGTCGACCGCGTCCGCGTCGGCGCCGGCACGACCGGACCCGGCGCCGCGCTGTGGGTGCAGGCCACCGTCATCGAGGCCGTTCCGGCGGGCGAGCGCGCCGTCGAGCTGGCCAAGCAGTACAAGGCGCTGACCACCACCATCCTGCAGAAGCGGGGCGCCTGGCAGGTCGTCGACGCCGTCAACCAGATGGACGACCCGTCGGTCCTGGCCGACAGCTCCGGCTACGCCCCCTGGCTGGGCACCCAGCGCAAGGCCGAGATCCTCCAGATCGCCGACCCGGCCGACCGGCTGGCCAAGCTGGTCGAGTGGGCGCGCGAGCACCTCGCCGAGCTCGACGTCGCCGAGACGATCCGCAAGGACGTCCAGGAGGGCATGGAGAAGCAGCAGCGCGAGTTCCTGCTGCGCCAGCAGCTCGCCGCCGTCCGCAAGGAGCTGTCGGAGCTCAACGGCTCCTCCCCGGAGACCGAGGAGGAGGACTACCGCGCCCGCGTCGAGGCCGCCGACCTGCCCGAGAAGGTGCGCGAGGCCGCGATGAAGGAGGTCGACAAACTGGAGCGGACCTCCGACCAGTCCCCGGAGACCGGCTGGATCCGCACCTGGCTCGACACCGTCCTCGACATCCCGTGGAACACCCGGACCGAGGATTCGTACGACATCGCCGCGGCCCGCGCCGTCCTCGACGCCGACCACACCGGCCTCGACGACGTCAAGGACCGCATCATCGAGTACCTCGCCGTCCGCGGCCGCCGCGCCGCCCAGGGGCTCGGGGTCGTCGGCGGGCGCCGCAGCGGCGCCGTACTGGCGCTGGCCGGTCCTCCCGGGGTCGGCAAGACCTCCCTCGGTGAGTCGGTGGCCCGCGCGATGGGCCGCAAGTTCGTCCGCGTCGCCCTCGGCGGCGTCCGCGACGAGGCCGAGATCCGCGGCCACCGCCGCACCTACGTCGGCGCGCTGCCCGGCCGGATCGTCCGCGCCGTCCGCGAGGCCGGCTCGATGAACCCGGTCGTGCTGCTCGACGAGGTGGACAAGGTCGGCTCCGACTACCGCGGCGACCCCACCGCCGCGCTGCTGGAGGTCCTCGACCCGGCGCAGAACCACACCTTCCGCGACCACTACCTGGAGGTCGAGCTCGACCTGTCCGACGTGCTGTTCCTGGCGACCGCCAACGTGCTGGAGGCCATCCCCGGCCCGCTGCTGGACCGCATGGAGATCGTCACCCTCGACGGCTACACCGAGGACGAGAAGGTCGCCATCGCCCGCGACCACCTGCTGCCCCGCCAGCTCGACAAGGCCGGCCTGACCGCCGAGGACGTCGTCATCGGCGAGGACGCGCTGCGCCGGCTGGCCGGCGAGTACACCAGGGAGGCCGGCGTGCGGTCCCTGGAACGCTCGATCGCCAGGGTCCTGCGCAAGGTGACCGCCAACGTCGCGCTCGGCGCCGGGGAGCTGCCGGTGACGGTGGAGGACCTCGTCCCCTACCTGGGCCGCCCGCGGCACGTGCCGGAGTCCTCGCTCCCGGAGTCCCGCCAGCGTACGGCGGTGCCCGGCGTGGCCACCGGCCTGGCGGTCACCGGAGCGGGCGGCGACGTCCTGTACGTCGAGGCGTCGCTGGCCGACCCGGAGACCGGGGACACCGGACTGACCCTGACCGGCCAGCTCGGCGACGTCATGAAGGAGTCGGCCAGGATCGCCCTGTCCTACCTGCGTTCGCGCGGCGCGGAGCTGGAGCTGCCGGTGTCCTCCCTCAAGGACCGCTCGGTGCACGTCCACTTCCCCGCCGGCGCCGTTCCCAAGGACGGCCCGTCGGCCGGCGTCACCCTGATCACGGCCCTGGCCTCGCTGCTGTCGGGCCGCCAGGTCAGGAGCGACGTGGCGATGACCGGCGAGGTCTCCCTCACCGGCCGGGTGCTGCCGATCGGCGGGGTCAAGCAGAAGCTGCTGGCCGCCCACCGGGCGGGCATCACCACCGTGCTGATCCCGGCCCGCAACGAGCCCGACCTGGACGACGTGCCCCAGGCGGTGCGCGACGAGCTGACCGTCCACACGGTCAGCGACGTGCGCGAGGTCCTGGAGATCGCGCTCACCCCGGCCAAGGTCGCCGACCGCGCCGCGGCCTGACCCGGCTCACGGTCCCGGCCCGGTTCACCCGGCCGGGCCCGCCTCCCGCGGCCCGACCGGCCGCCCGGGGTACGGCCGGCCGCGTGCGGCCCGGCCGGCCGTACCCGTGACGGCCCGCCCTTTTCGAGAGGGCGGGCCGTCCGCCGTTCCGGGCGGTCGCGGCGACCCGGCCGGTCCTCGAAGGGCATAAATGGACAAATCATTCATTCGCTTGAATGGATGATCCGTCCATGCTGTCATGGGGGGCATGCTGTACGGCACGCCTCGGCTGGAGGCCATCGACGACAAGGTCCTCGGCGAGATCGAGGAGATGCGGCGCGACCTGAAATATCGTCTCGCGGAGACCCACCGCTGGGACGGGAAGCTCCGGCGCCACCTCCAGGCCCTGGCCATCCAGGGCTCGAACTCCATCGAGGGCTACCGCGCCAGCGTCGAGGACATCGAGTCGATCATGGCCGGTGAGGATCCGCTGGAGACCCCCGCCGCGGTGGCCAGGGAGATCTCCGGCTACCAGCAGGCGCTCACCTACATCCGGATCCTCTCCCGCGCCAGGGCGTTCCGGTTCGACACCGGCCTGCTCCACGCGCTCAACTTCATGATGATCGGCCACCACGTGGACAAGACCCCGGGCGCCGTACGGCCCGGCGGCATCTACGTCCGCAACACGGCCACCGGCGAGGTCGTCTACGAGGGCCCGGACGCCGAGGAGGTGCCGGAGCTGCTGGAGGAGCTGACCGACTGGCTGAACTCCGGCGACCTCGACGCGCCGAGCTACGTGCGGGCGGCCATGGCCCACTTCAACCTGGTGAGCATCCACCCCTGGCGCGACGGCAACGGCCGGATGTCCCGGGCGCTGCAGACGCTGGTTCTCGGCCGCGACCAGATCACCACCCCGGAGTTCTCCTCCATCGAGGAGTGGCTGGGCACCCTGGAGAACACGGTCGACTACTACCGCGCCCTGTCCGGCACACGGCGGGACATCCGGTGGAACCCGCACGGCGACATGCTGCCCTGGGTGCGGTTCTGCCTGCGCGCCCACCACCTCCAGGCCCAGCAGGTCGGGCGGCGGCTGGCCGAGGCGGGGGAGGTGTGGACGATGCTGGAGGAGCGCGTCGACGCCGACGGCCTGAACCCGCGGACCGTCTCCGCGCTCTACGAGGTGTTCGTCAACCGGCGGCTGCGCCGCAGCCGGTACCAGGCCGACGAGGCGCTCAGCCAGGGGCAGGCGGCCCGGGACCTGCGCGACCTGGCGGCCGGGGGGTGGCTGCGGCCGTACGGGGAGACCAAGGGGCGCTTCTACGCGCCCGGTCCGCGGATGCAGGAGATCAAGGACGGCTTCGCCGCGCGGGCGGTCCCGCTGCGCGACCCCTACCGCCACGCCTGAGCCGGTGGCGCGTCTCGCGGTCTCGGGGGAGACCTGACGCCCGGCTCCACCGGCCCCGCCGGGTGGTCGCCGTACGGCTTCGGGGGAGGCCGTCGCGGTCCTCGGAACGCCCCCCGGGAGGCCGTATCTCCGGTTCTCCCTGGTCAACCCTACTTTGGTAAAGTGACCTGAATCACATGAAATATCAGGAATAGGGCTTCTAAAGCATGTGTTGACGCCCACGTGAAGACGACGCGCCGTGCCGCCCCGACCTCGACGGACCGAGGGTCGTGTCGTGGCATGTGCATGTGCGGAACGCGCCGGACCCGCTCCGCGCGCTGACCCCGCCCCCGCCCCGTCCTCTTCGCGAACCCATGAAGGCCTCCACCATGACCTGCCCCGCGGACCGTCTCGTCCTGCGCCGTCTGAGTCACCTGCCCTTCCACCCCGGCACCCGCTAGCCCGTCCCCCGCTCGACGTCCTTTCTTCGACATCCGTTTGGGGGATTCACAGCTGTGATCGACGTGTCAGGCCTGCGCAAGGTCTACCGGGATCGTGGACGCGAGGTGGTCGCCGTCGACGGCGTCGACCTCCGGGTCCGCGAGGGTGAGATCTTCGGTGTGCTGGGCCGCAGCGGCGCGGGCAAGAGCACCCTGCTGCGCTGCGTCAACCTGCTGGAACGGCCCACCGAGGGCACGGTGACCGTGGCCGGCCGGGAGCTGACCGCGCTGGGGGAGGGCGAGCTGCGCCTGGCCCGCCGGGGCATCGGGATGGTCCACCAGCACTTCGCGCTGATGTCCTCCCGCACGGTCGCCGGGAACGTCGCGTTCCCCCTGGAGGTCATGAAGACCGGCCGGGCGGAACGCGCCCGGCGCGTCGCCGAGCTGCTGGAGCTGGTGGGCCTGGCCGACAAGGCGAAGGCGCACCCCGGGCAGCTGTCCGGCGGCCAGAAGCAGCGCGTCGGCATCGCCCGCGCGCTGGCGGGCAGGCCCGCGGTGCTGCTGTCGGACGAGGCCACCTCGGCGCTCGACCCGGCCACCACCCAGTCGATCCTCGCCCTGCTGAAGAGCCTCAACCGCGAGCTCGGCCTGACGATCCTGCTGATCACCCACGAGATGAACGTCGTCAAGTCGATCTGCGACTCGGCCGCCATCATGGCGGACGGCCGGATCCAGGAGTCCGGAGCCATCCCCGACCTGCTCGCCCGGCCGGGGTCCCGGCTGACGGAGGAGCTGTTCCCGCTTCCCCCGGCCGAGCCGGGCGCCGTCACGATCACCTTCGCCGGTCAGGCCGGCGAGCCGGTGATCTCGCAGCTGGTCCGCAAGTTCGACGTGGACGTCAACATCCTCGGCGGGGCGCTGGAGGAGGTCGCCGGGGTCTCCGCCGGACGGCTGCGCGTGCGCCTCACCGGCGGCGGCAGGGACGCCGCCCTCGCCCACCTGTCCGAGCGCGGCCTGCTGGTGGAGGAAGCCCGATGACCTGGGACGAGATGGCCCCCCTGCTGTGGGAGGCGACCTGGCAGACCGTCGAGATGGTCGCCTGGTCCACGCTGTTCACCGTGCTGATCGGGCTGCCGCTCGGCGTCGCGCTGATCGTCACCGACCGCGGCGGGCTGCTGCCCTCCGGGCCGCTGAACCGGGTGCTCGGGCTGGTGGTCAACATCGGCCGCTCGCTGCCGTTCATCATCCTGATGATCGCGGTGATCCCGCTGACCCGGATGATCGTCGGCACCACCATCGGCACGACCGCCTCGGTGGTCCCGCTGACCCTCGGCGCCGCGCCGTTCTTCGCCCGCCTGGTGGAGACCGCCCTGCGCGAGGTCGGCGACGACAAGGTGCAGGCCGCCCAGGCCATGGGCGCGAGCCGTACGACGATCGTCGGCAAGGTCCTGCTGCCGGAGGCCATGCCCGGCCTGGTCGCGGGCCTCACGGTGACCGTGGTCGCGCTGATCTCCTACTCGGCGATGGCCGGCGCCATCGGCGGCGGAGGGCTGGGGGACCTGGCCATCCGCTACGGCTACCAGCGCTTCGAGACCTCACTGATGATCGTCACCGTCGTCGTCCTGATCGTCATCGTGCAGCTCGGCCAGATGCTGGGCGACTTCGCCGCCCGCCGCCTGGCCCGCCGCTGACCTTCCGCGCCCCCGCGCCCCCCGCGCTCCTCCCGTCCCCCCGGGGTCCCGCCGAGACGGGTTCCCGGAGGGCCGGCCGTACCTTTCCCGTCCCCCGGAGGCCCCGCCGCGAGCGGGCCGCCGGACGCCGTATCCACAAGGAAGCACACCATGCGCAAGCTCATCGGAATCGTCTCCGCGATCATCGCGCTGACCCTGGCCCTGGCCGCCTGCGGCTCGGGCTCGTCCGGGTCCGGCGGTGAAGGCACGACCTCGGCCTCCGACGTCCTCAAGGTCGGCGCCAGCCCGGTCCCGCACGCCGAGATCCTGAAGTTCGTCAAGGACAAGCTCGCCGCCAAGGAGGGCCTGAACCTCGAGATCGTCGAGTTCACCGACTACGTCCAGCCGAACGTCCAGCTCGATGACGGCCAGCTCGGCGCCAACTACTTCCAGCACAAGCCCTACCTGGACGATTTCAACTCCTCCAAGGGCACCAAGCTGACCTTCGTGCAGCCGGTCCACCTGGAGCCGCTGGGCCTGTACTCCAAGAAGATCACCAGCCTGGACGCGCTGGGCTCGAACGCGACCGTCGCCGTGCCCAACGACGCCACCAACCTCGGCCGGGCGCTGAAGCTGCTCGCCGACAACGGCGTGATCACCCTGAAGGAGGGCGTCGGCACCGCCGCCACCGAGCGTGACGTGACCGGCAACCCCAAGAACCTGAAGTTCCAGCCGCTGGAGGCCGCGCAGCTGCCCCGCTCCCTCGACGACGTGGACGCCGCCGTCATCAACGGCAACTACGCCCTGGAGGCGGGCCTGAAGCCGGCCGAGAACGCGCTGGTGCTGGAGAAGTCCGAGAACAACCCCTACGCAAACGGCCTGGTCGTGGCGGCCGGCAAGGAGAAGGACCCGCGCGTGGTCAAGCTCGCCAAGCTGCTCGCCGGTCCCGAGGTGAAGCAGTTCATCGAGCAGCGGTACAAGGGCGCGGTCATCCCCGCCTCCTGACCCCGCGCCGTGCCGTACGGGCCCACGGCCGTTCCGTACGGTTCCGCGGCGTTCCCCGTGCGAGTCTCGCGCCCGTGCCGTTCCGCACACCCCGCGCCACGCGCGTGCCGCACGACCGGGCCGCGGCCTCCGGACACCCGGAGCCGCGGCCCGGTCGTCTCTTCTCACCGGGCAACCGGCAGAGTAATGTTCGGTTTCATGCACCCGGGAGCGATCGCCGCCACCTCGCCGGACAAGCCCGCCGTGATCATGGCCGACTCCGGGCAGGTCGTCACCTACCGTGAGCTGGACTCCGAGTCCAACCGGCTGGCCCACCTCCTCCGGGCCGCGGGACTGCGGCCGGGCGACCACATCGCCTTCATGCTGGAGAACCACCCGCTGTTCCTGACGATCGCCTGGGCCGCCCACCGGTCGGGCCTGTACTACACGGCGATCAGCTCCCGGCTGCGGACCGACGAACTGGCCTACATCGTCGACAACTGCGGGGCGCGGGTCTTCATCTCCTCGGCCTCCCTGGCCGACGTGGCCGCCTCCGTCACCGCCCTGACCCCGAAGGTCGAGCTGCGGCTCATGCTCGACGGCGTCCCGGAGGGGGCGGAGGGGTTCGCCTCCTACGAGGAGGCGGTGGCGGCGCACCCGCCCACCCCCGTCGCCGACGAGTGCCAGGGCGCGGACATGCTCTACTCCTCGGGCACCACCGGCCGCCCCAAGGGCGTCAAGCCCACCCTGTCCAAGGCGCCGCTGGACGCGCCCGGCGGCCTGCTGCAGCTCGTGCGGCTGCTGTTCGCGCCGTCGGCCGACAGCGTCTACCTCTCCCCGGCCCCGCTGTACCACGCCGCCCCGCTGCGGTACTGCATGACCTTCCAGCGGCTCGGCGCGACGGTCGTGGTCATGGAACGGTTCGACCCCGAGCGGGCCCTCGCGCTCATCGAGAAGTACGGCGTGACCCACTCGCAGTGGGTGCCGACCATGTTCATCAAGATGCTCAAGCTGCCCGCCGAGGTCCGCGCCCGCCACGACCTGTCGTCGATGAGGTGTGCCATCCACGCCGCCGCCCCCTGCCCGATCCCGGTCAAGGAGCGGATGATCGGGTGGTGGGGGCCGATCATCCACGAGTACTACGCCGGCACCGAGGGCAACGGCTTCCTGCACGTCGGCTCCGAGGACTGGCTCAAGCATCCGGGCACGGTCGGCCGCGCCCTGCTCGGCGTCGTGCGCATCCTCGACGAGGAGGGGGAGGAGCTGCCGCCGGGCGAGCACGGCACGGTCTACTTCTCCGACGGGCCGCGGTTCGTCTACCACGGCGACGAGGCCAAGACGGAGGCGTCGCGCGATCCCCGCGGCCGGGGCTGGACCACCCTCGGCGACATCGGCTACCTCGACGAGGACGGCTTCCTCTACCTGACCGACCGCCGCTCCTACATGATCATCTCCGGCGGGGTGAACATCTACCCGCAGGAGGCGGAGAACGTCCTGTCGGTCCACCCGAAGGTCGCGGACGTCGCGGTCTTCGGCGTCCCCGACGAGGAGATGGGCGAGCAGGTCAAGGCCGTCGTCTCGCCGGTCTCGATGGACCTGGCCGGTCCCGCGCTGGAGGCGGAGCTGATCGCCTACTGCCGGGAGCGGCTCGCGCCGTACAAGTGCCCGAAGTCGGTGGACTTCCGCGAGGAACTGCCCCGCCACCCCACCGGAAAGCTCTACAAGCGCCTGCTGCGCGACGAGTACTGGCCCACCGGACGCTGACGCGCGCCGTCGCGGCCCGTTCCCGGGCGGCTCACCCCGCGCGGTCCGCCCCCGGGCGGCTCACCCCGCGCGGTCCGCCCCCGGGCGGATCGTCCCGCGTGCGGCCCGCCCTGTAGGGTCCACCCTGTACGGCCCTTCCACGTGGCCCGGCGTGATTTCCGTCACCGATCTCCGGGGCCGGCAGGACCCGCTGACCACGGCGCATAAAGCCCGCGTCAGAAGAGCGCTTCTTTCCCGATCATCCTCTTAACCTGGTCTTACACCCTCTCCGGCATCTTTGGATGCACTGGAGTCACCGGTCGCCGCCCCGGCTCGGCACGGGCGGACGCGAGGAGTTGGGGAGCAGGACATGGAACCGAACAAGGATGGGCAGGACACCACCCCGGCCGATGTGACCGGCTGGAGCCAGTTCGGCAAGGTGCCGCCGCGAGCGGGAGGCTTCGCCGCCTCCAGGGCCGAAGGCCCGCAGCCGACGATGATCCACCCGATGCCGGAGACGCTCACCGCCCCGGCGCCCGGAGCCGTCCCCGCCCAGCGGACGCGGCTCACCGCCGCACAGAAGATCGGCGCGGGGCTGGCGCTGGCCGTGGCGGCCGTCGGGGGCGGCGTGGTCGGCTCCGTCGCCACGGCCTCGTTCGACGACGGTCCCACCGCGGTGCCGGCCGCGGTGTCGGCGCCGCTGGCCGCCCCGGCCGGCAACGTGACCACGGTCGCCGACGTCGCCGCGGCGGTCCAGCCGTCGGTGGTGTCCATCCAGGTCAAGACCTCCGGAGGCAGCGGCGAGGGGTCGGGCGTGGTGCTGACGGCGGACGGCATGATCCTGACCAACAACCACGTGGTCGAGGCCGGCGGGCAGGGCGGCGAGGTGACCGTCAAGTTCAGCGACGGCAAGACCGCCACCGCGCGGGTCGTCGGCACCGACCCGGCCACCGACCTGGCGGTGATCAAGGCGAACGACGTCTCCGGCCTCACCGCCGCGTCGCTCGGCGACAGCGACAAGCTCAAGGTGGGCGACTCCGTGCTCGCCGTCGGCAGCCCGCTGGGCCTGTCCGGCTCGGTCACCGCGGGCATCGTCAGCGCCCTGGACCGTACGGTGACCGTCGGCGGCCAGCAGCAGCAGCCGCAGCTCCCGCCCGGCTGGGGCGGCGGCTGGGGCGGCGGGCAGCAACAGCAGCAGTCCGCGAGCGGGCCCACCACGATCGGCCACGCGATCCAGACCGACGCGGCGATCAACCCCGGCAACTCCGGCGGCGCGCTGGTCGACACGCGCGGCCAGGTCGTCGGCGTCAACTCGGCCATCGCCACCAACGGCGGCGAGGGCAACATCGGCGTCGGCTTCGCCATCCCGATCAACACGGCCAAGCAGGTGGCCGACCAGCTCATCAAGAGCGGCAAGGTCTCCCACGCGTTCCTCGGCGTGAACCTCGCCCAGGCCACCGGTGACGCGGCCGGCGCCCTCGTCGCCCAGGTCACCGCGGACAGCCCCGCGGAGAAGGCCGGGATCAAGCAGGGCGACGTCATCACGAAGATCGGCAGCACCGCGGTCGACGGCCCCGACACGGTGGTCGGCGCGGTGCGCGGCCTCAAGCCGGGCCAGGAGGTGTCGCTCACCTACGTCCGCGACGGCCGTGAGCAGAACGTCCGGGTGACCCTGGAGGAGAAGACCACCACCTCCTGACGACCCGACACGCCCGGCCCGCCGTACGCCCGGCCGGACCGCCCGGTGGCACGCGCCGCCGTACGGCCCGGCGGACCGGCCGGGCCGTACGGAGAGAGCCCGGGGACGGATGCTGCTCACTCCCTGGAGAAGGACGTGCCGCCGGAAGGAGGGGATCCGGCGGCACGTCCTTGTGTTTCACGATGCGCTCCCGGTGCTCTCCCGGTGCGGGAAGGGCCCGCGACGCCGGAGTGGAGGGCGGTCCGGAACGGCTCCGGGCCGGATCCGGGCGGGGGAGCGATCCGGACCCGGCCCGTGGGCGCGGTCGCCTCAGGAGAAGCGGCGGCCCTCGTCGCGGCGGTAGGCCCAGACGGCCAGCGCCCCGGCCACCACGGTCCACACCGCGAGCATGACCAGCGGAAGCATCCGGGGCGCGGGCCCGCCGACCGCCGCCCAGACCAGCTCGGCCCCGCCCCGGGTGGGCAGGTAGGGGGCGACGGCGGCGATGAACGCGGGCGGGTCCGTCGGGCTCATCAGCAGGCCGCCGCCCACCGCCATCGGCAGCAGCACGAGCTGGACGACCGCGATCGCCGCCTTGGCCGGCAGCAGATAGCCGACGAACAGCCCGATCAGGGTGAACGGGACCGACGCGACGAGCAGCGCGCCCAGGCCGAGCAGCAGCTGCGACGGGGTCACGGTCGCCTCGGTGAGCGTGGCCGCGATGACGAGCACCGGCAGGATGCCGAGCAGGGTCATGATCAGCCCGTTGAGGATGTTGGACCCGAACCTCGGCCACGGGCCCGCCGGCAGGGTGCGCATGTACGGGTCCCACGGCTGGGCGCGGTCGTCGGCGACCCCGAGGCCGTGCGTGAACAGGGCGGTGGACATCACCGAGAACGTCATCATCGACCCGGTCGCGAGGGTGGCCAGGAGCGGGTCCTCCCCGGTGAACGGGACGACGAAGAACAGCATCGAGGCCGAGGGGAAGAAGGTGTTGCCGACCACCGCGATCGGTACCCGGATGGTCTCCAGGAACCGGTACTTGGTGTGGGTCAGGAGGAGCGACGACATGGGGGCGTCCCTTTCTCGGGAGCGTGGGAACCGGGGATTCCCGGAAGTATGAGAGCCGGGGAGAGGAAAAGCGGTGCGGGGCGCGGAGCCGCCGGACAGGGCGGCGCGGAACCGGGGCGACGCGGCGGGGAGCGGACGGCCGCGACGCGACCGGGGCCCGCGACCGGGGTTCAGGCCGCCTGGGGCTCGCGGGCGGTGATGGTCAGGAACGCCTCCTCCAGGGAGGTGGAGGCGATCTCCAGGCCGGAGAAGGGGACGTCGGCCCGGACCAGGGCCCGGACCAGCGCGTCGGCGTCGGCGGTGAGCAGCAGGACACGGGAGCCGTCCCGCTCGGCGCGCACGACGCCGGGCAGGTCGGGCAGCTCCCCGGCGGTGAGTGTGACGCGGCGCATCCCGGCGATGCCCCGGATCGCCGTCACGGTGTCGTCGGCCAGGACCCTGCCCCGGTCGACCACCACGACCCGCTCGGCCAGCGCCTCGACCTCCTCCAGGTAGTGGCTGGTGAGCACCACGGTGCCCCCTCCGGCGTGGAAGTCCCGGACGGCGTCCCACAGCGCCCGGCGGGCCTCGACGTCCAGGCCGGTGGTCGGCTCGTCGAGGAAGACCAGCCGAGGGTCCCCGGCGAAGGCCAGCGCCACCGCGAGCCGCCGCTTCTGCCCGCCCGACAGCCCGCCGATCTGCCGGCGCTCCATCCCGGTCAGCCCGAACCGCTCCAGCAGTTCCCCGCGGGCGGCGCCGCGGGGGTAGTGGGCGGTGACGAAGTCGACCACCTCGCGGACCCGCAGGGTCGACGGCAGGCCGGTCTCCTGCGGGGTGACGCCGATGTCGCGGCGCCGTACGGGGTCGGCGGGGGAGCCGCCGAACAGCTCGACCCGGCCCGAGTGGGGCCTGCGCAGCCCGGCGAAGAGGTTGATCAGGGTGGACTTGCCCGCTCCGTTGGGGCCGAGCAGGCCGACCAGCTCACCCCGGTGGATGTCGAGCGACACCCCGTCCAGGGCTGTCACGCTGCCGTAACGGCGGGTGACCTCGATGGCGCGTGCCAGCGTCTCCATCATGTGCCTTTCGTATCGTGCGGGGTCTGTGGGGGAGGCGGGGCGGCCTCCGGCCTTCGGCGTCGGCCGCCGGCGGTCGGCCGCCGACGCCGGTCGTCAGTCGTCGGCGGGCGGTGCCGCGGCGTCGAGCAGCGAGCGGATCTCGGCGGTGTAGTCCTCGAAGGCCAGCCGGCCCCGCCGGGTGAGGGCGACGTAGGTGACGGGGGTGCGCCCCCGGTGGGTCTTGGTGATCTCGACGTACCCGGCGTCCTCCAGCTTGCCGAGGTGCACCGAGAGGTTGCCGGCCGTCATGTCGAGGAGGTCACGCAGGCCGGGGAAGGTGACGGTGTCGCCCTCGCGGAGGGCGTTGAGCGTGGCGACCACCCGCAGCCGGGCCGGCGCGTGGATCACCGGGTCGAGGCCGGGGGTCACCGGTGTCTCGCCCTGCGCAGCAGCAGTCCGGCCACGATCGACCCGCCCCCGCCGCCCGCCGCCATCAGCAGCGAGTGCCAGCCGGGGCCGGCCATCACGCCGGCCGCGTTGAGCACGGCCAGGCCGGCCCCGAAGAGGTACATCGTCCGGTCGTCCCAGACGGCGCCGCCCGCCACGTAGAGCATGGCGACCGTCATCATCGACAGGCCCGCCCACAGCAGGCCGGTCTCGGCCGCGGGAAGCAGCTGGCCGAACCGGATGCCCACCGTCCACACGCCGAGGAAGCCCAGGCCCCAGGCCATGCCGTACCTGGTGCCGCGTTCCTGGGACGCCCCGCGCACCGGGCTGCGCAGCTGCCACATGGTCGCCGCGCTGATCACCAGAGCGGCGACCGTGAGCACCCAGAGGACCACCAGGGCCGTCCAGACCGGTACCGGCGCGTACGGCCTGCCGGACAGGCCGTAGCTCAGGAAGAGCGCGCCGAACCCGGCCAGCCAGGCCACTCCCCAGGCCAGGAAGTGCGGCACCGGGTTCGGGGTGAACCGCTCGGCGGCGGCCGTCTCCTGCTGCTCGATGAGCCGGAGCATCTCCTGCGGGCTCAGCACCCGCTCGTCGTCGTCCACGGTGTTCCTTCGGCGGTAAACAAGTTTGCGTTGCAAACTCTCTGGTTTGAACTGTAAACCTGCTTGCGCCGCCAACTCAACCCCTCAGTGCGATTCGGGGGAGAAACCTCGCGGAGAGGTCCGGCGGAGAGACCCGGCGGAGACGCCTGCGGAGGCAACCGGGGGAGGCCGGGCGGAGACGTTCACGGAAGCAACCGGGGGCGGGCGGAGACGGCCGCCGAACCGGCCCCCCGGACGGCCGGGCTTCCCGGGGACGGGGGAGCCGACCCGGCGGGGCGCCTCAGCGGCGGGAGACCATCTCCTCCGACCGCCACAGGTCGCCGTAGTAGCCGGGGACACCCACCAGCTCGTCGTGGGTGCCGCGCTGCGTCACCCTGCCGTTCTCCAGGACGATGATCTCGTCGACCTGCTCCAGACCGTGCAGGCGGTGCGTGACCAGCAGCGTCGTACGGCCCCGCGTGGCGTCCAGCAGGTCGGCCATGAGAGCCTCGGCCGTCTCGGTGTCCAGCGCCTCGGCGGGCTCGTCCAGCAGCAGCACCGGCGGGTCGTGCAGCAGGGCCCGCGCCAGTGCCAGCCGCTGGAGCTGCCCGCCGGACACCGTCCGGGCGTCCTCGCCGAGCACGGTGTCCCAGCCGGTCCGCTCCACCCACGTCTCCAGGCGGGCCCGCCGTACCGCCTCCGCCAGCTCCTCCGGGCCGGCCTCGGGGCCGGCCAGCAGCAGGTTGTCGCGCAGCGACGCCCGGAACACGTACGGGTCCTGGGTCAGGCCCGTCATCACCGCGCGGACGTCGTCGGAGGCCAGTTCGCGGATGTCGGCGCCGTTCAGCCGGATCGCTCCGGACTCCGGCTCCACCAGGCGCATCAGCGCCGAAAGCAGCGTGCTCTTGCCGGCCCCGCTGGGGCCGACCAGGGCGACGCGCCTGCCGGGGGTCAGGGTCAGGCTGACGCCGTCGAGCGCGGGGGCGCGGCCGTCGCCGTGCCGGACCACCAGGCGGGAGACCTCGACGGACGGCGGGCCCGCCGGTACGGGCAGGGGGCGGGCCGGCTCGGAGACGGCCGGCGGGGTCGCGCGGATCTCCCGCAGGCGGCGCAGGGCGGCCAGCACCCCGGTCAGCCGTTCCCCGGCCGCGGCCATCGGCAGCACCGGCTCGAACGCCACCAGCGCGGTCAGCGCGAGCACCGCCGTGGCGACCGGGCCCGTCCCGGCGCCCCGGGCGACCAGCACGACGGCCAGGACGGTGAGGCCCTGGGTGAGCACGCCGGCACCGGTGGCCAGCGCGTTCCCCCGCGCCTGGCGGCGTTCCAGCCGGGCCAGGCGGGCGTCGGCCTCGGCGCAGGCCGCCAGTGCCCGGTCCCCGGCGCCGTAGGCCGCGAGGTCGGCCGAGCCGTGCACCAGGTCGGCGACCCGGGCCGCCAGGTCGGCGCGGGCCGGGGCGATCCGCGCCGCCCAGCGGCGGGCCGCGGCGGCGGTGCCGGCCGGGATCAGCGCCCCGGCCACCGCCAGCCCGGCCAGCAGCGCGAGGGCCGCCGCCGGGTGCAGGAACGCGGCGAGCACCACGGCGGCGACCGCGGTCACCAGTGCCGCCGCCGCCGGGAGCAGGACGCGCACCAGCAGGTCCTGGGCGGCGTCGGTGTCGTCCACCATCCGGCTGAGCAGGTCGGCACCGCGCCGCCCCGGCAACCCGGCGGGGATGAGCGCCTCGTACAGCCGCTCCCGGGTCGTGGCCTGGGCGCGCAGCGCCACGTCGTGCCCGGCCAGGCGCTCGCCGTAGCGCAGGACGCCCCTGGTGGTCGCGAACGCCCGCACCCCCACGATCGCCACGCTCAGCGCGGCCAGCGGGGGCTGCTCGGCCGCCCGGGTGATCAGCCACGCCGCCGAGCCGATCAGCCCGAGCCCGGCGAGCTCCGCCGCCGCGCCGGCCACCGCGGCCAGGGCCAGCCGCCTGCCGGGCCGTACCGGCGCATTCGTCCGGATGGGAGCATCCTCAGCCCTCACCGTGGTGGCCGTTTCCTCCCGTCTCGTACCGTCACGGCCTGAACCGTCCCGGTCCGCGTCGTTCCGGCCCGTGTCCTCCAGGCCCGTGCCGTCCCGGCCCACCGTGGTGTCCTCCCGCTCCTCGTCCCGCCGGCTCATCGAGCCTCCCCGGCCGGGACGGCGGCCACCACGCGCCCGTCGGCGATCCTGATCACCCGGTCGGCGATGTCGATCATCGCGGGCCGGTGCGCCACGATCACCGCGGTACGGCCCCCGGTCAGCTCCCGGGTCGCGGCCACCACGGCGGCCTCGCTACGGCCGTCGAGCCGGGCCGTCGGCTCGTCGAGCAGCAGGAGGCCGGCCGACGGGCGGCAGAACGCCCGGGCGAGCGCGACCCGCTGCCGCTGCCCGGCCGACAGGTTCGCCCCGCGCTCGCCCAGCACGGTGTCGTAGCCCTCGGGCAGCGCGGCGACGAACTCGTCGGCGTGCGCGGCGCGCGCCGCGTCCCGGACCTCGGCGTCCGTCGCGCCGGGGGCGCCGAGCCGGATGTTGTCGGCCACGGACGCGGCGAACAGGTGCGGCCGCTGCGGCACGAACGCCAGCCGGGCCCGCCAGGCGTCGAGCTCCGCGAGCTCCGCGGGCTCCGCGGGCTCCGCGTGGTTCCCGGGCTTCGCGTGGTTCCCGGGCTCCGTGGGCTCCGGAGGCTCCGCGACCTCGCCGGACCGGGGCTCGCGGGGCCCGCCGAGTTCCACGCCGTCCACGAGGACCCGGCCCGAGGCGGGGGCGACGAAACCGAGCAGCAGGTGCAGCAGCGTGCTCTTGCCCGCGCCGCTCTCGCCGACCAGCGCGACCCGCTCGCCGGGCGCGATCACCAGCGAGACGTCCTCCAGCGCCGCGTCCTCGCGGCCCGGGTAGCGCACGGTGACGTTCTCCAGCCGGATCTCCGGCGCCGCACCGCCATCGGCGCCGCCACGCGCGCCGTTCCCCCGGGCGGAGGCCGCGCCGGCCACCGGGGCCGCGCCGGCCACCGTACCGATGGCCGCACCGGTCACCGTACCCGCCGCGCCGTCCCCGGAGGTCGCGCCTGCCGCCGGGGGACCGGCCCGCTCGTCCAGTACGGCGAACGCCTCGTCGGCCGCGGCGACCCCCTCCATGGCCGCGTGGAACCTGTTGCCCATGACGCGCAGCGGCAGGTACGCCTCCGGCGCCAGCAGCAGCACCAGCAGCGCGGCCGAGAGGTCCAGCGACCCCGACAGCAGCCGCAGGCCCACCGGCACGGCGACCAGCGCCAGCGACAGCGACGCCGCCAGCTCCAGCACCAGCGACGACAGGAACGCCACCCGCAGGGTGCGCATCGTCGCGGCGCGGTGGGCGTCGGCCACCTTCGCGATGACCTCGGCCTGGTAGCGGGCGCGGCCGAAGGCCCGCAGCGTGGGCAGGCCCCGGACCACGTCCAGGAAATGGCCGCCGAGCCGGGCGAGGGCCCGCCACTGCCGCTCGGTGACGGCCTTGGTGTGCATGCCGACCAGCGCGCCGAAGACCGGGATGAGCGGCAGCGTGACCAGCACGATCAGCGCGCTGGTCAGGTCGGCGGCGAACAGCCGGACCAGTACGGCGATCGGCACCACGCCGGCCACCGCGACCGCCGGGAGGTATCCCGTCAGGTAGGGGTCGAGGGCGTCCAGCCCCCGACCGGCGAGCGTGACCAGCTCGCCGGAGCGGTGCGCGGCCAGCCGTGCCGGGCCCATGTCCCGCAGCCTGCCCAGCAGCCGGAGGCGCAGCGTGGTCTTCACCCCCGCGACGGTGCGCCCGGCCGCCACGCCCTGCAGCAGGCCGAGCGCCGCGCGGACCGCGACGACCAGCGCCAGCAGCCCCAGCGCGGAGGTGGCGAACCGCCCGGACAGCACCCCGGCGAGCAGTTCCGCCTGGACGAGGACGAGCGATCCGGCGAGGACCGCCGCGGCCAGGCAGAGGGCCAGGTGCCCGCGGACGGCGCGCTCGCCGCGCGCCAGCCGTAGGAGATCCTTGTGCATGCGAACCTTAGAAGAGCGACGCTAGAAGAACGACGGCATCCGGTCGGCGGCGCTCCGGGGACCGAAGGCGCGCCACACCCATACTTGCGCACCGACCATCAGGGGCGTGAACGGCAGGATTATGACACTGAGCACACCCAGCGTCTCCGCCGACGCGACGCGCTCCAGCAGCCACGGGGCGCCGGCCGCGGCCACCGCCGCGGCCGGCGCGGCGGCCACGCACGCCGACACCAGCAGCGCCGTCCCGGTACGGCGCGCCCCGGTGGGGCCGTCCGGCAGGCGCCAGGAGGCGAACGTCCAGCCGTGGAAGGCGAACGCCGCGGCCACCAGCAGCCCGGCGCCGATGCCCGGCAGCCCGATCGCGGGCCCGGACAGGCCCCCGGCCATCGCCGCCAGCGCCATGCCCCAGCTCAGGGCCAGGCCCGCCGAGCCGGCGAAGACCGCCCAGTCCCAGGCCGCCCGCCAGGACGGGCCGTCGAGGCGGCGGCGGAACCACAGGCCGGCGTCGCGCACGATCCACGACAGGAGCAGGGAGACGACCAGTGGGTAGAGGCCGAACAGGGCCTCCCCCTCGGCCGCGGGGAAGGCGCCGAACAGCACGCCCGCCACCGCCACCAGCCACACCTCGTTCGCCAGCACGAACGGCGCCATGGCGGCGACGATCCGGTCGCGGTCCCGGGGGGTGCGGCCCAGCACGGGCAGCAGCAGCCCCAGGCCGATGTCGAAGCCTTCCAGGGCGAAGTAGCCGATCAGCAGCAGAGCGAGCACGCCCAGCCAGAGGATGTCCATGTGCCTTCCCGGGGGTCGAAGGGGGTCAGAGGCTCAGCGCGGGCTCGCGCTCGGCCGGATCGGCCGGGCCGGGGGCGCCGAGGGCGACGGAGGAGGGGCCGCGCCGTACGGCGCGGGCGATCAGGAGGTAGTCGGCGACGGCCAGCAGGCCCAGCACGCCGGCGAACCCGATGAGCGAGGCGGTGACCATGCCGGAGGTGAGGCCCGGGGACATGGCGTCCGCGACGGTCAGCTTCTTGTTGATCAGCCAGGGCTGACGGCCGACCTCGCGGGCCAGCCAGCCGCAGATCGCGGCGACGAACGGCAGCGGGGTCATCATCATCAGCAGGGGCTGCGCCCACCGCCAGCGCGGCAGCCAGTACACGGCGGGCAGCAGCACGAACGCGAGCAGGAGCTGGAGCGTCTGGCCGATGAGGATCATCAGGCCGAGCCCGGCCCCGGCCAGCGGCTCGGCGCTGAACTTGCCCGGCTGGTACTGGCCGAGCATGCCGAACTGGGCGTAACCGAATCCGACCGTGATCAGCGAGCCGACGGACGCGACGATCACGCCGAGCCGGAGCGGACCGGTGAAGAACTCCCGGTCGCCGTCGCGCCGGTATAGGTGGTAGGCGCTGGCGCCCATCACCACGAAGCCGCCGGTCCACAGGGACGCGCCGATGACGTGGGGCAGGGACATGGCCAGCGCCGGGTTGGTCAGCAGCGCCCCGAAGTCGGTCAGCACCAGCCGGCCGCCCCGCTCCACGGCGCCGGCCGGGTTCTGCAGGAACGAGTTGGCCGCCATGATCCACAGCGCGGAGGCGTAGGCGGTCAGCGTCACCAGCCAGATGCAGGCCACGTGGAGCCACTTCGGCAGCCGGTGCCAGCCGAAGATCCACAGGCCCAGGAACGTGGACTCCAGGAAGAACGCGCCGAGCGTCTCGATGGCCAGCGGCGCGCCGAAGACGTCGCCCGCGTAGTGCGACAGGCCGCTCCAGCTCAGGCCGAACTGGAACTCCATCACCAGCCCGGTGAAGATCCCCAGGGCGTAGTTGATCACGTAGATCTGGCCCCAGAACCGGGTCCGGCGCTCGTGGAGCGGCCTGCCGGTCAGCGCGTACCGCGTGTGCGTGATCGCGACCAGGGGGGCCAGGCCGAGGGTCAGCACGACGAACAGGAAGTGCAGGCTTCCCGTCACGGCGAACTGGGTCCGGGCCAGGTCGAGCACGTCCACGATCTCACCTCCGTCACATCTCTTGTTGTGTCTGTCTACCTATAGGCACTCTACATGTAGCACGCCTACATGTAGGATGCCTATTCGAGAGGTAGGGTGACGAGGGTGAGCGAGCGAGCCGACAAGAGCGACGGCGCGAGGGCCGTGCCTCCCTCGCGTCCCGCGTCCTCCGCCCGTCCCGCGCGTCCTACCGCGGAGACGACCGGGGAGGCGGTGTGAACACCGACGCGCTCCGCGGGCACATGGACGCCCTGCTGCTGTCGGTGCTGGAGAACGAGCCCCTGCACGGTTACGCGATCATCGAGGCGCTCCAGGAGCGCAGCGGGGGCGCGCTCAGCGTGCCGACCGGCACCGTCTACCCGGCGCTGCGCCGCCTGGAGCAGGCGGGATACCTCGCCAGCGAATGGGCCGTGGTGGGCGGGCGCAAACGGCGCACCTACCGGCTGACCTCCTCCGGCCGCACCGCCCTGGCCGGGGAGCGCTCCGCCTGGCGCGAGTTCACCGGAGCCATCGGCAGCGTCCTGGAGCCTCGCACCACCCGCTGACCCGCCGTGCCTCCCCGGAGGACGTTCGGACTCGGCAGGCGTCTAACGACTCCTGGGGCCCGGGGTGAAGAGAGCGCGGTCGGGGTCCGGGAGCCATTGGCTGCGCGGGTCGAACGGCCGATAGCCGCCCGTGACGTGGCGGATGAGCAGCCGCAGCGCCGGGTGCCGGTTCCGGGGATGGTGGAGCAGCGACCACGGGTAGACGGGGACGGGGCCGACGAGGGGGATCCGGACGGTGTCCGGGTGCCAGGGGAGGCGTGACCTCTCTCCGACGAGGCTCATCCGCCGGCCGGCGCCGACCTCGGACACGAAGTGCTCATAGCCGAAGTCGGGGCCGGAGGTGTCGATGCCGATGTCGAAGGCGGCGCCGAGATGGCAGTGGTACTCGGCCCATTCGCTTCCGGCCGCGTTGCCCGGCATCCACACGGTGGATCCGGCCAGTCGCGCCGTCTCCACCCGCCGCCGGCCGGCGAGGGGGTGGTCGCGGCCGACCAGCAGGTGCGCCGGTTCCAGGTAGGCCGGTACGCAGGTGAGGCCCTCCACCGTTCCGCTGACGCGGCAGAAGGCCGCGTCGACGGTTCCGCGGGCAAGCGTGCCGCGTGCGGACCTGAGTCCTTCCGAGCCGACGATTTCGATGTCCGTTCCCCTCCCGGTGGCTTCGTAGAACCCCTGGACCAGGTCGATGGCCGCCGTCCGGGTGTCCAGCACATCGATCCGCAGCGCGCGTCGTCGGTCGCGCAGCATGGCGAGCGCCTGGTCGGCGGCGTTGACGAGGGCGCGCGCATGGGGGAGGAACGCCTTGCCGTCCTCGGTGAGCTCCGCTCCCGTACGCGAACGGGACAGCAGTCGCATGCCGAGGTCGGACTCGAGCCTGGCGATGCGCTTGGAGACGGCCTGCTGGCTGATTCCCAGCCTGGCCGCGGCCTCGCTGAAATACCGGTCCTCGGTGACGGCGAAGAAGGCGCGGACCGCGGCGATATCAAGATCCCCCTCACCTTCATGTACACCAGATGGTTGTGATCCCTCGGCGTGCCGGTTGTTGGACAACTCCATCAACTCTCAGGTCGAATGCTCAGGCTCGCGGATGAATCTACAACCAGGGGATGTGGATGTCGGTGCGTTCCTTCGTGCATCTCCACGTGCACACCGAGTACAGCATGCTCGACGGCGCGGCCAAGATCGACCTGTTGATGCGGGAGGTGTCCCGGCAGGGGATGCCGGCCGTGGCGATGAGCGACCACGGCAACGTGCACGGCGCGTACGAGTTCCACCGCTCGGCGAACAAGGCGGGCGTCAAGCCGGTCATCGGCATCGAGGCGTACGTCGCACCCGCCTCCCGGCTCCGCAAGGAGGCGGTGTACTGGAGCGACGATCTCGCGCTGCGCAGGTCCGACGACGCCACCGGCGAAGGCGGCGACGTCTCGGGCCGCGGTCTCTACACCCACATGACGATGTGGGCCGCCGACGCCGGAGGGCTGCGGAACCTGTTCCGCCTCCAGTCCCGGGCCTGGCTCGAAGGCCACGTGCAGAAGTACCCCCGGATGGACGACGAACTGCTCGCCGAGTACGGCGGGGGCATCATCGCCACGACCGGCTGCCCCTCCGGCGCGGTGCAGACGCGGCTGCGGCTGGGCCAGTACGACAAGGCCGTCGAGACCGCCGCCGGATACCGCGACCTCTTCGGCAGGGAGAACTACTTCCTGGAGCTGATGGACCACGGCATCGCCGTCGAACGCCGCGTCCGTGACGACCTGCTCCGGCTGGGCAGGGAACTGGGCCTGCCGCCCCTGGCCACCAACGACTCCCACTACGTGACCGAGGACCAGGCCGGGGCGCATGATGCGCTCCTGTGCATCGGCACCGGCAAGCGACTCGCCGACCACAACCGATTCCGGTTCTCCGGAAGCGGCTACTTCATCAAGACCGCCGAGCGGATGCGGGCGCTGTGGGACGCGGAGGTCCCGGGCGCGTGCGACAACACGCTCCTCGTCGCCGAACGCGTCGGTGACTACGGCGACGTGTTCGCCCATCGGGACCTGATGCCGAAGTTCCCCGTCCCCGACGGCGAGACCGAGTCCTCCTGGCTGCGCGAGGAGGCGCTGGAGGGTGCGCGGCGCCGCTACAGGGGGGAACCGCCGCGGGAGGCCCTGGACCGCCTGGACCATGAGCTGTCGGTGATCGACGACATGGGCTTCCCCGGTTACTTCCTCGTGGTCGCCGACATCTGCCGCCACGCCCGCGCGAACGGCATCGGCCTCGGCCCGGGCCGGGGTTCGGCGACCGGTTCGATGGTCGCCTACTGCACGGGCATCACCGAACTCGACCCGATCGAGCACAAGCTGATCTTCGAACGCTTCCTCAACCCCGAGCGCATCACGATGCCCGACGTCGACCTGGACTTCGACGACCGTCGCCGGGACGAAATGATCAACTACGTCACCGAGAAGTACGGAGACGATCGGGTGTGCCAGATCGTCACCTTCGGCACGATCAAGGCGAAAGCCGCCGTGAAGGACGCCTGCCGGGTCCTGGGCCACCCGTACGCGCTCGGCGACCGTATCACCAAGGCATTCCCCGCCGCCGTCGGCGGCAGGGAGATCCCGCTGGCGGCCATCGGCGACGAGAGCCACCCCCGCCACGGCGAGGCCGCCGAACTGCGCAGGATGTACGCCGAGGAGCCCGACGTCAAGCAGATCATCGACACCGCCATGGGGGTGGAGGGCCTGACCCGCGGCACCGGTGTCCACGCCGCCGGTGTGATCCTGTCGTCCGAGCCGCTGATCGACGTGCTTCCCCTGGTGAAGCCGAAGCAGGACGGCCCGGTCATCACCGCCTTCCCCTTCACGCAGGCCGAGGAGATGGGCCTGCTCAAAATGGACTTCCTCGGGCTGCGCAACCTCACCGTCATCAACGACGCGATCGCGGGCGTCAAGGCCAACAAGGGCATCGAGATCGACATCCGCGAGGTCCCCTTCGACGACCGGAAGACCTACGAGTTGCTGGCGCGCGGTGACACGCTCGGGGTGTTCCAGCTCGACAGCGGCGGTATGCGGGTCCTGCTGCGGCTGATGCAGCCGACGGTGTTCACCGACATCGCCGCGGTCAACGCCCTGTACCGGCCGGGGCCGATGGAGATGAACGCCCACACCAACTACGCGCTGCGCAAGACCGGCAGGCAGAAGGTCGAGCCGATCCACCCGGAGCTCGAAGAGGCGCTGGAGCCGATCCTGGGCGACACCTACCACCTGGTGGTCTTCCAGGAGCAGGTCATGGCGATCGCCCAGCGGCTCGCCGGGTACTCCCTCGGCGGCGCCGACATGCTGCGCCGCGCGATGGGCAAGAAGAAGAAGGAGGTCCTGGACGCCGAGTGGGGCAAGTTCTCCGCCGGCATGGGGGAGCGTGGTTTCTCCGACGAGGCGGTCAAGGCCGTCTGGGACGTCCTCGTCCCCTTCTCCGGCTACGGTTTCAACAAGTCCCACACCGCCGGATACGGCGTCGTGTCCTACTGGACGGCCTACCTCAAGGCCAACCATCCCGCCGAATACCTCGCCGCGCTGCTCACCTCGGTCGGTGACGACAAGGACAGGATGGCGGTCTACCTCTCGGACTGCCGCCGCCTCGGCATCAAGGTGCTGCCCCCGGACGTCAACGACAGCGAGCTGGACTTCACCGCCGTCGGCCGGGACATCCGCTTCGGGCTCGGCGCGATCCGCAACGTCGGCGCGAACGTCGTCGAGGCGATCGTCGGAGCCCGCCGGGAGAAGGGCGCCTACGCCGACTTCAACGACTTCCTGGACAAGGTGCCGCCGGTCGTCTGCAACAAGCGCGTCATCGAGTCGCTGGCCAAGGCCGGCGCGTTCGACGGTCTCGGCCACCGGCGCAAGGCCCTCGTCATGGTCCACGAGCAGGCCGTCGACGCGGTCATCGACGTCAAACGCCGTCAGGCCCAGGGGCAGGACTCCCTCTTCGGTGTCTTCGACGCGCCCGGCGACGGCTCCGGCGGGGCGTTCTCGGCCGCGATACCCGCCGAGGAGTGGGACCGGGGCACACTGCTGACCTTCGAACGGGAGATGCTCGGCCTGTACGTCTCCTCCCACCCCCTGGACGGGACCGAACGGATCCTGGAGACCCATCGTGACACCACGATCGCCGGCCTCCTGGCCTCCGGCCGGGTGGACGGACCGGTGCGGGTGGCCGGGATCATCTCGGGTCTGCAGCGCAAGGTGACCAAACAGGGAAACCCCTGGGCGATCGTCACCCTCGAAGACCACGACGCCGCGGTGGAGTGCCTCGTCTTCCCCAAGACCTACACCCTGTACGGCGGAACCCTGGCAGAGGACCGCGTCGTCTCCGTACGGGGCCGTATCAACACCCGCGAAGAGACGACGAGCGTCTACGCCGAGGAGATCACCCTGATCGACCTCTCCCGGAACGACATCGGATCCCCGGTGGTGATCTCGATTCACGAGAGCCGGGTGGACCTGAGCCTCGTCCGGGAGCTCAGACACATCCTGACCGCCCACCCCGGCCGGACCCCGGTTCACATGCTCCTGCGTCGTTCCGGTACCAAGAGCGTCCTGATGAACCTCGAACCCTTCCAGATCACGCCCGGCCCGGCGTTCTACGGTGACCTCAAGGCGCTGCTCGGCCCCGAAGCGATCGGCGGAGCGTGAGCCGGGCCCGGCCGCGAGCCGCACCCCGGCCGAGCCCGGCCAACCGCTCCGCCGGCGGGGCCTTCCGTCCCGATGTCCCCGGCCCTGTCCCGGTGCCGGGACGGCGTCACTTGATGGACCCGGCCGTGAGACCGCCCACCACCTTCCGCTCGATCAGCGCGAACAGGATGATGACCGGGATCGTCGCGATCACCGATCCGGCGAACAGGTTCTGCCAGTCCACCTCGTACTGGCCGATGAACGAGTTGAGCGCCACGGTCAGCGGCTGCCGCTCCGGCGTGGTGGTCAGCGTCAGGGCGACCACGAACTCGTTCCAGGCGGCGATGAACGTGAAGATCAGCGCGGTGACCACGCCGGGCGCCGCGAGCGGCAGCGTGACCCGGAACAGCGCGCCGAACCGGCCGTTGCCGTCGATGAACGCCGCCTCCTCCAGCTCACGTGGGATCGACGAGAAGTAGGCGTTGAGGATCCACACCGCGAAGGCGAGGTTGAAGCCTCCGTTGACCAGGATCAGCGACCAGATCGAGTCGACCATGCCGAACTGGAAGAACTCCCGGTAGATGCCGACCAGCAGCGCGGTCGGCTGGAACATCTGGGTGATCAGCACCAGCACCAGGAACGCCGTACGGCCCCGGAAGGCGTGCCGGGCGGTGTAGTAGGCCGCGGGCAGCGCCACCAGCAGCACCAGGACCGTCGAGCCCGCGGCGACCTGCAGCGTGACCAGCAGGTTGCCCGCCAGCCCGCCGGACCAGAAGGCGGTGAAGTTCTCCCAGGCGAAGACGGTCGGCAGATAGGACGCCTTGAGCAGCTCCTCCTGCGGCCGCAGCGCCGTGAGCACCATCTCCAGGTAGGGGAAGAGGAATATGAACGCGACCAGGTACGCCGTCGCCGCGACGAGCACCGTCCTGATCCTCGGAAGCCGTCGTGCGGGGGCCGGGGACGCGGTACGGCGGGCGGTCGCGCCCGCCGCCGGGCGCGCGGTTTCGGTGGCGGTCATCGAATCTCCCTGGAACGCGGAGCCCCCGCCGCCGGACGTGCGGCCTCGATGGCGGACATGTCAGGACACCTCGGTCTTCCACTTGCTGACCCTGAGGAAGATCGCCACCAGGACGATCACCATGCCGAAGTTCACCACGGACATGGCGGCCGACTCGCCGATGTCGGTCCCCTTGAGGATGTACATGAAGATCGTGGACGTGGCCGTCGAGTAGCCCGGCTGGCCGTGGGTCATCGCCCAGATGATCGGGAAGCTGTTGAAGACGTTCATCACGTTGATGAGCGCCGCCACGGTCAGCGCCGGCCGCAGCAGCGGCAGCGTGATCGACCAGTAGGTCCGCAACCGCGACGCGCCGTCCATCCGCGCCGCCTCGTAGACGTCGCCCGGAATCGTGGCCAGCCCGGCCAGCAACGCGTAGGTGGTGAACGGCAGCGACACGAACACCGCCACGGCCACCAGCCACGGCATCGCCGTCGAGGCCCGCCCGAGCGGGTCGGCCTCCACGCCGCCCAGCGCGTCGAGCAGCCCGAGATCGCGCAGGATCATGTTGATCAGGCCGACCTCGGGGTCGAGCATCCACTTGAAGATGATCGCGGTCATCAGCACCGACGCGGCCCAGGGCGCGATCATCGCCCAGCGGGCGATGCGGCGGCCGGGGAAGCGCTGGTTGAACAACTGGGCCAGGGCGAGCGAGATCAGGACCGTGAGGGTGACCACCGCCACCACCCACACCAGGCTCCGGAACATCACTCCGCCGAAGTCGGGCTCGTCGAACAGCTTGGTGTAGTTGTCCAGCCCGTTGGAACCCTGGGTCACGCCGAACCGGCTGATCTTCAGGAACGATGACTGGATCATCGTGACCACCGGCCACACGACCACCACGCCGATCAGCACCACCGCCGGGCCGATCCAGGGCAGCGGACCGAGCGCACGGATCACCCGTTTCAGGGTGGACGTCTGCTGCATAATTTCGCTCTCTAACAGGGGGCGGGCTCGCTGTGTCGATGGCGGCGCTGCGCGCCGCGGCTTGGGGCGCTTGAGGGTCGGTGCCTTCCCTCCTCGCTCTGGTCGCTGCGCTCCCGGCGCTCGTCACTCCAGGCACCGACGCGCCCCTCGCCGGCCCGTCTTTCACGAGGGGCGCGAGCATCATCAGCACAACTAGCCGGCGTCGGCGACCTTCTGGACCGCGCCGAGCACCTGGGCCGGGTCACCGGTGACGGCGTTGCCGACGGTCTGCTTCATCTGCGTGTTCACCTCGGACCACTTGGGGTCGGTGAACGGGTAGAAGGTGGCGTTGGGCAGCGCGTCGAGGAACGGCTTGAGCTTCTCGTCGGAGGAGAGCTTCTCAATGCCCGACGTGGTCACCGGCAGCAGCTTGTAGGTGTCGCTGATCTTCTGCACGGCCGAGGAGGAGTAGAAGAAGTCGAAGAACTTCTTGATCTCCTCCTTGTGGCCGTTCTTGTTGAAGGCCATGATCCAGTCCATGACGCCGAGGGTGGTGTCCAGCGGACCGGTCTTGCCGGCGATCGGGGCCACGCCGAAGTCGGTCAGGCCGCCCTTCTCGAAGATCGGGATGGACATGGGGCCGCCGTTGACCATGCCGACCTTGCCCGCGGCGAAGTCCTCCCAGACCTTCTTGCGGTCCTTGGTGCCGGGGTTGGGGGTGGTGAGACCGGCGTCGACCATGCCCTTGAGGAAGGTGAACGCCTCGACGTTCTGCGGCGAGTTCACCGTCCACTTGCCGGAGGCGTCCTTGTAGCCGCCGCCGTTGCCCATGAACCACAGGAACGACTCGGCCTGAGCCTCCTCCTGACCGAGCGGCAGGCCGAACGGCTGGGACACCCCGGCCTTCTTCAGCTTCTCGGCGTCGGCCTTGAGCTCGTCCCAGGTCTTGGGCGGCTCGGAGATCCCGGCCTTGGTGAAGAGGGCCTTGTTGTAGAACAGGGCGCGGGCGGAGGAGACGAACGGGATGCCGTAGGCGGTGCCGTCCACCTTGCCGTACTCGGCGAACTTCGCGAGCAGGTCGGACTGCGTCTGGGAGGAGAGGATCTCGTCGGTCTTGTACAGCAGGCCGTCCTTGACGAAGCCGGAGTAGTCACCGGTCTGCAGGATGTCGGGCACCTGCCCGTTCTGCACCATGGTCGCGACCTGCTTGTCGATGTCGTTCCAGTTGATGACCTGGACGTCGACCTTGATCTTGGGGTTGGCGGCCTGGAACTCGTCGACGACGCCCTTCCAGAACTTGTCGCCGCTGTCCGGCGCGCTGGGACCGCCGCCGTAGTCGGCGGCGACGAGCTTCAGCGTCACCGAGCCGTCGGCCGCCTTCTCCCCGCCGCCGCTCTCGCCGCCGCCCGAGCCGCAGGCCGACAGGGCCAGCACGGCGGCCACGCCGGCGCCGGCCACGCCGATGATCCTCTTGTTCATTCGGTTACCACCTTGGGATTGGGGGGCTGGTCCGTACCGGCAGTGAGGAACGGGCAGGCGCCCCTCGTGTACGGCTCCGCCAAGGTAAACCGGAACCGGGGGGCCGGTCTATACCAGCAAATATCAAATTCACAACGAGGCGGGACGGCCACGCCAACTGGTCTATACCGGGGGAGCGTTCAGGGCGGAGAGCGTTCGACGCAGAGAATCGAGGACGGACACGACCGGCGCTCCAGGCGTGCGGTCAGCGCGGGACCGGGCACGCGGGCGGGCCGTGGCCGGCCGAGCGTGTATGCGGGCGGGCGGGTCGTGAACGGGTGCGCGGGGTCAGGCGATGGCGAGCCGGCGCCGGGTGACCCTCATGCATCGCACCGCACCGTACAGCTGTACGAGCGACAGCGCGTCGCTCACCAGCGCGGCGGCCGTTCCGTAGACGGGGAAGCCGCCCGCGTTGTGCGAGCCGTACGTCAGTGCCAGCGACAGGACGCCGACCGTCGGCAGCATGACCCAGACCAGCGCGGCGAGCGACCTGATGACGAACCGCGGCCGGCGGAGCCTGCGCAGCCCCCGGCCGAGCGCGAACAGCGCGACCCCGCCGAGCAGGCCGACGAACACCTGGATGAGGTCCACGGCGCGGGCGACCGGCCCGAACCATCCCGGTCTGGAGACGTAGCCGGCCGGGTCGCCCGGGAAGAACTTCCAGATCACGCCCCACATGAGGCAGGTGAGCGGCACGCTGACGAAGAGCAGGGCCGCCAGCCTGCGGCCCGCCGAGACCGCCAGCCGCTCCTGGTAGGCCGGGGCGATCTCGTCGATCCCGCCGAACTCCTCGACCGCGACCCGCTCGGCCTCGGCCCGGTCCAGACCACCGTCCTCCAGCGCCTCGGCGGTGTCGACCAGGCTGTCGCGAGCCTCGGTGATCATGTCCCGCTTGGGGCCGGGCGGACCCTTGAGGGTGCGGCCGAGCCGGGTCACGTAGTCGTCGATGACTCCGGCGTTCGCCATCCTCACTCCATCGTGGTCTTCGGAAAAAGCGGTCCCGGGCGGGGACCGGCATAGCTGTACATGATCCATCCTGGCCCCATATCCGGGGATGCGCATCAGGGGTAACCCTGGAATGTCATGGAATGTCTTTCTGGGGGAGGTGCGGGGACGGGCCGGTGAGCGGTATGCGAGACCATGCCGGCCAGCAGGCTCGCGACCGTGACGGCGGTGACCAGCGCGAGCCATCCCATGATCCGGTTCGTCCGCGGGCCGTTCCCGCCGAGCGCCCACCGCGGCCCGAGCAGCCAGTGCGCGGACGCCGCGACGGCGACGTGGCGCATTCCCGCCATCCCGCGGGCGGGGCCGGAGATCGGCGCGCGCCGGCGCGGCCACCCGCGCGTCGCGAG
This sequence comes from Streptosporangium sp. NPDC004379, assembly GCF_042873875.1. NCBI lineage: Bacteria > Bacillati > Actinomycetota > Actinomycetes > Streptosporangiales > Streptosporangiaceae > Streptosporangium > Streptosporangium sp. NPDC004379. Next base: position 85,178 of record NZ_JBIAMC010000008.1, read on the forward strand.
GCGCGCGCCTCGCGGGGCCCCGGTGAAGGCGCACCCGGTGAGCCGGAGCCGTTCCGGGCGGCGGACCCCGGCGAGACCGCAGGCGCCGAGGTCCACCCGGACCAGCTCCAGGGCCTCGGCGTCCACCCCGCGCAGCGAGCTCACCCGGCCGGTCGTGGGAGTACCCGGCGGCCTCGTCCGGTCCGGCCCGCGGAGCGAGGTCATCCGGGCCGCGCCGTATCCCACGGACACCCGTCGCGCGGTCGCGTCCCGCCCGCCGCCCCCGGCGCCTCCCGCGTTCCCGTCACCGGGCCGGGCGCGCCCCTCGATCCTGGCCGGGCCGAGCAGTGTCGCGCCGGTGAGGTCGGCCTCGGCGCCGTCGAGCCGTACGGCCAGCCGCCCGGCCGCCCGCAGGCGCCGCAGGTCCACCCGGCAGCCGGCGGCCGCGACGTCCAGGCCGCCGCCCGTCCACGCCCCGGCGAGGCACAGGCCGCGACCGGCGGCGGTGGGAGTCAGGGAGCCGCCCTCCCGGAACCGTGCCCCCTCGAACCCGGCCAGCCCGCCGAACTCCGCCCTGCGGAACGACACCGCCCGGTCGAACCGGCACCCGCGGAAGACGGCGTCCCCGGCGAACCTGGCGCCGTCGAAGCTGGTGAAGCCGTGCAACTCGGCGCCCTCGAAGGAGACGGTGCGCCCGAAGGCGGCGGCGCCGAACAGCGCGTCCCGGCCCGCCGAGACCCGGTCGAACGCCGCGTGCCCGGCGACGGAGACGCCGTGCAGGGACAGTTCCCTGGCGAATCCGGCCCCGCGGAAGGAGACGTTCCCGGTGAAGCGCGCGTCCACGAAGGAGGCGAGGCGGTGGAAGCGCGCGTGGTCGAAGGAGGCGTCCCCGCCGAAGACGACGCCGCCGAACCGCGCGTCCCCGGTGAGGACCGCCCGGTCGAACCTGGCCCGCCCCGGGCGTCCGCGCGTGGCCTCCAGGACCCGTTCCAGGAGTTCCGGTTCGATCCGGGTGCCCCGGAGGTCGAGGGGGGAGCCGGGGGAGAGGCCGCCGAGGACCTCGGCCAGCTCGTCGGCGTCCAGGTGGACCAGGCAGCGCCCGTAGGGCTGCCGCGCCGATCCGGTGCATCCGTGAAGGGCGGCGCAGGTGGCCCAGCCCACGTCCAGGCTTCTCATGACCGACTCATACCCATGAAGAGGGCCAAAGCGAGATCTATGGCAAAGTGCGCCATGATCGCCGCCGGTTAACCTCCACAAAGTATCGAGATTATGTAATTTCACCTTCTATCTACTCATAAGTACGTGTGGAGCGATACATGTGGCTTTACGCTCCCGGTCATGCGTCCTTCAACCAAAGTGGCCGCGGCCCTCATGGCCGGCGGCCTCGCCGTGTCCGGTCTGGCGGTCCTGACCACCGCCCCGGCCCTGGCCGCGCCGGGCACCGTCGTCATCAGCCAGGTCTACGGCGGTGGCGGCAACAGCGGCGCGCCGTACGCCAACGACTTCGTCGAGCTGTTCAACCGCGGCTCCGCGCCCGTCCCGCTGGACGGCTGGTCCGTGCAGTACGGCAGCGCCACCGGAACCGGCACCTTCGGCGCCAACTCGCCCGTCCCGCTGGCCGGCACGCTGGCGCCCGGTCAGTACCACCTCATCCGGCTCGCCGGCGGTTCCACCGGCGCCGCGCTGCCCGACCCCGACGGCACCGGCGCCATCAATCTGAGCGCGAGCGCCGGCAAGGTCGTCCTGGTCCGCTCGGCCGAGGGCCTGGCCTGCAACGGCGGCTCCGCCCCCTGCACCGTCGAGCAGACGGCGCTGATCGCCGACCTCGTCGGGTACGGCACCGCCAACTACTTCGAGGGCTCCGCCCCGGCCCCCGCCCTCTCCGGCACGCTCGCCGGCCTGCGCGGCGACCACGGCTGCGCCGACACCGACGCCAACGCCGCCGACGTGGCCACCGGAGCCCCCGCGCCGCGCAACCGGGCGACCACCCCGGCGCCCTGCGGCGACCCCGGTCCCGACCCCACCGCCACCCCGACGGCGAGCCCCACGGTGAGCCCGACCCCGTCGCAGAGCCCGACCTCCTCGCCGACGCCGACACCGACAGGGGAGCCGTGCGAGACCCCGGCCACCCACCAGATCGCCGAGGTGCAGGGCAGCGGTGACGTCAGCCCGCTGGCCGGGCGGACCGTCCGCGTCGAGGGCATCGTGACCGGCGACTTCCAGCGAGCCGACCAGCTCGGCGGGTTCTTCCTCCAGGACCCGACCCCCGACGACGACCCCGCCACCTCCGACGGCCTCTACGCCTACGCCCGCGACTCCTTCAAGGACGTCAAGCCCGGCGACCGGGTGCTGGTCACCGGCAAGGTCGTGGAGTACAACGGCTGGACCGAGCTGTCACCGGTCACCGCCGTCGACGTCTGCGGCACCGGCAGCGTGCGGCCCGCCGGGCAGCACCTGCCGCTGCCCGAGGGGAAGACCTTCGAGCCGCTTGAGAGCGTGCTCGTCACCTTCCCGGACAAGCTGACCCTCACCGACCACTACAACCTGGGCCGCTACGGCGAGGTCACCGTCTCCGCCGACGGCCGGGTGTTCCAGCCGACCGACCGGCGGGGCGTGGACGCCGCCCGCGACGCCCGCCGCAGCCTGCTCGTGGACGACGGCTCCACCAAGGAGAACCCCGCCGTCATCCCCTACACCGACCCCCGGGTCGTCCGCCTCGGCGACACCGCCACCGGCGTCACCGGAGTGCTGGGCTACGGCTTCGGCGTCTACCGCCTCCAGCCGACCGCGCCGATCGAGTTCGCCCCGGCCGCCCCGCGCCAGGCCAAGCCGTCCCCGGTCCACGGGAACGTCAAGGTGGCCAGCTTCAACACCCTCAACTGGTTCACCACCCTGAAGTCGCGCGGCGCCACCACCGCCGAGGAGCAGCGACGTCAGCTCGCCAAGCTGGTCGCCGCCCTCAAGGGGATGGACGCCGACGCGGTGGGCCTGATGGAGGTCCAGAACAACGGCCAGACCGCCGTCCAGGCGCTGGTCGACGCGCTCAACGCCGAGGTCGGCGCGGGCACCTACGCGGCGCTCGCCAATCCCACCCCCGGCACCGACCTGATCCACGCGACGGCGATCTACAAGCCCGCCAGGCTCAAGCCCGTCGGTCCCGCGCTCTCCTCCACCGACCCCGTCTACCGGCGGCCCCCGCTGATCCAGACGTTCCGCCGGGTCCAGGGCGGCCAGCCGTTCACGCTCATCGTCAACCACTTCAAGTCCAAGGGCTGCGACGAGGACGCCATCGGGCCCGACGCCGACACCGGTGACGGCCAGGGCTGCTACAACGGCGAGCGGATCCGCCAGGCGCAGGCGACGCTGGCCCTGATCGGCAGCCTCGACCTGCCCAACCCGCTGGTGCTCGGCGACCTCAACTCCTACGGCGAGGAGGACCCGATCCACACGCTGGAGGCCGGCGGTCTGACCAGCGTGACCAAGAAGCTCATCCCCGCGCCCGACCGCTACAGCTACCTCTACGGCGGCAAGCTCGGCGAACTGGACCACGCCCTGGCCGGAAAGAGCCTGCTCAAGCGCGTCACCGGCGCGACGATCTGGCACATCAACTCGGACGAGAGCCGCATGCTCGACTACAACACGGAGTACAACCCGCCGAGCCTCTACCGGCCGGACGCGTTCCGCTCCTCCGACCACGACCCGGTGATCATCGGGCTGGACCTGCCCGGCGGAAAGCCCTAGCAGCTGTCACTCATGGCGACGCTGTTACTCATGGCGACACTTCGTGTCGCGGCTCGGGGGCTCTTACCCGGTGTCTTCCCTCGTCGTTCTGTATTCATTGCGACGCTGCGCGTCGCGGCTCGGGGCTCTTGACCCGGTGTCTTCCCTCGTCACTTCGTCGCTCCGCTCCTGCGTTCCTCAGTCCAGACACCGGCGCCCCTCGCGGCGTCCCTCAGCCCAGGAAGCGGCGCCCCCGAGCGGGTTCATGGTGACGCTGCGCGTCGCGTGAAAATCCCCCGTCGCCTCCACGCGGAGGCGACGGGGGATTCGTGGTTCTGGGGTTCGGGATCGGCGCTATGGTTTGGGGCGGTCTATAACTCTTGGTGTCTATGGGGCGAATGTGACTACGGGGCCGGGCAACCAGCAGTATCCGCCACACCCGCAGTGGCAGGGGCCCGCGCAGTGGCAGCCTGGCGGGCAGTCGCCCGCACCCGACGCGCCGCCGGTCCCGCAGCAGCCGCAGCAGCCCTCGCCCGTCGCGTCGCCTTCCCCCGTCGCGTTGCCTTCTCCTGCCGCGCCGCAGCCCGCGCCGGTGCCGCAGGCTCCGCAGGGGCCCGCGCCGTCCCGGTGGGGCGAACGGCCCCCGCCCGTTCAGCCCGGCCCGCCGTACGGGCAACCCCCTCCGCCCGGTCCGCCGTACGGACAGCCCGGCCCGCAGTCGGATCCGCAGTGGCAGGGGCCCCTGGAATGGCAGCCGGGCGGGCAGCAGCCCTCCGCGCCGTATTCGGGCGGGCAGCAGCCGCCGGGCCCCCCGGCGCCGCGCCGCCGCAGGACCTGGCTGTGGATCGCTCTCGCCCTCCTCGCCGTCCTGGTGACGGTCGGGGCCGGGATCGTGGTGGGCACGGTGCTGGGAACGGGGAAGCGCTCCGGGCCCTCCGCCGAGGAGACGGCGCCCGCCGACCCGGCCTCCGTGGCGGTGACCAAGCAGGACGTCGAGGCACTGCTGAAGGGGCACACCGCGGCGCTGAACGACGGCGACCTCAAGGCGTACACCGGGATCTTCGACCAGGAGAACACGGCGCTGGTCCAGCAGCAGACCAGGCTTTTCAACAACCTGCGCAAGCTGCCGATCACCGAGATGTCCTACCGGACCCTGGCGCAGGAGGGACGTGCACAGGACAGCTTCGGCCGGGGCGTGACGTTCAACCTCGATGTCGCCTTCGTCCACCGGTTCAAGGGGATCGATCTGGAACCCGTCTCCGAGTGGTACCGCTGGACCGTCTCCCGGCGGGCCGCCGGCGCCCCGATCGTGGTCACCAAGGTGGGCGGCGCCCCGGCGCCGGTGGGCGGTGCTTCCAGGACCGTCTACTACCCCGGGCCGTGGGACGTCTGGTCCGACGTCTCGATGGTCAGGACCCCGCACGTCGTCATGCTGGCCCCGCCGTCGCTGGCCGCCAAGGCGAGGCGGATCGCCCCGATCGCCGAACGGGCCGCCGCGGACGACCTCGCGTTCCTGGCGAAGAACGGCCGGCGGGGACGGGATGTGCCCAAGGGCTTCGTGGCGGCGCTGGTCAAGGGCAGGGAACAGCTCGGCGGTCTGTTCCGCAAGGAGAAGGCCCACGAGGCCGGGGTCTCCATCCCCATGTTCACCTGGCAGAGCAGCGTCGACGCGCTGCCGATCGGAGGCAGCCGGGTCGTGGTGGACACCGCCTCGGCGTTCTTCGGGACCGTCGGCGGCATCCGGGAGATCTTCCGCCACGAGTTCACGCATTCGGCGCTGGCGAGCCTCGACGGCGGCAAGGCCGGTTTCCTCGGGCTCGACAACTGGATGGTCGAGGGCTTCGCCGAGTACGTGGCCAACCGCGGCAGCCCCATCACCGCCGACGTCCGCTACGACGAGGGCCGCGCCTACCTCGCCGGGCGGCTCTCCCAGCCGTTCACCGGTCGGATCCCGGACAACGTCTCCTGGGACGCCAAGGGGATGACCAGCGTGAACTACCTGATGGGCCACCTCGCGTCGCGGATGATCGCGGAGAGGTACGGCGAGCGCAGGCTCGTCGAGTTCGTCACGGCCTCCTACCGCGACGGCCGCTCCCAGGACGCGATGCGGAAGGTCCTGGGCGTCGAGGAGGACCGGTTCCAGCGGCAGTGGGCCGACTACGTCCGCGGCCGGCTCGGCTGACGGGGAGAGCAGGATGACCGACGACCGCAACCCCCCGCCGCCGGGGTGGCCGCACCCGCCGCAACGGACGGGCGGGTACGGCGGGCAGCCGTACCCGTGGCCGGGCGGGCCGTACCCGCCGGGACCGGAGGGTCCCGGACCCTACCCGCCGCAGGGCGCGCCGCCGTACCCACCGCGGGGCCCCGGGCCGTACCAGGCCCCGCAGCCGCGGGGAGCGCACCCCGTTCCTCCGCCTGTCCCGAGGAGGACGGGCAGGACCGTGCTCCTGGCGGCGCTCGGCCTCGTCGTGCTGCTCGGCATCGGCGCGGGCACCGCCTGGCTCGTCTCCGGCGGGTTCGGATCGGGAAGCGGGGGCCTGGGGGACGGCGAATGGCGCGTCCCCTTCACCACGGAGGGCACCGAGGTCATCGGCACCGACGCCTCGATCGCCCTCGGCACCTGGGTGAGCGACAAGGCCGCCGTCCGCGTGCAGAAGGACGGCCTGCTCGCCTACGACCTGGGGACCGGCAAGCGGGCTTGGGGCATCCCGTCTCCCGGCGGGGAGATGTGCGCGGCGACCCACGGCCTCTCGGGCGGCAGGGGCGCCGCCGCCCACGGCACCGGGAAGGTCTGCGACAGGCTGGTGGGCATCGACGCCGGGACGGGCCGCATCGCCTGGAAGACAGCGATCCCGCCGATGCCCCCGGCGAAGAACGACAGGGGGATCTTCCCTCCTACCCTGCTGCTCTCGGGCGACCTGGTGGTCGTGCGGACCTGGGAGGAGGTGGCGGCCTACCGGCTCTCCGACGGCGGGCGGGCGTGGCGGCGGGCGATCTCGTCACCGTGTGCGGCCCGGGACGCCCTCGCCTCCGCCGCCCAGGTGGCCGTCAGCCTGAGCTGCACGGAGGGAGGCGACGCCATCGTGGTCCTCGACGCGAGAACCGGAGCCGTCACGGGGCGGCAGCGGGTCGCGGGCATCCACGAGGGGCCCGAGCACCTGCTCTCCGCCGACCCGGTGGTCGCCGCCTGGGACGGCGCGGACGAGGCGTCCATCCTCGTGCTGGAGGACCGGGGCAGAAAGGCGCGCAGGTTCGGCACCGGGGAGGAGGTCGACCTCCTGCGGCTCAACAGGACGATGTACCTGGAGCACGGCCGTGAGGAGCTCCGCGCGGCCGTGCGAGGCGGCACGCTCTATCTCGCCGCGGCCCCCGTGCGGGGGAAGAGCCTCGCCGAGAGCCGCAACGACGTCCTGGCCTTCGATCTGGCGACCGGCAGGCGGCTGTGGAAGTCCTCGGGCATCGGGCAGAACAGGATCACGTTCGTCGAGGGCGACGCGGGGGAGAAGGGCCTCCTGGTTCTGGAGGTGGGCGGCTACTCCGGGCCCGCGGCCAGGCTGACGAGGATCGACACGGCCACCGGCAGGGCGACGCCGGTCGCCGAGCTGCCGGACGGGGTCGAGAAGGAGGGCGAGGACGCCCACGTCCACCATCGGGACGGCACCCTGGTGGTCATGCCCTTCCAGCAGCCGGGCGTCAGGCACGCGGTCACCGCGCTGCGCGTCGGTGGCCGCCATGGAATGTCCGGTGGGGGGTAGGTGGTTATGGGAGCCGTACAGACGTGAACGACAAGAGGAGCCACCGGTGGCGACCATCGAGGTAACCGACCAGAACTTCAACGAGATCGCCGACGACGGGATCGTCCTGCTGGACTTCTGGGCGGCCTGGTGTGGGCCGTGCCGCACGTTCGGCCCCATCTTCGAGAAGTCGTCGGAGAAGCACACCGACATCAAGTTCGGCAAGATCGACACCGAGGCGCAGCAGGGGCTGGCCCAGGGCTTCGAGATCACCTCGATTCCGACGATCATGGCCATCCGCGACGGCATCGTCGTCTTCGCCCAGCCCGGGGCGCTGCCGGAGCCGGCCCTCGAAGACCTGATCGGTCAGGTCCGTGCCCTCGACATGGAGGCGATCCGGGCCGAGCTGGCCAAGGAGATGGGCGTCCAGGAGGGCTGAGACCCCCGCACCACGAGAACCCCGCGCCGTGAACGGCCGCGGGGCTCTCATCGTGTCCGCCTCCGGGCGCGGACCACATGTCTCGCCGGCGGCCTCCCGGCACGGGGTACGGCCCGCGCGTGCCGCCCGGGAAGGGCCGGGTGACCGGGGCGGCACGGCCGGGGGGAACCGCGGAGGGTCAGGCCGAGCGGTACAGCTCCGCCACCCGGAAGGCCAGGTCCAGCGACTGGCTACGGTTGAGGCGCGGGTCGCACGCCGTCTCGTAGCGCCGCGCGAGGTCGTCCTCGACGATCTCCAGCCCGCCGCCCACGCACTCGGTGACGTCGTCGCCGGTGAGCTCGATGTGGATGCCGCCGGGGTGGGTGCCGAGTGCGCCGTGCACCTCGAAGAAGCCCGCCACCTCGTTCAGCACGTCGTCCAGGCGGCGGGTCTTGTGGCCGCTGGGCGCCTCGAAGGTGTTGCCGTGCATCGGGTCGCAGATCCACGCCACCGTGGCGCCGCTCGCGGTCACCTTCTCCACCAGGGACGGAAGGTGGTCGCGGATCTTCCCGGCGCCCATCCGGGTGATGAACGTCAGGCGGCCCGGCTCGTTGTCCGGGTTCAGCCGCTCGATGAGCGCGAGGGCGTCCTCGGGGGTGGTCGTCGGACCGAGCTTCACGCCGATCGGGTTGCGGATCCGGGAGAAGAACTCCACGTGCGCGCCGTCGAGCTGGCGGGTGCGCTCGCCGATCCAGACCATGTGCGCCGACACGTCGTACGGCAGGCCGGTCCGGGAGTCGATCCGGGTGAGGGCGTGGTCGTAGTCGAGGATCAGCGCCTCGTGCGAGGAGTAGAACTCCACGGTGTGGAACTCGTCCGGGTCGGCCCCGCAGGCGCGCATGAACGCCAGGGCCTGGTCGATCCCCCGGGCGAGCTGCTCGTAGCGCTTCCCGGCGGGCGACTCGATCACGAAGTCCTGGTTCCAGGCGTGCACCTGGCGCAGGTCGGCGTAGCCGCCGCGGGTGAAGGCGCGGGCGAGGTTCAGCGTGACGGCGGAGGAGTGGTAGGCGCGCAGCAGCCGCCACGGGTCGGGGACGCGGGCTTCGGGGGTGAAGTCGAAGCCGTTGACCATGTCACCCCGGTAGGTGGGCAGCTCGATGCCGTCGCGGGCCTCGGTCGGCTTGGACCGCGGCTTGGCGAACTGGCCGGCCATCCGGCCGATCTTCACGACCGGCACCTTGGCCGCGTAGGTGAGCACGATCGCCATCTGCAGCAGAGTCTTGAGCTTGTTGCGCACGTCGTCGGCGGTCGCCCCGGCGAAGGTCTCGGCGCAGTCACCGCCCTGCAGCACGAACGCCTCACCCCGTGCCACCGCCGCCAGCTCGGCCTTGAGCTTGTCGCACTCGCCGGCGAACACCAGGGGCGGCAGCCCCTTGAGCTCGGCGACGACCTTCTCCAGCTCGTCGCGGTCGGGCCACTCGGGCTGCTGCGCCGCGGGCAGCCGCCGCCAGGAATCGAAGTTGATGCTCACGGCATACCAGGCTATTGCAACCGCGTCGTCTCCCGGACCCCCTTGTCCAAGATATGAGATGGCTTTCGTCATAAATGAGACGTCGGGGGTGGGAGAACCCCGCCCGGGAAGCCGGGGAGGCCGGATCAGTCCGGCCGGGGACGGGGCGCCTCCGGGCTCCTCACGTGCTCGGGGAGGACGCCGTAACCGATGAAGCGGCGGCCGAGGGCGCCGACCACCGGGAGGCGGGAGACGTCGCGCGGCAGGCCCGCCGGCCGGACGCGGCCGGAGAGGGCGGGGCCGATCAGCGCGGCCTGCACCGCGCGCTGGACCAGCTGGGTGACCGCCGTGGGCGGCACGCGGCGCCGCTGGACGCGGGCCAGCAGCGACTCGGGGATGTCGGCCCCGGCGGCGAGGGGCCCGGCCAGCAGGTTGGCCGCGGCCACGGCGTCCTGCACGGCCAGGTTGATGCCGACCCCGAAGATCGGTGACATGGCGTGCGCGGCGTCGCCGATGGCCAGCAGGCCGGGACGGTGCCAGCGGAGCAGCCGGTTCACCCGGACCGACAGCACGCTCACGTCGTCGAAGCCGTCCAGCAGCCCGACGCGGCCGGCGAGGAACGGCAGCAGACCGGCGACCTGCTCGCGCAGCGCCTTGATCCCATCGGCCCGCAGGGCGTCGAAACCGCCCTTGGGGATGACGTAGGCGAGCTGCCAGTAGGAGCCGCGGTCGATCGCCACCATGATGTGGCCGCTGGACAGCCGCAGGAAGGTCTGGTCGAGGTCGGACGTCTCGCGCGGCAGCCGGAACCACACCACGTCCATCGGCGCGCCGAACTCCTTCGGGACGAGTCCGGCGGCCCGGCGCACGGCGGAGGTGCGGCCGTCGGCGGCGACGGTGAGCGTCGCGCGCAGCTCGTGCTCGCCTCCGGCGTCGCGGTAGCGGATCCCGCGTACCGCGCCGCCCTCCCGGATCACGCCGGTCACCTCGGCGTTCATCACCAGCCGGAAGGACGGGTACCGCCCGGCGGCCTCGGTGACCAGGTTGAGGAAGTCCCACTGCGGGACGAAGGCGATGTAGCGATACCTGCCCGGCAGCCGGGTCAGGTCGGCGACCGGTGTCAGGCCGTCGTCGGTCATCACGACCAGCCGGTGCTCCTTGCGGTGCGGCAGCCGGTGGAACTCCTCGGCGAGCCCCAGCTCGTCGAGGATCCGCAGGGTGGAGGGGTGGATGGTGTCACCCCGGAAGTCCCGCAGGAAGTCGCCGTGCTTCTCCAGCAGTGTGACCTCGACGCCCGCGCGGGCCAGCAGCAGCGCGAGCGTCGCTCCCGCCGGGCCTGCCCCGGCGATCACGCACGTGTTCTCCGTCATAATTCATCACCCATTGAATTGTTTCACGACCGGGGCCGAAGGTAAACCTCCTCCCGCCGACCCGCCGACCCGCCGACCCGCCGACCCGCCGACCCGCCGACCCGCCGACCCGCCGACCCGCCGACCCGCCGACCCGCCGACCCGCCGACTCCGTGCGGCCGTGCGGCTGTGCGGTCGTCCTCCCGGGGGACGTACCCGGCGTCCCGGCCGCGATAAAAATCCGGAATGACTGTTTACGCGACCGAGCGGCTCATCGTCCGCGAGTGGACTCACGACCCGGCCGACCTCGACCGGATGACCGACATCTACACCCGGCCGGAGGTCCTCCGCTGGCTGCCGCCCTTCACCTTCGAGGCGGCCCCCGCGGTGGACGGCTGGCACGCCTTCCACGAGCGGGACCGCAGGTTCGGCTCCTGGGCGGTCGAGGTCCGTGACACCGGGGTGGCCGCCGGGACCGTGCTGTTCCGGCCGATCCCCGGCGGCGACGGGGAGGTCGAGGTGGGCTGGCACCTCCACCCCGACTCCTGGGGCAACGGCTACGCCACCGAGGCGGCCCGGGGCGCGGTCGAGCGCGGGTTCGCCTCCGGGCTGGAAGAGGTGTACGCGCTGGTCAAGCCGGACAACGACGCCTCCATGGCCGTCTGCCGGCGGCTCGGGATGACCCCGCAGGGCCGTACCACGCGCTTCTTCGGCATGGAGTCGGAGATGTTCCGCCTCGCCCGCGACCGCCGCTCCTAGGCGCTCAGGCGCTCAGGCGGTCACGGCGGACGGGGACCGGCCGGAGAGCGCGTCCAGGGCCCCGGTCAGCTCAGCGGCCGCCTGGGCGCGGAGCGGGGCGTACTCCTCCTCGGGATACTGCCGGGGCCCCTCCTCCACGAGCAGGATCAGGGCGAGGTAGAGGCGGTAGAGGGTGATCCGGGTGCGCGCGGCGTCGGTGAACGCGACCGTTCCGCCTGCATCCCGGTAACCCGCCACGATCTCGTCCGACTCCTCCAGCTCCCCGAAGATGGTCGGGGTGACGAACTCGGCCAGCGGATCGCCCCAGAACGCCCGCTCGTGGTCGATGAGCGCCTGGATGCGGGGACGGCCTCCGGCGGTCGTCAGGAAGACGTTGCCCGGCCAGACGTCGAAGTGGACCAGGCGGGGCTCGGTCACCTCGTCCAGCGCGCCGGCGTTCGCCGCGATCACCCCGGAGATCTCCCCGGCGGGCCTGGGCAGCGACGTCGCGTAGCGGTGCGCGTCCGCGAGGACGGCGCCGGTCATCGTCAGGAACGCCTCCCGCCAGGTGGCGCCGGTCAGGCCGGCGTACGGGTAGCCGTAGACGTCACCGGTGACCGCGTTCAGCCGGGCCAGCAGGCCGCCGAGCTCCCGGCGCACCGCCCGCTCGTCCGTCTCCCCGAGGCCGGCATGGTTCCACGGCACCCCGTCGAGGGCCGAGAGGAACAGGTGGTCGCCGCCCAGCACCGGATCGTCCAGGTCGGCCGCCAGCAGCTCGGCGCACGGCACCCCGGCCGGTCCGGCCAGACGGTAGACCATGGCCTCGGTGCGCAGCAGGCGGCGTTCGTAGCCGAGCTGCTCCATCTCGGGGGGAGGCGCCGTCTTCAGGATCACCTCGCGTCCGTCGCGCAGAGTCAGCCGCCACACGGCGTTGGCGTAGCCGTCGGTCAGCTCCGTGGAGGCGGTGACCCCGGAGCCCAGCGTCCGCCGGGCCAGCGCGTCGAGGTCGGCTCCGGTGAGCCGCCGCTTGGTTCTGCTTTCCATGACGCCGCCTCAGCAGGGGGAGATGGTCCAGGAGGTCTCGGCCTTCTCGCCGGGCCGCAGCACGATCAGGTCGGTGCCGGAGTTGAAGGCGTCGGGCGGGCAGGTCATCGGCTCGACCGCCAGCCCGCGGTGGCCGAGGCCGGTGCCGGTGCACACCTGCACCCAGGGCAGCACGGAGGCGTCCCAGCGCACCTCGACCCCGCCCTCGGGGCCGCGCAGCCGTACCGTGGCCTGACCGGAGTCATCGGCGGTGAGGCCGGTGAAGGCGTGGTCCACGGCGGTGTCGCCCACCACGCGCGGGACCGTGAAGTCGTACGGCGTGCCGGAGACGTCCTCCAGCGCGCGCGGCAGCAGCCGGTCGTCCACCAGCAGCACCCTGCCGGCGGGTACGTGCAGCTCGTACCGCTCGACGTCGTCGCCCGCCAGCAGCCACGGGTGCGGGCCGCAGCCGTAGGGGGCGGCGGCGTCGCCGGTGTTCTCGGCGGTCAGCGTGGTGGTCAGCCCGCCGGGGGCCAGCGAGTAACGCACCTCCAGGGCCACGGTGAACGGGTAGCCGGGGGTGGGGGTGATCGTGTGGGCGAGCCGGACGAACCCGTGCTCGTCCTCCACCGACAGCCACTCCACCGCCTTCCAGTCGGCCTCGGCGACCAGCCCGTGCAGGGCGTTGCCGCGGTCCTCCTCGTTCACCGGCAGCCGGTACTCCCCGCCTTCGAAGGTGTAGCGGGCGCCTCCGACGCGGTTGGGCCAGGGGGCGAGGAGGGTGCCGCTGTAGTAGGGGATCGGCCCGTCCGCGGGCCAGGAGACCACGAGGTCGCGCTCGCCGTCGCGGAGGACGCGCAGGGCGGCGGACCGCTCGGTGATCTCGGCGTGCAGGGTGCCGCTGCGGAGGGTGAACTGCCGGGACAAGGGGAGATCCTTTCGGTCGGGCGGGCGGTGCGGACGCCCTGCCCCATTTTCGCAGCCCGGCCACCGCCGGGACCGTCGCAACATGGATGGGAGCGCTCCCATGACGGTCCAACGTTAGGGACAGCCGCGGCGGCGGTCAACGGCCGGTGATCACCGGACGGATACACGCCCGCGTGTATCCGATCGGTCCTGGCCGCCGGGGCGGCCGGAGTGGCGTATGTCAGCTTCTCGGCCCTGAAGGACCGAGCTTGCAGCTCCTCACCGTCGATGGGTTCGACGGTTCAGGCCGCGTGCGGCCGGCTGACGGCGGCCCAGCCCGCAACGCCGCGCGAGGCGATGTTGCGGGCCGCGTTGACGTCGGCGTGCTCAGCGAAGCCGCACGACGTGCAGGAGAAGGTTTCCTGGTCCGGCCGGTTGCGCCGGTCGGTGTGCCCGCAGACCGAACACCCTTGGGAGGTGTAAACGGGGTCGACGTGCATCACGGCGACCCCGCTCCGGGCGGCTTTGTAGGCGATGAAGCCTCCCAGCTGGTGGAAGCTCCAGGAGTGCAGCGTGACCCGCTGGGGCCTGCGGAGCCGTACCCGGTCGCGGATGCCCTGGAGGTCTTCCAGGGCGATCCCTTGCCCGGTGCGTTGCGCCTCGGTCACGATGGTCTTGGAGATGACGTGGTTGACGTCGCGGGCGAAGCGGGCCTCCTTGCGGCGGCGCCGCTTGAGCAGCCGCTTGGCGGACTTGGTCTGCCTGGCCTGCAGGCGGCGGCGCAGCTCCCGGTTGCGGTGTCGCACGGCGTTCAGGTGCTTTCCCGCAGTGGCGGGTGCCGTCGCTGGTGGTGGCGATGTTGGCGATGCCGAGGTCGACGCCGAGGAAGGCGTCGGGTTCGGTGACGTCGACGTCGGGGACGTCGCAGGTGGCCGTCAGCAGCCACAGGCCGTCGCGGTGGATGAGGTCGGATTCGCCTCTGCGGTAGGCGATCAGCGCGCGGGCCTGTTCGTCGGAGCAGCCGAACGCCACGCCCTTCATCCGGCCGCCGGTGGTCCAGATGCTCACGGTGCGCTCTTCGGCCTGCCAGGACAGGCACCGGTCGTCGAACGGCTGCGCCGCGTCGGGGCGGAAGGCGACCGGCGTGGCCAGGGGCTTGCGCAGCTTCGCTTTCACCTGGGCCTTCACCGTCGCATAAGCGTCGGCGACCTTCTTGATGACGTGCTGGGCGGGCTGGGCCGACAGGCCCATGTCCTTGAGGCGGCCGTAGGTGTGCTTGCGCAGGTCGTAGTTGCCGAACACCTCGGTCTGCCATGCGGTGCGGGAGACGAGGTTGGCCGCTTCGTTGCACAGGCGCAGCGTGTCCGCCAGCGCCGCCTCCTGGGCGGGCGTGGGGAACAGCCGGACCTGCACGACGAACTTCACGCTGTGAAGTTTACCGGCTCGGTCCGGCCCGTGCGGCGACGTATGCGATTCCTCCCGGCCCTGAAGGACCGGAGCCCCTCACAAATGGTTTGCTGAAGCCGGCCCAGCAGGTTGAATCGCAGAGTCATCAGACCTCCACGCGTTGACGCCGGGCCCGGGGGCCCGGCGGACGTGTCCGGTGGAAAACCTTCTGCGCGTGGGACGCCGCCCACGATGACGCGTCGTCGAAAGGAGACGAGAGGAGACGAGAGGAGGAAGGCCCGCCGGGACGCTCAGGCCGAGTCGCGCTCGACCAGGTGGGTGTCCAGTATCACGACGGGCTGTTCCAGGCGTTCGCCGTTGATGCGGGCGACGAGGAGGTGGGCCATCTGCCGGCCCATCGCCTCCGTCGGCTGGTGGACGCTGGTGAGCGTGGGGGAGGAGTGCGCGCCGGCGGCGGAGTCGTCGAATCCGATCACCGCCACGTCCGACGGGACCGCCCTGCCCTCCTCACGCAGCACCCGCATGGCCCCCAGGGCCATCGGGTCGGAGGCGGTGAACACGGCGTCCAGATCGGGGTGGTCGGCCAGCAGGCGGATCGTCGCCTCCATGCCGCTCTCCTCACTGAAGTCGCCGTAGGCCACGATCTCCGGCAGGCCGGTGGCCAGCAGGGCGTCGCGGTAGCCGGCGAGCCGGTCGACGCCCACACCCATGTCCTGCGGACCGGCGATGGTGGCGATCCTGGAACGGCCCTTGCCCAGCAGGTACTTGACCGCCTGCCGGGCTCCGGCCCGGTTGTCGACGTCGACGTAGCTGTACGGGGTCAGGCCGACGGGGCGGCCGCCGATGACGGTCGGCACGCCCATCGCCTCCAGGCGTTCGGGCAGCGGGTCGGCGCCGTGCAGCGAGATCAGCAACACCCCGTCGACGTGCTGGCCGGTGAGGTAGTGCTCCAGCCGCTCGTGCTCCTGCTTCGACTGCGCCATCGCGAGGATAAGTTGCAGACCGGTCTCGGATAGCGCCGAGCCGATGCCGCGGATGGTCCCGGCGAAGTAGGGTTCGTCGAAGACGCGGAACTCCGACTCCGAGACCACCAGCGCGACCGTGTCGGTGCGCCGGGTGACCAGTGCGCGAGCCGCCCGGTTGGGGACGTACCCCAGTTCCTCGATGGCCTGCTGCACCGCCTCACGAGCCTTCTCGCTCACCTTGGGTGAGCCGTTGATGACCCGTGACACGGTGCCGCGGCCGACACCGGCCAGTGCCGCGACCGCCTCAAGCGTCGGACGACGGTCGCCGTTCATGTTGCCTGCCCCCATGAATGATTCGCCGGCCCCTTATTCTGCCGGACCGTTCAGGCCTCCGCGCCTGATGGTCCCGGCATACCAGAGAGCACTCTCCTTGGGAATACGCTCCTGGGTCGCATAGTCGACGCGGACCAGGCCGAATCGCTTGTCGTATCCCCACGCCCACTCGAAGTTGTCCATCAGGGACCAGGCGAAGTAGCCCTTCAACGGCACCCCCGCCTCGATCGCCTCGTGGCAGGTGCGCAGGTGCGACTCGATGTAGTCCACCCGCTCGCGGTCGTGGACCACGCCGTCGTCGCCCACAACGTCCTCGAAGGCGGCGCCGTTCTCGGAGATGACCAGCGGCACGCTCGGGTACTCCCGGGCCAGCCGCAGCAGGATCTCCTGCAGACCGGTGTGGTCGATCTCCCAGCCCATGGCGGTGACCGGCCGGCCCGCCTGGACGAACGACACGGCCTCGCTGCCGACCCAGGGCGAGCCGCTGTCGGTCGGCGCCGCCGCCGCCGACGCCGCGCCGCCGGGGACGCCGGAGACGGTGAAGCGGCTGTAGTAGTTGACCAGCAGCATGTCGATCGGGGTGGAGACGATCTCCATGTCCCCGTCCTCGGTGAAGTCCGCCATCCCGTCGAGGTCGATCAGCACGTCCTCGGGGTAGGCGCCCTTGAGCAGCGCGTCCAGGAAGAAGCGGTTCTGCAGGCCGTCGATGCGGCGGGCGGCGTCCCGGTCGGCCTCGGACTCGGTCTGCGGGGAGATCGCGTAGAGGTTGACGCAGCCGCCGATCCTGCTGTCGGACCGCTGGGCCCGCATGGCCTGGGTGGCCAGGCCGTGCGCGAGCAGCAGGTGGTGGGCGGCCCGCACCGCCTGGGCCGGTTCGCGCCGTCCCGGGGCGTGCTCGCCGGAGGCGTAGCCGAGGAAGGCCGCGCACCAGGGCTCGTTGACCGTGCTCCAGTTGCGCACCCGGTCACCGAGGGCGTCGTGCACGGCCGCCGCGTAGTCGGCGAAGCGCTTCGACGTCTCCCGCGACGGCCAGCCGCCCGCGTCCTCCAGAGCCTGGGGCAGGTCCCAGTGGTAGAGCGTCACCCACGGGTCCACGCCCCGCTCCAGCAGCTCGTCGACCAGGCGGCTGTAGAAGTCGAGGCCCCTGGGGTTGATCGGGCCGGAGCCGTCGGGCTGGATCCGCGGCCAGGAGATGGAGAAGCGGTAGGCGCCGAGGCCGAGGTCGGCCATCAGCCGCACGTCGTCGCGGTAGCGGTGGTAGTGGTCGATCGCCACGTCGGCGTTCTCGCCGTTGACGATCCGGCCGGGCTGGCGGATGAAGGTGTCCCAGATGGACCGGCCGCGCCCGTCCTCTTCGAGGGCCCCCTCGATCTGGTAGGCGGAGGTGGCCGCCCCCCAGACGAAGTCCGTCGGGAACAGCAGTTCCGCGGCCTGTAGCCGTGTCTCTTGCGTGGTCACGCCTTGACCGCACCTTCCATGAGGCCGCCGACGATCTGACGACCGAACGCGACGAAGACGATGAACAGGGGGAGGACCGAGACCGCCGTGCCGGTGAAGAGCATGACGTAGTCGGTGCCGTGGGCCTGGTTGAGCGCGGCGATCGAGGTCTGCACCACCGGGTTGTCGGGGGTCAGCACGATCAGCGGCCACATGAACTCGTTCCAGGTCTGCATGAAGACCAGGAGGGCGAGCACCGCCATGCCGGGCCGCAGCGCGGGCAGGATGACGTTGGCGTAGATCCGCATGGTGGAGGCGCCGTCGACCCGGGCCGCCTCGACGAGCTCGTCGGGCACCGCCTGCTGGGTGTACTGGGTCATCATGAAGACGCCGAAGCCGTTGACGAGGAACGGCAGGATCACCGCCTTGATCTGGCCGGTCCAGCCGAGGTCGACCATGAGCTGGTACAGCGGCACCACACCCATCTGCTGGAGCGGCACCATCATCGTCACCAGGATCAGGCCGAGCAGGATCTTGCCGCCCTTGAAGCGGAGCTTGGCGAAGGCGAAACCGGCCAGGGTGGAGATGAGCACGACCGAGACGGTCACGGTGACCGCGATGATCGCCGAGTTGGTCAGACCGAGGAGGAAGTGGGCGTCCTCGGTGTTCAGCAGCCGCTCGACGTTCTCACCGAGGCGGCCGCTGGGCAGCAGCGGCGGGGGCACCTCGCTGGCGTCGTCGTTCGTCCGCGTCGCCATGATGAACATGTAGTAGATCGGGAAGGCCGACACCACGAGCGCGAGGGCCAGGACGACCTTCGTCAGCGGGGTCGCGTCCCAGATGCTGTTCGGCGCGGACCCGGTTCTCGCCGGGCGGCTCCGGGCGTGGATCGCCGTCATTTGTTACCCCCGATGCGGCGGGTGAAGGAGTAGTTGATGAGGGTGCCGATGAGGATCAGCGCGAACAGCAGCCACGCCGCGGCGGCCGCGTAGCCGAAGTCGAAGTCGCGGAACGCCTCCTTGACGATGAACATCGCCACCGTCTGGTACTGGCCGGTGGCGCCGCCCGCCATGGTGGGGTTGCCGTCGAACAGGACGGGCTCGGTGAAGAGCGTCAGTCCGCCGATGGTGGAGATGAAGACGATGAAGATGATCGTCGGGCGCAGCATCGGGATGGTGATCTGCCAGAACTGCCGGCGGGCCGACGCGCCGTCGAGGGCGGCGGCCTCGTAGAGGTCCTTGGGGATGGTCTGCATCGCGGCGAGCAGGATGATCGCGTTGTAGCCGGTCCAGCGCCAGTCGACCATCGTGGAGATCGCGATCCACGCCGTCCAGCTCTCGTTCTGCCAGTTGATCGCGTCGACCCCGAACAGGCCGAGGAACCAGTTGATCATTCCGTAGTCGCGCCCGTAGAGCTGGGTGAAGACGACGGCGACGGCGACGACGGAGGTGATCATCGGCAGCAGCACGCCGAGGCGGAAGAAGAGCCGGCCCCGGATGCGCTTGTTGAGCGCGTTGGCGAGGATGAGCGCGAGGACGAGCTGGGGAACCGTCGAGATGACGAACATCGCGAGGGTGTTGACCACCGCGTTCCAGAAGGCCGCGTCGGTGATCAGGGAGATGTAGTTCTCGAACCCGACGAACGACTTGTCACCGGCGAGTTCCCAGTCGTAGAGGGAGACCCAGAGGGTGTAGCCGAGCGGGAAGACGCCGAAGACGGCGAAGAGCAGGAAGTACGGGGAGACGAGGAAGTACGGGGTCGCCCGGAGGTCGAACCTGGCGAGCCCTCCGCCGCGTCCCGAGCCGCGGTGTCCGGGGGATCGGCGCGGGGACCGTGGCCGGGCCGGCGCCGGGGTGTCGACGTGCAGGGTCATCGGTAGCCTTTCAGCGGTGGGCAGGCGACCGGCCCGGCGGCGGGATCACCGCCGCCGGGCCGTGCCGATCGGGACGGGGGTCAGCCCGCGGCCTTGACGCCGGCCTCGACGAACTTCTGCCACGCCTGGTCGTAGGGCACCGAGCCCTGGTCCATGCCCTCCAGCACCTTCTCCACCGAGGTCTTCACCTGGGCGTGCTTCTCACCCAGGAAGACCGGCTGCAGGTCCTTGACCGAGTCGCCGAAGATCTGGCCGGTGGGAGCGTTGTTGAAGTAGTCGCTCTTCAGGTCCTTGACCGCCGGGTCCTCCTGGGCGGTGATGGAGCTGGGGAAGGCATTGGCCTCCTGGAAGGCCATGACGTGGCCCTCCTTGCCGGTGAGGTAGTTCACGACCTCGGCGGCCTCCTTGGGGTGCTTGCTCTGCTTGGTGATCGCCAGGTAGGAGCCGCCCCAGTTGCCGGCGCCGCCGGGAACACCGGCCACGTCCCACTTGCCCGAGTTGCCCTCGCCGGAGTTGTCCTTGATCACACCGACCATCCAGGCCGGGCAGCCCATGACGGCGAAGCCGCCCTTCTTCAGCGCGGCGTTCCACGGCGGGGTGAAGGAGGCGAGCTTGGCGGTCATGCCCGCCTGGCTGAAGCTCTTCACCGTCTCGAACGCGGTCTTGATGGCCGGGTTCGACTCCAGGATGAGCTGGTTGTTCTTGTCGAAGTAGGCGACGTTGCCGTTCTTCGGCGCCTCCTGCGACAGGACCACGTTGTAGAGGGTGTTGGGACCGTCGAGGAACTTCGGGTCGCCCTTGGCGGTGTTGGCGGCCTGGAACTTCTTGCCGACCTCCATGAAGGCGTTCCAGTCCGGCCAGAGCTTGCTGACCTCGTCGCGCTCACCGGGGAGGCCGGCCTTCTCGAACAGGTCCTTGCGGTAGCACATCGCCATGCCGCCGATGTCGGTGCCGAGGGCGAAGAGCTTGCCGTCCTTGTTGATGCCGTTCTCCCACTTGGCGGCGGGGAAGTCGCTCTTGCGCTTGTCCAGGCCGTATTCGGCGAGGTCGACGAAGAACTGCGGGCGGGCCTTCATGAGGCCCATCGCGCCCTCGTCGATGCCGACCACGTCGGCCGCGCCGCTGCCGGCCTGCAGACGCTGCAGGAGCTGGGGCAGGAAGACGTCCTCGAACCGGTCGGTCGGGTTCTCGTGCTTGATCTGGATGTTCGGGTGTGACGCGTTCCAGGTCTCGACGGCCTTCTTGTAGCCGAAGTTCGCGCCGCCGCCGAAGGTCTGCACGGTGATGGTCACCGGCTCGGAGGCCGAGCCGCCCGAGGCGGCCGTGTTCTTGGCGGGCTCACTCGAACTACAGGAGGTGACCGCCAGTGCTGCGGCGGTCATCACCACGACGGCGGCGAGCTTGCCGTGCCGCTTGGTGTTCAACATTCCGGACCCCTCTCAGGTGGTCGCCCGAATCGATTGGGAGGTGACATCGCGAACCGGCCCCCGACGAACGCGATCGGCGATGGGTTGCGCGCGGGCAGCTTTTGGGAGCGCTCCCACGAAGACTGGACGATGGGCAACCGGCGCGTCAATATGCCGAAACGTAACCGTTACATCGCGGGTGTTTCAGCTCGGCGAACAGTCGTTAAGGTGACAAACTGTGCGATCGGGCGCTTGGGAGCGCTCCCACCCCAACATGACACGACGCGGCGAACGCTCACCAACCGGGATCATCCAGTGCATCAGGGATCGTCCGGACCTTCCTCGCGGCGATAAGGTCCCGGCCGGAAAGCCGAAACGGCGACCCGGTCGTGCCGGGTCGCCGTCCGTCGGCCGTAGTCCGCCGGTCTCCGCCGCCGGTCCTCGCCGCTCCCGGAGGGACGGGAGCGGACGAGGGGAAGGGGAGAGGGGAACGGAAGACCGGAGTCGTCCGTCAGCCGTTGTAGACCGGGTATCCGTAGCCGTCGACCTGGGCGACCGGCCGGACACGCTCCTCGACCTTGCCGTTGCCGGTGTTGCCCTCGATCGTGGTGATCGTGCCGTCGCCGTTGTCCTTCTTGACGAGACCCACGTGGTCGATGGCGTCGATGTCCTTGCTGCCGCCCCAGTCGAAGAAGACCACGGCGCCGGGCTTCGGGGTCTGACCCCAGCGTCCGTTGTCGGCGAACCACTTGGCGTAGCTGACGGTGTAGGCGTCCCAGCCCATGGTGGGCCGGATGCCGGCCTGCTCGCCGACCCAGGAGACGAACATCGCGCACCAGGGGGCGTTGGCGTAGTCCTGGATCCTGCCGCCGTCGCGGGCGACGGTCTCCTTCGCGCGCTCGCTGGCGAGGTACCAGGCATGGAACTTGGTGCCGCCGCCGTAGGCGTTCTCCGAGACGCCGATCTGCTGGGCGGCGATGTCGAGGACCTGCTGGGCGCTGACCTTGGGCAGGTTCTGGGCCTGGGTCTCGGACGAGGCCGCGGCGTTCTCGGTGACCGACCCGGCCTGCGGGCCGGAGGCGTGGTTGTCGGCGAGGGCGGGAACGGTGGTCACGGCACCGCCGGCGAGGACGATGGACGCGCCCACGAGGGCGCGGACCAGGCTGTGCTTCCCGGGGGTGAGGCGGTTCTTGGCCATGGGAGAGTTCGGCTCCTTGCGTCGCTTCCATGCCGCCTACCGGGTTAGCTGACGGGTTCGGGCTGGGAAGTGCCCTACGGCGCGCGAACGCGCTGATTCACCCCATGAAGTGGTTCCCCGGTTCCGCGAGAGCCGCGGATTCGGCGGCCGCGCCCATCGACGGAGTGATCCGTCGTGATGATGCGCGGTCGGGCAATGTGTCGACGAGAGATGGGTCTGTGGACCTCGGTCCTCATCGCGAACGAGTAGAACGTACGTGCTGCTCCAGGCCGATTGCAAGCTCCCGCATTGCCTTGACTTGGGAAAACGCCGAATATCGGTGATCGTCGACTTCCCGGTCCGAAGATCGGCGACTTCGGGCCAAAGGCTTTCGCAAAAGCCGCAAACCCTTGCGGCACAGGGATTTCCGCACCGCGGGACCGGCGACGCCCCGGTGCGACGGACGATTCTTCCCGGCTGAAGCGCCCCCTAACGTAGATCTTTTTAAAGGGGGATCGTTTTACCTGTTCAGTGCCTTTCCGGGCGGCACGTCGCCGGGCGCGCGTGCTCGGATGTTCATCCGCGGTTCCCGGCCGCGTAAGGCGTCACGGTTACGGTGAGGCGATCGTGAACGGGTCATCGCCCGGCGTGGAGGAGGGGCGGGACCACGCGCGGGAACAGCCTTCGGCCATCGCCTGGGCGGAGTCCCCCCTGCAACTGCTCTGCGTGGTCGAGGCCTGCCACGCCGGGCTGCTCGGCGCCCCCGTCCGGGTGGTGCCCCGTGCCGGCTCGCGCCCGCTGACCGCCACCCGCCGGGAACTGTCCCGCCTCGTCCTTCCCCCGGGGCTGGAACAGGCCGGCCCGGCCCCCGGGCCGCCCAGGCCCCGGCGGGGCATGACCTGGGTGATCGGCGACGCCTTCTCCGGCCGGGTCCAGGCCCGCTGGCTCACCGCACTCCCCGGACGGATCGTGGTCGTCGACGACGGGCTGGCCACGATCAGGCTCCTGGAACTGCTCGCCGGGCCCCCTGGCAGGCCGCTGCTACGGGCC
Source organism: Streptosporangium sp. NPDC004379 (assembly GCF_042873875.1). Lineage (NCBI taxonomy): Bacteria > Bacillati > Actinomycetota > Actinomycetes > Streptosporangiales > Streptosporangiaceae > Streptosporangium > Streptosporangium sp. NPDC004379. The sequence goes on from NZ_JBIAMC010000008.1 coordinate 108,203, forward strand.
CGGGCCACCGCGGGCCCGTCGCGCTCCGTCCTCGGCGTGGCGGCCGGTCTGCGACTGCGCTCGGCCGCCCGGTCGGGCCGGCTGACGGTCTTCACCGCGATGCCCATCCCGGACGACCTGGCGCGCGCCGTACGCGGCAGGGGAGCCGAACTGGTCGTCCACGACTTCACCTGGCTGCGCGCGCAGCCACTGCGCCGGCCCCGGCCGCAGGAGCCCACGGTCGTCCTCGGCACCTCACTGGTGCGCAACGGCCTGATCCACCGCGACCGCTACCTCACCTGGCTCGCCGGGGTGGGCGCGGCCGGGCCGATGGCCTATTTCCCGCACCGCCGGGAGGACCCCGGCGACCTCGAACGGATCGGCGCGCAGCCCGGCGTCACCGTCTACGACGCCGGGGCCCCCGCCGAGATGACCCTGCGGGGACTGGACGCCGGGCAGCGGGTGCTCAGCCTGCCGTCCACCGCCGTCACCTCGCTACGTGTCCTGCTGGCACCCCGGGGCGTCACCGTGGAGGCGGTGGACGTCCCCGACGACTGGTGGACCGCCCTGGCGGCGCCCTCCCTCCGCTCACACCTGTCGATGTCCGCTCCTCACGACACCGGAGTCAAAAAGTGAAGGTCCTGGCCGTGGCCGACTCGGATTCCTATCTGAAGTGGGCCGCCCACCTGCTCGCGGGCCTTCCCGGCGGCTGTACGGCGGAGCTCGCGGTGATCCGTACCCCCATCGCACCCTCGCCGGCGCAGATCCGCGCGGCCGTCACCGGGGTGGCCGCCGACCCTCCCGTGCTGTCGGCGCGGGCGCTGCGCCGGGCGGCCGAACGGCTGCGGCCCGACGCGGTGCTGGCCGCCTGCACCGGCCCGGTGGTCGACGTGCTGGTCGGCGAGGTGCTCGCCGGCCTCTCGCCCAGGCCGGTGTTCGTCTCCGGGCTGCCCGGCATCTCCGTCCCCGCCACCGAGAAGGCATGGCTGTTCCGCAGCGGCTGCGACCTGTTCGTCCTGCACAGCGGCCGGGAGGTGGCGGAGTTCACCGAACTCGGCCGGAGACTGGGCGGCGGCGGCGCGGTCGGCCTGGCCCGGCTGCCGTTCCTGCCCGCGGGGCAGGCCCCGCCCCCCGCCGGGCCGCGCGACCGCGTGGTGTTCGCCGCCCAGGCCAAGGTGCCCAGGCGCAGAGAGGACCGGGAACGGATCCTGCTGTCCCTGGCGGAGCTGGCCGGGCGGCGGCCGGACCTGGACGTCGTGGTCAAGCTCCGCGCCCTCGACGACGAGCGGCAGACCCACGCCGAGCGGCACCCCTACCGGCGGCTGTGGGAGGAACTGGCCGGGCGGGACGCGGTCCCCGCCGGCGCGGTGCGGTTCGAGGCCGGCCCGATGCGCGACCACCTCGCCCGCGCGGCGGGGTTCGTCACGGTCAGCTCGACCGCCGCGCTGGAGGCGATCGCCTGCTCCGTCCCCCTGCTGGTGCTGTCGGACTTCGGGGTCGGCGCCGAGACGATCAACCTCGTCTTCGAGGGAAGCGGACTGCTCGGCACCCTCGAAGACCTGGCCGCGGGGCGCTTCCTCGCCCCGGACGGGGAGTGGTGCCACGCCAACTACTTCCACCCCGGCGGGCTGGACGACTGGACCTCCCACCTGGTCACCCTGGTCGGCATGGCCCGCTCGGGACGCCTGGTCCCGGCCCGCTCCCTGCTCGACGGGCCGGCGTACGCCGCCGCCCGCCGCCGCGCCCGGTTGCGCGTCGAGGTCCCGCCCAGGGTGCTGCGCGCCGGCCGCCGTTTTATGGCGACGCTGCGCGTCGCGGCTCGGGGCTCTTGATCCGGTGTCTTGCGGTTCTCATGGCGACGCTGCGCGTCGCGGCTCGGGGGCTGGTAACCGGTGTCTTCCCTCGTCGTTCACTCGCTGCGCTCGCTCTCTCCTCAGTCCAGACACCGGCGCCCCCGAGCGGGTCCGGGCACCGGCGTTCCTAGGCGGGGGACATCAAGGTCTCTGGGCGGGCCCGGACACCGGCGTTCCCGAGCGGGCTTATTGCGACACTTCGTGTTGGGGCTTTGGGGACTCGGAGGAGTTGAGGGCGGGGTCTTCTCCCAGGGCCAAGAGGGGGAGGCGTAGGACGAAGCGGGCGCCGTGGTCGCAGTCGGCGACGCTCAGGGTGCCGCCGTGGCCCTCGGCGATCTCCCGGGCGATCGGCAGGCCCAGCCCGCTGCCGCTCACGTCGCATTCGCGGCCCTCCTTCAGCCGGACGAACCGCTGGAACACCCGTTCCCGGTCGGCCTCCGGGATGCCGCCGCCGTCGTCGATGACCTCAAGCACCGCGTGTCCCGACCCGGAGTCGGGGCGGACCTTCACCTGCACCTCGTGTTCGGCGTGCCGTAGCGCGTTGTCCACCAGGTTGGTCAGCACCCTGGCCAGTTGCAGCGGATCGCCTTCGACCAGCGCGCCCGCCGTCAGGTCACGACTGATCTCGTCGGGGCGGCGGTCCAGCTCGGCGCGGACCAGCTCGCCCAGGTCGATCCGCTCACGGTTGTGCGGGGCGGCGGCGTCCAGCCGGATCACCGCCAGCAGGTCGTCCACCAGCAGCTGGAGCCGGTCGATCGAATGGTCCAGCCCCTCGAACGTCGCGTCGGTGTCCGGTTCGGGATCGGACAGCGCCAGGTCGAGCTGGGTCCGCAGGGCCGTGACCGGGCTGCGAAGCTCGCGTGGGAGGCGTCGGCGGCGAACCGCTGTTGCCGGCCGACGGCTTCCTCCAGCCGTGCCAGCGTGTCGTTGATGGCCCGCGCCAGCCTCCGGATCTCCTCCGGGCCCCGCGGTTCCGGCACCCGCCGGCTCAGGTCGGTGGCGGTGATGTCGCACAGCTCCGCGCAGATGCGCTGTACCGGGGTGAGCGCCTGGGACGTGGTCACCCAGGTGGCGAGGGCGACCAGACCCACGCAGGCCAGCCCGGCGACGCCGAGCAGCGCCACCCGCGGAGGGTCGAAGAACAGGCCGGGTTCCGGCTGCGCGACGTAGACCGCCCCGCCGGGGACCGAGGAACCCACGATGATCATCCGGTGCTTGTTCCAGGTGACGGTCCCGTCCCAGCGCGGATCACCCGGGTCCGGACGGGTCGTGGTGAGAGGCCGACCGGCGGCCGACTCCGGTGCGGAGGAGATCACCCGCCCGCCTCTCACCAGCTGGATGACCGTCCCGTCGTCGGCGATCGCCAGGCTGGGCGCCCTACCCTCCCGAATGGCCATCGCGTTCTGTCGGGCCAGCGACGCGGCGTGGCCGCGCACCTCAACGGTCTCCATCTGCCGGAGAACGATGAGCAGGCCGACCAAGCCCAGCACGACGATCACGGTGGTCAACAGCGCCGTGATCGCAGTGCTGCGTGCCCGCAGCGTCATGCTCTTACCTCTCGTCGCCCTTTCCGTCGCAGACCCTGCACCGCATTCAAGACGATTGGAGGGGATAATCCCAGCTCAGAAGGCATATATGTGCAAATTTTGGGGTTTTACAAGGGTGTTCGTGACAGGCGCCGCCGGAGCCGGGCGAGCGTCCCCGGCCCCGTACGATCCGGAGTGGTGAGCAGTTCCAGGGCGGCCAGCCGCTGACGCTTGAAGTAACGATCGGGGCCGTGGGCGTCCAGGTAGGCGGACGCGGCCTCACGCAGACCGGGATGGGCCTCGGCCCGCATGCAGTAGCCGACCGCGCGGACCAGGGCGGGCAGGTCCACCGGCGGCGGCTCGCTCACCGACCCGTCGGCCGCCAGCCGGGGCAGCAGGGCGTCGGTGATCGTCACCGGGATCCGGTTGCTGTTCTCATAGGGCGAGAGCCGTTCCAGGACCCGCTCGCCCCCCATCGCGGCCACCGGCAGCCCATGATGGTTCCTTGCCGTGATCAGCGCGGTGGAGAAGCAGCCGACGACCAGCCCGGGCCGCAGAGCCGCGAAGTACGACTCGGCGGGGACGCTCTCCGCGGCGATCTCCAGCCTGACGCCCAGCTCCGCCGCCGTCTCCCGCAGCCGGAGGGCGTGCCGCCGCCCGGCGGCCGGATGGGGCTTGAACAGGACGGTTTCGAACCCCCGGGCGGCCACGCCGCGCAGCATGTCCGCGTGCAGCTCCGCCTCCTCGGCGGCCGTGAGGATGTCGAGCGCCGACAGGTACTGTCCCAGGATCATCGCCCGGTCCTCGGGGGCCCCGGGTGTCTCCCGCGCCCCCATGGGCGCCGCCGGGTCCACCGCCGAGGTCACCGACTCCGCCACGTCCAGGAACGCCCGGTCCGGGAGGGCGTCGGCGGGCACGCCGTACTCCGACAGCAGCAGCGGGGTCAGGCCCGGCACCAGGTCGAGGTGGAGCAGCCGGGTGATCCGCCCGGAGATCTCCAGCGGCAGGGGGTCGCGGGTGGGGCCGTAGCTCATCAGGCCGTCGGAGTAGACGGTGATCGGGCAGTCCCTGACCAGCGCGGCGACGGTCCGGGCGGGCGGCACCGCGACGGACTCCAGGACCAGCTCGCGCAGGTCGTCGCCGAGGGAGAGCCGCGCGGCCAGCAGACGGCTCAGCATCGGCACCTCGATGACGCGCGCCTTCCAGTCCGACGGGTGCATCGGGGCCACGATCTCGTTCCACGAGTGGATCTCGTCGAAGTACGGGCGCAGCGGGGCGAACCCGGAAGCCTCGTCCAGCGGCGGGATGACCTCCGGGACGGCGGCGTTGCCGGAGACCAGCAGGATCCGCCGGTCCTCGCGCGGCCCGAAACGGCCGTCGTCGATCGCGGCCGCCAGCGTCATCGCCCCGAACAGCGTCGAAGCGTAGAACAGCCGCGTCATCGTTCCTCCAGCAGCTTCCGCAGTACCGCGTCGCGCTCGGGACCCAGGCTTCCCGCCTCGGCCAGCAGACCGGCGGGCAGCCGTCGCAGGGCCTGGACGCCGCGCGCCTCGAAGCGGGCGCGCAGCTCGGGGGAGAAGCGGTCACCCAGCTCCAGGTGGTGGACCAGCAGCGCGCAGAAGGTACGGGCGGCCTTGGCGGCGAACTCCTCCTCCGCGTCCCTCTCCAGATCGGCGAAGACCAGGTCGAAGGCGTCGAAGAAGTGCAGCTGCCGGGCGTCGCCGACCTGGGTCAGCGAGCCCGCCACCATCCGGCGGTAGAAGATCCCGGCCAGCGACACCACCGCGAAGGACGCCGCCCGCCGGTGCAACCGCCAGATCCACGGCCGGTCCTCGGCGGTGTGCAGACGGCCGGGGAAGGTCAGCAGCTCACCCAGGTCACGGCGGTAGATCCCCGCCCAGGCGTAGGGGTAGTCCACCATGGTCCGCGACGCCAGGGGCAGGATGTGCTCGCGCGGCTTCAGCACCACCCCGCGGACGGCCAGCGGGGCCCGGTGGACCACCCTCCTGCGCCCCTCGGCCTGGACGTGGTCCACCCGGACGAAGTCGCAGCCGAGCCCCTCGATCGCCGCCACCAGATCGGCCAGGTAGCCGGGGGCGAGCCAGTCGTCACCGTCCATGAACGTCAGGTAACGGCCGGAGGCCAGCGACACCCCCTGGTTGCGGGCGTCGGCCAGCCCCACGGGCGTCTCGTTGCGCAGCACGACCAGACCGGGCAGGTCATCGCGGAAGTCCTCGATGATCTGCCCGGTCCGGTCCGCCGAACCGTCGTCCACCACGATGAACTCGAAGTCCCGCCGCGCGTTCCGGGCGAGGGAGGCCAGCGCGTCGGCCACGTACGGCTCGACATCCCGCACCGGCACCACAACCGACAACCTGATCAAGGTTCTCTTTCCTGTTCACACACGGTGACGCGCCACAAGGAGCACCGGAATCCGGACCCGCCCAGGGCCCCGCCGTCCGGACCCGCCCACGGACCCCGGTCTCCGGACCCGCTCAGGGGCGCCGGTGTCGGGACCCGCGAGGGGGTGCCGGTGTCGGGACCCGCGAGGGGGCGCCGGTGTCTGGACTGAGGAGAGAGCGAGCGCAGCGAGTGAACGACGAGGGAAGACACCGGTTACCAGCCCCCGAGCCGCGACGCGCAGCGTCGCCATGAGAACTGCCGCCATCTAAACAGTGACACGCCGCAGGCGGGACTTCGGGGCTTCTTCGCCGGGGAAGACGCGCTTCACGCCGTCGCCCAGTGCGCTCTCGATGACGCGGATGTCGCGGACCAGGTGCTCCAGCCCGGCGGGTTCCAGTGAGGCGGCGTGGTCGGAGCCCCACATCGTGCGGTCGAGCGTGATGTGCCGCTCCACGGCCACCGCGCCCAGCGTCACCGCGGCGAGTGAGATCTGCAGGCCGCGCTCGTGGCCGGAGTAGCCGACCGGCACGCCGTACCGCTCCCGGAGGGTCTGGATCGTGCGGAGGTTGGCCTCCTCCGGGGGGAGGGGGTAGGTGGACGTGGCGTGCATCAGCACGAGCCTGGAGGTGCCGAGGACCTCCACCGCCCGGTCGATCTCCTCCAGCGTGGACATCCCCGTGGACAGGATGACCGGCTTGCCGGTGGCGGCGAGGGCGCGCAGCAGCTCCAGGTCGGTCAGGCTCGCCGAGGCGACCTTGTGCGTGACCACGTCCATGGACTCCAGGAACTCCACCGACGGCACGTCCCACGGCGAGGCGAACCAGTGGACGCCCCGCTCGCGGCAGTGCTCGGCGATCGCGGTGTACTCCTTCAGGCCGAACTCGGTCCTGATCTTGTACTCGAGGTAGGTCATCTCGCCCCACGGCGTCTGCCGGATCTGGTCCCGCTGCTCCGGCGGCACACAGATCTCCGGTGTGCGCTTCTGGAACTTGACGGCCTGGCAACCCGCGTCGGCCGCCACGTCGATGAGCCTGCGCGCGATGTCGAGGTCGCCGTTGTGGTTGATCCCGATCTCACCGATCACGTAGACCGGCAGGCCCGCGCCGACCAGCGTGTCGCCGATCCGCACCGGACCGGCGGCCGGCGCCGTCCTCGGCTCGGCGCGGGGGACGGGCACGGACGCGGAGGCCGGTGCGGAGGCGGGCATGGACGCGGGCGCGGGGGCGGGCGCGGGGGCGGGCGCCGTCCCGGTTCCGGGGCGCGCGGCGAGGATCCGGTCGCACAGTTCCCGTACGGCCCCCGCACCGCCGGGCCTGGTGAGCATCACCCGGGCGGCGGCGCGGACCCGGGGGTGGGCGTCGGGCACGGTGACGGGCCAGCCGACCTCGCTCATCGGGCCCAGGTCGTTGACGTCGTTGCCGACGTAGGCGACGCGGGCCGGGTCGAGCCCCTCGATGGCCAGCCAGTCGCGCAGCACGGTCCGCTTGTCGGTCAGCCCCTGGAGGACGGGCACGTCGAGCTTGCGGGCGCGGGCGGCGACCACCGGGTTCCGCTCGGTGGACATGATCAGCAGTTTGACGCCCGATCCGCGCAGCAGCGCCACCCCCATGCCGTCGGAGCGGCTGACCGCGACCATCTCACGGCCGTCCTGGTCGACGTAGGCGCGGTCGTCGGTGTGCACGCCGTCGAAGTCGGTGACCACGGCGTCCACGTCGATGGGCTCGGGCCGGTCCACGAACGGCGCCAGCGCCCGGACGATCTCCAGGTCCTCGGGGGAGTCGACCTCGACGGCGTGCCGCGGCGGTACGGGCTGCACGGCGACCCTGCCGAAGAAGCGGTGCCCGTGCTCGCGCAGGCCGTCGGCGCGCATCGCGTAGAACGCGCCGGTCTCGCGGAAGTGCGGTTCGCGGTCCTGGCGGCGCGGGCGGAAGGACGGGTCGTGGTTGACGCCCGCGCCGGCGGCGTCCCACAGGAACTCGTGCGTCTCCAGGCCGGAGAAGACCACGTCCGCGCCGCCGTCCAGGATCCTGGTGACGGCGGCGTCGAGGTCGGCCGGGTCGACGAACGCGCTGGTGCACTGGACCAGCACGACCACCTCCGGGTCCTCGCCGAGCCGGTCGAGCGCGTGCAGCACCGCCGACTCGCTGGAGGCGGTGGCCCCGCTCAGCTCCTGCGGCCGCTCGACCACCTGAGCTCCGGCCTCGCGGGCCACCCGGGCGATCTCGGCGTGGTCGGTGCTGACCACGACCTCGTCGACCAGCTCGGCCCGCACGCAGGCCCGCACCGCGCGGGCGACCAGCGGGGTGCCGCCCACCGCGGCCAGGTTCTTCAGCGGCACGCCCACGGAACCGCCACGGGCGGGCACAACGGCCAAGACTCGCAAGGTGACTCCTCGTGACACGGACGAACTCCCCCGAACCGGGGTACTCGCCGAACCTAGCCACGAGGGTGACCGTTCAGGGGTGCCCGAGCTGAACGCCCAGGGTCACCCGCCTTAACTTTCCGGGGGCCCGGTGACGTGCGAGCGCCGCGGGCGGCGTCCATCGCCGCCCGCGGCGCCATGACCGGAAAGCCGCGGTCGCCGGAGGGCCGACTACTCGGCGAACCTGCCGCGCGTGTCGTCCGCGGCCTTCTTGGCCTTGTCCTTGGCCTTGCCGGCGGCCTCCTTGCCCTTGCCCTTGGCGCGCTCCATGCGGCCCCGGGCGGCCATCTCGTCGTCGTTCACCGCCTCACCGGCGTTCTCCTTGGCCTTGCCCTTGATCTGGTCGAAGTTCGTCATCGTGGGTCCCCCCGTAGTCAACGACCAATTCGTCACCTCCTCTCATAGCCCGGGAGCGACGAACCAACCGTCATTTCGATCACTTTAAGTGACTAATCACTTACTTAGAGTGATGAATTACGGCAGGCTGTCAGATCTTGGTATCGATGCCGGCCCGGTGCTCTCAGTCGCCGTCCCCGCCCTCCGGGTGCCGCTCGCGCGTCAGGTGGCCCAGGAACCACTCCTGGGCCAGGCGGGCCACCTGCTCCAGCGCGCCGGGCTCCTCGAACAGGTGCGTGGCCCCCGGCACGATCTCCAGGGCCGTCTCTCCCGGCAGCAGCTCCATCGCCTCCTGGTTGAGCCTGATGACGATCGGGTCGCGCTCCCCGACGATGAGCAGGGTGGGCTGGTGGACCGACCGGAGCGCGTCACCGGCAAGATCCGGCCGCCCGCCGCGGGAGACGATCGCCTTCACCGCGGGCCGCGCCGCGGCGGCGACGAGCGCGGCGGCCGCGCCCGTGCTGGCGCCGAAGAGGCCGACGTCGAGTCCGGCGGTCGGCTTGTGCCGGGCCAGCCAGTCGGTCAGCCCGGCCAGCCGTACGGCGAGCCGCCCGATGTCGAAGCGGAACTCACCGGTTACCAGGTCGATCCGCTCCTCCTGCGGTGTGAGGAGGTCGGCGAGGACCGTCGCCAGCCCGGCTCTCTGCAGCTCGCCCGCCACGTGGCGGTTGCGCGGGCTGTGGCGGCTGCTGCCGCTGCCGTGCGCGAACAGCACCATTCCGTACGCCGGATGCGGCACCGCGACGTCGGCCTCCAGGACGACGTCGGCGGCCGGGATCTCCAGGCGTTCAAGGTTCATCCGGACGGCGTTCACATGTACCCCCTCCCGTGAGGCGCCCGCCGGCTTCCACCGGCTGCCGGTCCCGTGGCGGGACCTAGCCGGTCGTCGCCGGCCGGGACCGCGTCGCCGAGCGCAGGAGGCTCCGCACCTCCCCGTCCGTCGTCTGGGTGAAGTCCCGGTACGACTGCCCGACGGCGGTGAAGTAGGGGGGCGTGACGGCGCACACCAACTCGTCGGCCAGGTGGGCGAAGTCACGGTGGACGGAGTCGGGCGCGGTCGGCACGGCGACGACGGTCCGGGCCGGCCGGTGGCGGCGGAGCGCCTGGAGGGCGGCGCGCATGCTCGCCCCCGTGGCCAGGCCGTCGTCCACGACGATGACGGTTCTGCCGTCGAGGTCCAGCGCGGGCCGCCCCTGCCGGTAGGCGTCCTCCCGCCGGACCAGTTCCTGGCCCTCCCGGGCGGCCGCCGCGCGGATGGCCCACTGCGAGATCCCGAGCCGTCCGACGATGTCCTCGTTGAGCACGATGACGCCGCCGCTGGCGATGGCGCCCATGGCGAGCTCCTCGCGGCCCGGGACGCCCAGCTTGCGCACCAGGAAGACGTCCAGCGGGGCTCCGAGGGCCGTGGCGACCTCGTACGCCACCGGGACGCCGCCGCGCGGCAGTCCCAGCACGACGACGTCGGGTCTGCCGCGGTAGCGCTCCAGGAGGCGCGCGAGGACCCGCCCTGCGTCCCGCCGGTCCTCGAACGTGCCGTCCATGTCGTCCGGCATGGTGAACAGGTCATCCGACACGGCTCCCACCCCCGCTCGCCGTAGGTGCGCCCTGCCCTCCAGTGAATATCCCCAAAACGGGGCAATCGACTTTCCAGGCGCGGTGAATGTGGCACGGGTTTTACCTGTCCGGGTCACGGTCTTTGCGGGACGCCCGCGGCCGGGCCCGCGCATCCCGTGCCCGCCCGGTCCGACTCCCGCTCGCCGCCCGCTCGGCCGTTCCCGTGTACGGAGGGGCCGAGCCGCTCTCCGGGACGACGCCGTCGTCACCCTGCCCGCCGACGGCCCGGCCTTCCACGTCTGGCACCTGACCTGACGCGGGCTCCCGGGGAGACACCGGGAGACGGACACCGCCCGGCGGGCCGTACGGCCCGCCGGGCGGCTGAACCGGCCCTACTTCAGGTACGGCCCGGCGTCGCCGACCTTGCCCGGGGCCGGGTTGCCCGGCAGGTCGAGCACGTAGACGCGGGCGTTGCCCTTGCCGGGGGCGGCGACGGTGAGGGTGCCGCCGGTGACGGTCCTGCGGTCGCCGGTGACCGCGTCCACGTACGTGCCGTTCAGGACACCGGTGAAGGTGGCGCCCCCGGTCACGGTGATCAGCGCGTAGCTGTCCACCGCGCCGGAGGTGTAGCGGCGCTTGTAGGCCATCTGACCGCTGACGCCCTCGGTGGAGTACTGGCCCTTCTGCAGCGCCGGGATCGCCCGGCGGATCCGGTTGAGCCGCTGCAGATGCTTGACCAGCGGCTTGTCCAGGGTCTGCGCGACCGCGCCGGTCGCCGAGGAGACGACGCCGAAGTCCGCGGCGGTGACCGACCCGGCCAGGTGGTCGCCGTAGTAGGCGCGGCCGGTGGTGGACAGCGGGCAGGTCGGCCCGCAGTCGATCTTCTTCCCCTTCTGGAACTCGATCTCCGAGCCGTAGTAGAGCGTCGGGATGCCGCGGAAGGTCCACATCAGCGACATGTTCTCCGCCCACGCGTCGGTCCCGCCGGCGTAGCGCTCGTTCGACTTGTTGGGACCGTAGTCGTGGGAGTCGACGTAGACGGTGTTGTAGGTGGCGTCGTTGTAGCTGTCGTCGGAGTCCTTGCCGGCGGTGAAGGCGTTGGACGCCTCGCCGAAGTTCATGTGCATGCGCATGTCGATGACGTTCATGCCGGAGAACTTCGAGTGGTCGGGGGCGTGGTAGTCGTTGCCGCGCAGGAATGCGTTGTCACTGGTGGGCTGGTTGGCGGTGCCCATGAGGTTCTCGTAGTCGTACTGCTCGACGACCGCCTTGGCGTCGTCGGGGTCGAACTCCTTACGTTCCTTCCAGGTGTAGAACTGCGCGGAGTGGTTGACTGAGCCGCGGTTCCACTTGTCGTGGACGAACGCGCCGACCTCGCCGAAGACGTAGAAGTCCTTGCCCTTCTCGCCGTGCACGGCGGTGGCGTGCTGCCGGATGGCGGGCAGGAAGCGCCGGTTCCACGTCAGCCGGGAGACGTGCACGGCGGTGTCGACGCGGAAACCGTCCACGCCCATGTCGATGTAGGAGTTGTAGGCGCCGATCAGGTAGTCCTGGACGGCCTTGTTCTCGGTGTTGAGGTCGGCCAGGTCGTCGTGCAGCCAGCAGCTCTTGGAGTCGGCGCCCTCCCAGTTGCCGAGCCAGCACTGGTGGTAGTACTGCGCGGGGAACATGCCGGAGGTCGGGCTGGGCCACTGGCAGTTGCGGATGGTGAAGCCCTCGGGGCTCCGGTAGGAGGTGGGTGTGCCGTAGTCCCGGCAGGTGTTCCCGGCCGGGGCCGTGGCCGACCACAGATCGCCGTTGTAGGGGCGGCCCTTGGCCATCTCGTTCTGCGCGGTGGTCAGCTCGGGGTCGTCGCCCCGCTGCTCCTCCATCGGGTCGTACTCCCTGCCGGGTTCCTTCCTGCTGTACAGCCACTTCCACTCGCCGTCGCGCGAGCCCCACACCGCGGGCACGTACAGGCCCTTGGCGCCCCAGCGGGAGCTGTGGTTGTAGACGACGTCCTGGAAGATCTTGATGCCCTTGGCGTGCGCCCTGTCGATCAGATCCCGGTAGGTCGCGCCGGGGGTCTCCAGCCGGGTGTCGACCCGGTAGAAGTCCCAGCCGTGGTAGCCGTGGAAGTCGTAGTCGGAGCGGTTCAGCACGACCGGGGTGATCCAGATCGCGGAGAAGCCCAGGCCCTTGATGTAGTCCAGCTTGTCGATCAGGCCCTTGAAGTCGCCGCGGAACATCGGGTCGCCGGCGGCGGCGTTGCCCGACTTCACGTGCTGGCTGCCGCCGCGGTTGTTGGCGGGTTCGCCGTCGTTGAACCGGGCGGTCATCACGAAGTAGATGCTGTCCTCACGCGGGTCGCCGCCCAGCGGGGAGCCCTTGACGGGGGTGGCCGGCTCGTCGCCGGTCTTCGCCGAGGCCGCGGGGCTCGCCTCCGATCTGTTGCCGGCCGCGTCCAGGGCCCTGACCGTGTAGGTGTAGGTGGTCCGCGGGTCCAGGCGGGCGTCGGTGTAGACGGTGTTGGTGGCGGTGGTCAGGGTCACCGGGGCGCCGGAGTCCTTGACGCGGGTGATCTCATAGCCGGTGACGCCCACGTCGTCGGTGGCCTCGTTCCAGCTCAGCTTGATGGTGGTGTCCTGCGCGGTGGCGGTCAGGCCGGTGGGCGCGCCGGGCGGGGTCTCGTCCTCGGGCGCGGGCGTGCACGGATCGGCGGCGTTCGCGGTCACCACGCCGTCTTTGACGGTGGTGCGGCCCGAACCGAGGGCGTAGTCGGCGCCGCCGTTGTTGTCCCAGGCGCCGGAGCCGTTGTTGAAGGCGGCCTTGAGGCCGGTGGCCGAGCCGAGGTCGATGGTCCTCTTCGCCCAGTCGGCGCAGGCGGTCTCGTTCATGGCGACGCCGGGGACGGACGTCCAGGAGCCGCCGGTGGGCTGGTAGTGGACGTTGACCGTCGGCCACCCCTTGGTCTTCCTGTGGTAGAAGACCTCGGCCTTGCCGCCGGGGCCGTTCTCGCCGGAGCACGGGTCGCCTGAGGTGACCTGGCCGCCGGAGACCTTCACCGTGCCGGCGCCGATGGTGTAGTCGGCGCCGCCGTTGTTGTCCCAGGCGCCGGAGCCGTTGTTGAAGGCGGCCTTGAGGCCGGTGGCCGAGCCGAGGTCGATGGTCCTCTTCTTCCAGCCGGCGCAGGCGGTCTCGTTCATGGCGACGCCGGGGACGGACGTCCAGGAGCCGCCGGTGGGGGCGTAGTGGATGTTGGCCGCCGGCCAGCCGGTGGCGTAGTAGACGGTGACGCTGTTCGCGGCAGCCGCCGTCGACGGGACGGCGGCGCCGGCCAGGGCGAGGGCCGTGGCGGTGAGCAGCAGGAGGGCGGGTGAGGGGGATGAGCGCATGGTCGTTCGTCCTCCGCGCGGGTCGCTGATGAGGGCCCCGGGCGCGGTGGGCGCCCGGGGCGGTGGATCGTCGAGCTGTTACCCGGGGGTGGTCAGCGCCAGGTGTCGTTGCGCGTCGCGGTGCCGCCGGAGGGCGTGGTGAACGAGCGGTTGGGGTCGCTCTCCCAGGTCACCGAGCCGTCGGGGTTCTTCTTGATGTACTTGTAGGAGATCGTCCGCCCGGCGGGCAGGCCGGCCGCGCCCCGCCAGACGGGGTAGGCCGCCGACGACAGCGCCACCGCGTTCGCCGGGTTCCAGCTGCCGAGCTCGGGCACGTCGCCCACGACGAAGACGTTCTGCCCCCAGTAGGTCGTGGCGTTCACCGCGAAGGTGGTGGCGACCGTGTCCTGGGTGGGGGTGGAGGTGGGTGTGGGAGAGGAGGTGGGCCGGGGGCCGCCGACGTGGACGGCGACCGCGCCCTTCGCCGGGACGGTCACCGACGCGGTGCCGCCCGCGCCGACCGTCACCGTGCCGCTCCCGGCGTCGTTGGCGTAGGTGCCGGCGGGCAGGCCGGTGGTGAAGGTCCGGGTGACGGAGCCGCCCTCGTTGTTGATCGCGACCCAGCCCCGGTCGCCCCGGCTGAAGGCGATCACGTTGTTACCGTTGTCGTACCAGTTGGCGACCGCGGTGCCCGCGACGGCCCGGTTGAAGGCGGCCATGCCGCTCATCTGCCGGTGGAAGCAGGTCCACCGGCCGTTCCCGCAGTCGGTGTCGGTGACGAACCCGCCGTTCGCCGACGGGGGACCGGCCTCCTTGTCGCCCCAGGTGAAGCCGGAGTAGACGGCGGGCGTGCCGTACGGCCAGGCCAGCATGAAGACGTTCGCCAGCCGGTAGGCGTCGCCGTACTTGTAGTTGAGGGTGGAGCCGTTGCGCTCGGTGTCGTGGTTGTCGACGAAGACCACGGCCTTGTCGCTCGGCACCGACAGGCCCCAGCTCTGCCCGAAGGTCGAAAGCCACTTGATCTGGCCGGTGAACTGCTCCTTGAGCTTGCGGCCGTAGACGAACTCGTGCACGTCGCCGACGCCGGTGTACTGGCTCGGCCTGACGGCCTCGTTCGGGCCCTCGATGACCTCCTGGTGCAGGTACGGCGAGCCGCTCAGCCGCCCCTTGATCGCCGACAGGTCGGAGGGGGAGATGTGCTTGGCGGCGTCCACCCGGAAGCCGTCCACGCCGAGGGAGGTGAGCCGGTTGAGGTAGCCGGCGATCTGGCCGCGGACGTAGTCGGAGCCGGTGTTGAGGTCGGCCAGGCCGACCAGCTCGCAGTTCTGCACCCGCCAGGCGTCGTTCGCGTAGTCGGAGTCGTTGATCGTGCAGGCGGGGGAGTGGAAGTCGGCGGAGGAGTACAGCCCGGGATAGCCGTACTTGCCGAAGGAGTAGCCGCCGTAGCTGCCGCTGCCCTGCCCGGTCATGTGGTTGATCACCACGTCGGCGTGCACCTTGACGCCCGCGGAGTGGCAGGCGCCGACCATGTTCCGGAACGCGTTCTCGTCGCCGAACTTGCTGGTGAGGGTGTAGCGGGCGGGCTGGTAGACGTCCCACCAGACCGAGCCGCCCTTGCTCATCGAGTCGTTCGGCGGGGAGACCTGGACGGCGGCGTACCCGGCGGGGCCGAGGACGCCGGTGCACTCCCTGGCGACCGAGTTCCAGTTCCAGTTCCACAGGTTGGCGATCGGGCCGGGGGTGGGCGGCGCGGCGGCGGCGGGGGTGGCGGTCGTGACGGGGAGCGCGACGGCGGCGCTCGCCAGGACGGTCGCCGCCACGGTCAGGACGGCTTTGTAGGATCTCACGGGGGCCTCCAGACGGATGGACGGATTCCCTTCGCCGGGCCGGGTGTTGCAGCACCCGGCCCGGGTCTTCCCTCCCCGGGGCCATGGGGCCCCGGGGCCTTACGGTGGTCCTCCCGCGGACCTCGTCCGCGGGAGGACCGGGTGGGGCGGCGCGGGGTCGTGCGGACGCCCCACGCGGGCTCTGAGCCGCGCGGCCGGACGAATCAGCCGTGCGGCCGGACGAAGACGGCGACCGTGCGGGCCGGCACCGTCAGCGTGCCGGTGGCGGGGTCGAAGGCCGACGTCTTCACGACGGCGTCGGTCCCGTCCGCCTGGACGGGGTGGAGGGTCACCGCCGCGCCCTTGAGGGCGGCCACGGTCTGCGACCGCTTCTCGGGCGTGGCGTTGAACACGACGGTCAGCGAGTCCCACTTCGGGTCGATCCCCGAGGCGTCCAGGTGCATGGTCAGCACGCCCGGCGTCTCGGCGTCGCCGCTCAGCGGGAAGGTCAGCCGCCTGCCCACCTCGGCGGCGGAGCCGAGGGTGAAGGCGGGGGAGGAGGAGCGGATCCTCAGCAGCTCGCCGTACAGGTTCCGCGCCGCGGTGATCGCCGCGCAGTCCGGCTTCAGCGCCGGGTCGGCGAGCAGCGGCCGGGCGTAGGACCACTTGTCCTCGTTGTCCGCCTTAGGCGGCAGGCCCGCGCCGAAGCCGTTGCCCTGCGCGCAGTCCCACAGCAGCCGGTTGAACCAGTCGCCGGAGTCGAAGGAGTTGCGGTCCAGCGACTTCGAGCGCAGCCGCTCGGTCCCGGCGTGGACGAACGAGGTGCCCTGCCCGAGGACGGCGGTGGCCAGCGACAGCGACTGCATGCGCACCCGGTCGGCCATCGGGGTGGCCTGCGGCAGCTTGTAGGCCAGCGCGTCGAACAGCGTCTCGTTGTCGTGGGCGTCGACGTAGGTGACGGCCTCGCCCGGCTCGGCGGTGTAACCGGCGGGTGAGCCGTTGTAGTCCACCTCCGAGCCCTTGACCCGCCTGCCGCGCGAGTCGGTGAAGGCGTAGTCGCGCAGGTTGCCGGTCAGTCCCACCTTGATCAGGTCCTGGTAGCCCAGCAGGCGGGCGCGCTGCTGCTCGGCGGTGCCGTTGGCGGGTGAGCCGTTGGGCGCGCCGGCCAGGCCCGAGCCGAAGCCCTGGATGCGGGGGTCGGCGTCGAACGGCGTGCCGCCGCGCACCGCGTCGCGCAGCCGGTCGTTGAAGGTGCCGATCCCGGTGCCGGCCATGTTGGCCTGGGTGGCCTGCTCGAAGCGGGCGTCGTCGGCGACCTCGCCGAAGTTCCAGCCCTCGCCGTACAGGATGATCGACTTGCCGTCCACCCCGTCCTTCCGCGGGGTGAGCGCGTCGAGGGCCTTGCGGACCGCGACGATGTTCGCCTTCGGGTGGTGGCCCATCAGGTCGAAGCGGAAGCCGTCCACCTTGTACTGCTTCGCCCAGGTGACGATGGAGTCGACGACGAGCTTGCCCATCATCGCGTGCTCGGGGGCGGTGTTGGCGCAGCAGGTGGAGGTGGCCACCGCGCCGTCGTCGAGCAGCCGGTGGTAGTAGCCGGGCACGACGCGGTCGAGCACCGAGGTCGGGTCCTGGCCGGCGGCGTGGGTGTGGTTGTAGACGACGTCCATGACCACCCGCAGCCCGGCCCTGTTCAGGCCCTGCACCATGCCGCGGAACTCCTTGATCCGGGCGGTGCCGTCCGGGTCGGAGGCGTAGGAGCCCTCGGGCACGGTGTAGTGCTGCGGGTCGTATCCCCAGTTGAAGGCGTCCTTGGCGGCGGTCTCGCCGACGCACTCCTGTTGCCGCCCGGAGTCGGCGGGCAGCGCGGCCAGGTCGCAGTCCGGCTCGGCGCGGTCGGCCTTCTTCTCGGGGACGGTCGCGATGTCGAAGACCGGCAGCAGGTGGACGTGGGTCAGGCCGTCCTCCGCCAGCCTGCGCAGCTCCCGCATGCCGGCGTGGTCGCCGGTGAACGCCGCGTAGGTGCCGCGCAGGCCGACGGGGACGGTGGCGTCGGAGGCGGAGAAGTCGCGCACGTGCAGTTCGTGGATCGACGCCCTGGCCTGGGGGACGGCCTCCGGCTTGGCGAGCGACGACCAGCCGTCGGGCCGCAGCGACCGGTCGCCCAGGTCGGCGAGCTGGCTGCGGACGGAGTCGGCGGCCAGCGACACGCTGTAGGGGTCGGTCACCTCGTTGGTGACGACCTTGCCCGCGGCGGGGGAGTAGACCGTGACCAGGAAGGTGTAGTAGCGGCCCTTCCAGGCGGGCGTGCCCCGCACCGACCAGACGCCGGTGGCGTCGTCGCGGCGCATCGGCTGTACGGCGCGCTCGCCGCCGGACGGGCCGCGGTAGAGCGCGAGCTCGACCTTGCGCGCGGTCGGCGCCCAGACCGACAGCCGGGGCGCGCCGTCCCAGACCGGGCCCAGCTCGGCTCCGGCCGCCTTGGCGTAGACGTCGTCGAGCACGCCGGGCAGCTGCACGCCGGTGGCGGTCAGCAGCGCGCCGGAGGCGTCCCGCTCGACGGCCACGACCTGCCCGCGCAGCGCCTCGGCGACCAGGCCGGTGTCGCGCGGGTCCACGGTGAGGGCGGCGTGCCCGGAAAGGTGCGGCCACCTGGCCTTCTGCGCGTCGGTGAGGGCGCCGGGGACCAGCCGGATGATTCGGAGGTCGCCGGTCAGGTCGCCGTCGGCGTAGGCGATGTCGCCCTTGGCGGAGAAGGCCAGCGAGTGGTGGAGGGCGTCGGACGTCCGTACCTTCCAGGCGACCGTGCCACGGTCGATCCACTGGGCGGCGGCCTTGCTCAGGTCGGCGTCCGCGCCGTGGGCGGCGGGCTGCGGCAGCAGGTTCCCCTCGACGCCGGCGATCCGCCAGACCTCGCCGCCGGTGGCGGCCACGTCGAGCGACTGGTCGGCGGGCAGGTCCTTGTCGTCGCCGTTGTGGACGATGTAGCTCACGGTCTTCGCCCCCTCTTTCAGGGGGATCCGGAAACGGAGCCCGAACGCGTCGCGCCCCTCGGGCCGGAGCGGGGCGGCCCACTCGGTGGGCGCGGCCACGTCACCCCACAGGTGCAGCCCCCAGCCGTCGTATTTCCCGTCCGGCCGGTGGTGATGCACGATCGCGACGTTCTCGGCCGCGGCCCTGGTCGGGTGGACCTCCGCCTTCCCCGAGACGACGTACGCCTCCGGCCGCGCGGCCGGGGTGAACGTCTGGTCGGGCCCGGGATCCTTGACGTCGCCCTTGTGAATTATGTAGTTCAGCGGGGCGGCGGCGTTCTTCAGCGGGACCTTCCAGAACGCGCCGTAGGAGTCGGCGCCGTCCGGCGGGCGCGGGGCCGCCCAGTCGGTGCCCGCGCCGTCGGCCAGGCCGTCGCCCCACAGGTGCAGGCCCCAGCCGTCGTAGTCCTTGTCCGGCCGCGCGTAGTGGACGGTGGCGTAGCCCTGGGCCTCGGCGCGGGAGGCGTAGGTCTCCGCCCTGCCGGAGGCCACCCAGACCTCGCCGGTCCTGGCGGGATCGACGACGCGGTCGCCGCCGTCCTTCTCGTCGCCCCTGTGGACGATGATCCCGACGTTCGCCGCGCCCGGCTTGAGCCTGACCCAGGCGAACCTGCCGTAGGAGTCCTCGCCGGTCAGCGGGAGCGGGGAAGCCCACTCGGTGGGCTGCTCCACGTCCCCCCAGACGTGCAGGCCCCAGCCGTCGTAGTCCCCGGCGTCCTTCGCGTCCGGGCGCTGGTAGTGCACGACCAGCCAGTCCCGGGTGACCGCGCCCGGGTCCTGCGGGGCGGGCTCGGCGCCGACGGTGGCCGACGCGGTGGCCGAGGCGAGACGGCCCGCGGAGTCCTTCACCACCGCCCTGTAAGTGATCTTCGTGCCGGCCGGGATCCCGCGCAGGTCGTGGAAGACCCGGAAGGTACGGCCGGCCGCCGTGGCGTTGGGCGCGTCGTCGGTGCCGAGCACCCTCCAGCCGCCGTCGCCGACCCTGGCGGCGAACGTCACCTGGTCGAAGCCGCTTCCGGGCACGGTGGCGGTGACCGGGATCCGGCCGTCCTCGGCGGTGCCCCTGATCTCGGCGCCGGGCAGGGCGATCGAGACGGCCGGGCCGGCGGCCGGGGCGGCGAGCGTCCCGCGGGCCCTGTAGACGACGGCCGACAGCGCCGGCACGGTCAGCGCCAGCTTCGCGTCGGCGCCCGAGGTCAGGTCTGCGGGGCCCTCGCCGTACACCTTGGTGAAGGCCATGCCGGGGGAGAACGTCGGCACGGCGGCGGCCTGGGCCTGCTCGGCGTTGTTGACCGCCACGACGTACTCGACCTTCTCGCGGGCGCCGATCCGGGAGAAGGCGTAGACGCCGCCGGACGCCAGGCGCTCGATCTGGGCGCCGTCGGCGAGGGCGGGGTGGTCCTGGCGCAGCTTCGCCAGGGCGGAGATGCCCGCATACAGCGGGTGGCCGGGGACGAAGTTGTCGCGGGCGTGGGTGGCCGTGGTGCCGATCAGGTCGTCGTCCAGGTAGTCGCCGACCTTGGAGGCGAACATCGTCTGGCGGGCGTCCTTGTCGCCGCCGCTTCCGGTGAAGCCCTGCTCGTCTCCGTAGTAGACGACCGGCTGGCCCCGGGTGAGGTACATCAGCCGGTGGGCCAGCAGGTCGCGGCGGAGCAGCTCGGCGTCGTCCGCGCCGGGGTTGTCCTGGGCGATGAAGCGGCCGATGCGGCCCATGTCGTGGTTGCCGAGGAAGGTCGGCAGCGAGGAGGCGTCGGCGTCGGCGTCGGTGTGGTGGTCGTCGTCGGCGTACAGCCTCGCCAGCCGGGCGGCGTCCGCGGTGCCGCCGCTGAAGGAGCGGGCGGCCTCCTGGAACGGGAAGTCCAGGGTGGCGTCCAGCCCGCCGCGGGTGGAGTAGCGGCTGGTGAAGGCGGGGTCGCCGGAGTAGACCTCGCCGAACATGAAGAACCGCTTGTTCCCCTGCTTCGTCGCGTAGTCGTGCAGGGCTGGGGAGAACCGCTCCCAGAACTCCATGTTGACGTGCTTGGCGGTGTCGATGCGGAACCCGTCGATGCCGGTTTCGCGGACCCACGTCTTGTAGATGTCGGCCATGCCCCTGACGACCTCGGGCCGTTCGGTCCACAGGTCGTCGAGGCCGGAGAAGTCGCCGTACTCGGAGCTCTCGCCGCTGAAGGTGGAGTCGCCCCGGTTGTGGTACATCGTCGGGTCGTTCAGCCAGGCGGGGGTCTTGGCGTTCTTCGGCGCGACCGGCGTGTAGGGGAACGAGTCGGCGGTCACCTCGGGGAAGGTGTCCTTGCCCGCGTGGGCGCGGTCGTCGAACGGCACGCCGCGGGCGTCGACGTAGGGGTAGGCGCCCTTGGAGCGGTAGGAGTGGGTCTTCTCCGCATAGTCGATGACGTCGGCGGTGTGGTTGGTGATGATGTCGAAGAAGACCTTCATCCCGCGCCGGTGCGCCTCGCGCACGAGCTTCTTCATCTCGGCGTTCGTCCCCAGGTGGGGGTCGATCCGGGTGAAGTCGGTGATCCAGTAGCCGTGGTAGCCGGCCGAGGCGTCCGCGCCGGAGCCCTGGACGGGCCGGTTGCGGAAGGCCGGGGTGATCCAGATCGCGGTGCTGCCGAGGTTCTCGACGTAGTCGAGCCTGTCGATGAGGCCCTTGAGGTCGCCGCCCTGGTAGAACCCCTTGTCGGCGGGGTCGTAGCCGGTGGTGAGCCGGTCGCCGGACAGGCCGCCGCGGTTGTTGCCGGGGTCGCCGTCGGCGAACCGGTCGGTCATCGCGAAGTAGAACCGCTCGCGGGTCAGCGCGGTGCGCGCGGCGTCCCGGGCGAGGTCCCTGTCGGCGGGCTCGGCCGTACGGCTCAGCGCGGAGACGACGGGCGCAGTGGTCGCCGCGGGGGCTGCGGGGGGCGCTGGGGCCGAGAGGGCCGCGGTCGGGGCGCCGGGTGGCGCGGAGGCGGGGGACGACGCGTGGGCGGGGGCGGCGAGGGGCGGCACGAGCAGCGCCGCCGCGGTGAGGGCCGCGGTGAGCGGTCCCGTCCTCGCGCGCCGTGGGGGGAGCGGCCGGACCACCGGTGGCCTCCACGGTTGTTTCGGGGGTGTTGCCCGGAAGTTACTCATTAGGCATGATCTATGCAATCCCTTGCGGAAACTTTCTGCACGAAACCGCCCGGGGTGCCGTCCGGGGTCTCGCGAGCCCGCCGTCGCCGGGCCTCCCGCCTCCTGCCGGCGGGGGGACGGCCCGGCTTCCACCCAGGTCAGGGCGGGGAGAAGGTAACGGATCGGTGGACTCCTCCGGGTTTGTAACAAGTTTGCAGACTCTTGCAGCAAGTTCTTCCAAAGGAGTTCACGGCGGCGTAACGTCCGGCGTACTCCAACCCCGGTCCGGAGTCTCCCCACCCCGGTCCGGTCCCCTGAACCATGAGGAGAAATGATGCGGCGAGCCTTCTCGGCCGCGACGATCGTCGCGGCCCTCGCCCTTGCGGTCTCGGCCTGCGGCGGTGGCGACGGCGGCTCGGCGGCGGCGCCGGCCGGCTCGGCCCCGTCGGACCCCACGAAGATCAAGGGTGAGATCACCTGGTGGGACACGGTCCGGCCGGACAGTGAGGGCCCGACGTTCCAGGCGCTCATCAAGGAGTTCGAGGCCAAGTACCCGAACATCAAGGTCAAGTACGAGAACGTCCCCTCGGACCAGGCGCAGAACAAGTTCCAGACCGCCGCGCAGGCCGGTTCCGGCGCGCCGGACGTGATCCGTTCCGAGGTGGCCTGGACCTCCCAGTTCGCCTCGCTCGGCTACCTGCAGCCGCTGGACGGCACCCGCGCCCTGGAGAACGAGTCCGACTTCCTGCCCAGCCCGCTGAGCAGCACCAAGTACAACGGCAAGGCCTACGCCGTGCCGCAGGTCACCGACACCCTGGCGCTGCTGTACAACAAGAGGCTGCTGAAGGAGGCCGGGCACGAGGAGGCCCCGAAGACGGTCGAGGAGCTCAAGCAGGCCGCCCTCGACGTCAAGAAGAAGACCGGCGCCGACGGCATCGCCCTCAACGTGGACGCCTACTTCCTGCTGCCGTTCATGTACGGCGAGGGCGGCGACACCCTCGACGTCAAGAGCAAGAAGATCGTCGTGAACTCCCCGGCCAACGTCAAGGCGATGGCCACGATCGACGACCTGGTCAAGTCGGGCGCCGCGCCCAAGCCGGCCATCCAGGACAGCTACGTCAACGCGATGACCGCCCTCAAGGACGGCAAGGCCGCGATGATCTACAACGGCCCGTGGTCGCTGGCCGAGGTCTACCAGGGCAAGGAGTTCAAGGACAAGGAGAACCTGGGCATCGCCCCGGTCCCCGCGGGCTCGGTCAAGGCCGGCGCCCCCACCGGCGGCTGGAACTACGCCATCTACGCCGGTTCCAAGAACCTGGACGCCTCGTATGAGTTCGTCCGCTTCATGAGCACCCCCGAGGCCCAGGCGAAGATCGCCAAGGAGATCAGCCTCCTGCCGACCCGCGCCTCCGCCTACGACAACCCCGACGTCACGGGCAACAAGGACGTCGCCACCTTCAAGCCGATCCTCGACACCGCGGTCCCGCGGCCGTGGATCCCCGAGGGCGGCCAGCTCTTCCAGCCGCTGCTGGAGGGCTACCAGGCCCTGGTGGGCGGCAAGACCACGCCCGAGGACATGCTCAAGTCCGTCGACCAGAAGTACCGCGGCATCTTCAAGGACTGGAGCTGACACCGTGGCGACCTCCACTGGACGTGTGACCGGCACGACCAGGGACCGGGCCGCGGGCGCCGACGACGGCGCCCGCGGCCGGGGCGGGCCCAGGAGGCCCGGCCCGTTCCGGCGCGCCACGTCGCAGTACTGGTACGCCTGGGCCATGGTGGCCCCGGTCATCGCGGTCACCGCCCTGCTGATCGGCTGGCCGCTGGCCCGGGGCGTCTACCTCTCCCTGACCGACGCCACCGAGGCCACGATGGGCCGGACCATCGGCGTCAACGTGATCCCCTCGACCTACGAGTTCGTCGGCCTCGGCAACTACGTCGAGATCCTCACCGGCGGGGTCTTCTGGGAGAAGCTGACCTGGACGGTCATCTGGACCGTCGCCTGCGTCGCCCTGCACTACGGCATCGGCCTCGGCCTGGCGATGATGCTCAACCGCAGGCTGCGCTTCCGCTCGTTCTACCGGCTGCTGCTGATCCTGCCGTGGGCGATCCCCGGCTTCGTCGCCGCCTTCATCTGGCGCTACCTCTACAACAGCGACTTCGGCGTCATCAACGCGATGCTGCGCGCGGCCGGGCTGGGCGGCGTCGGCTGGCTCGACGACCCCACCACCGCGAAGATCGCGGTCATCGCGGTCAACGTCTGGGTGGGCGTGCCGTTCATGATGGTGGCCCTGCTCGGGGGGCTCCAGTCGATCCCCGCCGAGCTCTACGAGGCGGCCGAGGTGGACGGCGCCACGCCGATGCAGCGCTTCCGGCACATCACGATCCCCGGGCTCCGCACCGTCTCCAGCACCGTCGTGCTGCTCGGCACGATCTGGACGTTCAACATGTTCCCGCTGATCTTCCTGATCACCGGGGGAGGGCCCGGCAGCGCCACGGAGATCCTGGTGACCTACGCCTACCGCGAGGCCTTCACCGGCATCCGCAACTACTCGGGCTCGGCGGCCTGGGGCGTGATCATCCTGCTGCTCCTCGTCGTGATGGCCCTGGTCTACCGCCGCGCGCTGCGCAGGCAGGGGGAGGTCTGGTGAGCACCGCCACCGCAGAGCGGGCACGGCCCCGCCGCGTCCGCGGCCGTGAGGACCGGAGCGTCGGCAGCTCGATCCTGCTGCACGCGACGCTCATCGTCGCCTCGCTCATCTCGATCTTCCCCATCGTCTGGCTCGTGCTGACCTCGCTCAAGCCGCGCGACGGCTGGCTGTCCACCGAGCTGAAGATCTTCGACCAGCCGTCGCTGGACAACTACACCCGCGTCCTGACCGAGACGGGCTTCCCGAACTGGCTGCTCAACTCGGTGATCGTCGCCGGCCTGACCACGATCATCGGCGTCTTCCTGGCCTCGACGACCGGCTACGCGATCAGCCGCTTCCGCTTCCCGGGCTACCGCGGCGTGATGTGGATGCTGCTGGTCACCCAGATGTTCCCGGTGGCCATCCTGATCGTGCCGCTGTACAACCTCATGGCCGGTCTCGGGCTGCTCAACCAGATCCCGGGCCTGGTGATCGCGTACATGACGGTCGCGGTGCCGTTCTGCGCCTGGATGATGAAGGGCTACTTCGACTCCATCCCGCGCGAGATCGACCAGGCCGGAATGATCGACGGGCTGACGCCGTTCGGCACCTTCTGGCGGGTCATCCTGCCGCTGGCCCGGCCCAGCATCGCGGTCACCGCCTTCTACTCCTTCATGACCGCCTGGGGCGAGGTCGCCTACGCCTCGGTCTTCATGACGGGGGAGGGCACCCGCACCCTCGCCGTCGGCCTGCAGCAGTTCGTCGGCCAGCACTGGTCGGACTGGGGCCTGCTGACGGCCTCGGCGGTGCTGATCGCGCTGCCCGCGGCGGTCGTCTTCCTGCTGGTCCAGCGCCACCTGGTCGCCGGGCTCACCGCGGGGGCGACCAAGTCGTGAGCCGGCGCCGCCCGTGGGGCGGCGCCGCGGCGCACCGGGCGGTGCCGTCGCGTACCAACCGGTAACCGGGTACCACCGCGTACCAAGCACACCACGTCCTGATATGTCATTTGATCGGGGGACTGATATGACAGAGCTCGTCCAGGTCGGCCACACCGGCGAGACCACCGCCACCCGCTGGTGGCGCGACGCCGTGATCTACCAGGTCTACGTGCGGAGCTTCGCCGACGGCAACGGCGACGGCATCGGCGACCTGCTGGGCGTGCGGAGCCGGCTGCGGTATCTCGCCGACCTCGGAGTGGACGCCCTCTGGCTGACCCCGTTCTACACCTCGCCGATGGCCGACTTCGGCTACGACGTGGCCGACTACCGGGACGTGGATCCCATCTTCGGGTCGCTGGCCGACGCCCGCGCCCTGATCGACGACGCCCACCGGCACGGCCTGCGGGTGATCGTCGACGTGGTGCCCAACCACACCTCCGACCAGCACGTGTGGTTCCAGCAGGCACTGGCCGCGGGGCCCGGCAGCCCCGAACGGGAGCGCTACGTCTTCCGGCCGGGCAGGGGCGAGGACGGGGAGCTGCCCCCCAACGACTGGGAGTCGGTCTTCGGCGGCCCCGCCTGGACGAGGCTCCCCGATGGGGAGTGGTACCTGCGGCTGTTCGCCTCCGAGCAGCCCGACCTCAACTGGGAGCACCCCGAGGTCCACGCCGAGTTCGAGTCGATCCTGCGGTTCTGGCTCGACATGGGGGTGGACGGCTTCCGCATCGACGTCGCCCACGGCATGGTCAAGGCCGAGGGGCTGCCCGACGTCGGCCACCCCGACCAGGTGCGGATGATCGGCGCCGACGTCGTGCCGTTCTTCGACCAGGACGGCGTCCACGAGATCCACCGCGCCTGGCGCCGCCTCCTGGACTCCTACCCGGGCGAGCGGATCGGCGTCGCCGAGGCGTGGGCGCCGAACCCCGAGCGGCTGGCCAACTACGTCCGCCCGGACGAGCTGCACCAGGCGTTCAACTTCCACTTCCTCAACGCGCCGTGGGAGGCCCCGGTCTTCCGCAAGGTGATCACCGAGTCGCTGGCCACGGCCGGCATGGTCGGCGCGCCCACGACCTGGGTGCTGTCCAACCACGACGTCAAACGCCACGCCACCCGCTACGGCGGCGGCGAGACCGGCCTGCGCAGATCCCGTGCCGCGGCCCTGCTGACGCTCTCCCTGCCCGGCTCGACCTACCTCTACCAGGGCGAGGAGCTGGGCCTGCCGGAGGTCCTCGACCTGCCCGAGGAGTTCCTGCGCGACCCGCAGCGGCTGCGCAACCCCGACGACGGCCGCGACGGCTGCCGGGTGCCGATCCCGTGGGCCGACGTCGAGCCGCACTTCGGCTTCAGCCTGCCGGGCATCGAGGAGTCCTGGCTGCCGATGCCGGCCTCCTGGGGCCCGCTCAGCGTCCAGTCCCAGCTGCGCGACCCCGCCTCCATCCTCCGGCTGTACCGGGAGGCGCTGCGCGTCCGCCGGGAGCGGCGGGCCTTCGACGACGCCCCGCTGACCTGGCTCCGCTCCCCGGAGGGCACGCTCGCCTACGCCCGGGGCGACGGGTTCGCCTGCACGGTCAACCTGACCGGCGAGCCGGTGGAGATCCCCGTCCCCGGACGGGTGCTGCTGGCCAGCGCCGAGCCCGCCGTCGCGGACGGCGTGGCCCGCCTGGCGCCCGACTCCGCCGTCTGGTGGGACCGCGATGCCGCCTAACGGCGCCGCCCCCCTGTCGAGCGGTACGGCCAGGCTGACCGACATCGCCGCGCAGGCGGGGGTCAGCGAGGCGACGGTCAGCAGGGTGCTCAACGGCAAGCCGGGTGTCTCCTCCGCCACCCGGCAGGCCGTGCTCGTCGCCCTGGACCTGATGGGCTACGAGCGTCCGCAGCGGTTGCGCCAGCGCAGCAACGGCCTGGTCGGCCTGGTGATCCCGGAGCTGGACAACCCGATCTTCCCGACGTTCGCCCAGGCCTTCGAGAAGGCGCTGTCCCAGCACGGCTACACCCCGGTGCTGTGCACGCAGGTGCCGGGCGGGGTGGTGGAGGACGACTTCACCGAGCTGCTCGTCGAGCGCGGCGTCAGCGGCATCATCTTCGTCTCCGGCCTGCACGCCGACACCACCGCCCGCTCCGACCGCTACACCCAGCTCATCGGGCAGGGCGTGCCGATCGTCCTGCTCAACGGCCACGCCGACGACGTGCCGGCGCCGTTCATCTCGCCGGATGATCGGGCGGCGGCGCGGTTGGCGGTGCAGCATCTGGTGGATCTGGGGCATGAGCGGATCGGGTTGGCGGTGGGGCCGGGGCGGTTCGTGCCGGTGATCCGGAAGATCGAGGGTTTCCGGCAGGCGATGGCGCAGTTGCTGGGGGTGTCGGATGTCGATGAGCTGGTGTCGCATTCGTTGTTCTCGGTGGAGGGGGGTCAGGCGGCGGCGGCGCAGTTGCTGGAGCGGGGGTGTACGGGGATCGTGTGCGCGTCGGATCTGATGGCGTTGGGGGCGATCCGGGCGTGCCGGGATCGGGGGTTGTCGGTGCCGGGGGAGGTGTCGGTGGTGGGGTATGACGACTCGCCGTTGATCGCGTTCACCGATCCGCCGCTGACCACCGTGCGCCAGCCCGTCCACTCGATGGTCACCGCCGCGGTGCACACCCTGCTGGAGGCGGTCGCGGGCGCCCCCATGCACAACTCCGAGCTCGTCTTCCAGCCGGAGTTCATCGTCCGCGGCTCGACCGGCTCCGGCCCGAAGATCATCCGTTAGGCGCGCCGGCCGCCGTTGTGGACGGCTCTACTCCGTTGTTAGGATACATCTGTATCCATTCCGGCGAGATGGGGCCACCATGCGCATGCCCGACCGGCCGTCGGCCTTCACCGGCGACTCCGCCCGTGACAGGTACTACGCCGCCTATGACCGAGTGCTCGGCGAGCTCTGGCCGGTGCCGGTGGACGTCGTCGACGTGGAGACCCGCGCCGGCAGCGTGCGGATCCACCGGGCCGGGCCCGCCGAGGGGGATCCGGTGATCCTCCTGGCCGGTGCCGGCGGGAACGCGCTGGCCTGGCACCGCTACATCGAGCCACTGGCACGTGTCCGCCCGGTCCTCGCCGTCGATCCGCTCGGCGAGCCCGGCCGCTCTGTTCAGACGCGGCCGCTCGCCACCGGCGCCGAGGTCGGCGGCTGGCTCACCGAGGTCCTGGCCGCGGCCGGCGCCGAGCGCGCACATGTGGTGGGTTCCTCCTACGGCGGCTGGACCGCGGTGGAACAGCAGCTCGGCGGGGGCGGCCGGGTCGCGGCGCTGACGTTGCTGGACCCCGCCGGCTTCGCGCCGCTGACCGGACGGTTCTACCGGTGGCTCATCGTCGGAGGCATGGCCGCTCTGCTCCCGCGAGCACTGCGACGCCGTGTCGCGGGAGCCGTCGGCAACGGCACACTGCGTGAGGACGCGCTGATGAGGCTGATGACGGCCGGCCGGTCCTTCCGCCGGCGGCTGCCCGTCCCGCCCGTCTACACCGACGAGCAGGTGCGTGAGCTGTCGGTGCCCGTGCAGGTGCTGCTGGGCGCCCGCAGCACGCTGCACGACGCGCAGGCGGTGGCCGCGCGGCTGGCCGGGATCGCACCGTCGTGGCGGGTGGAGATCGTGCCCGGCACCGGGCACGCGCTGCCCGTCGAGGCTCCGGACCTGGTCACGGAGCGGATCCTCACCTTCCCCGGCCGGGCCCGGGGCGAGGCCGCGACGCCGGACCACCGCTAGGAGACCCGCATGCCCAAACAGGTCGACCACGACGAGCGGCGACGCCGGTTGACCGAGGCGCTGTTGCGCATCGCCGGCACCCGCGGCCTGCAGGCCGTGTCGATGCGTGAGATCGCCGCCGAAGCGGGGGTCTCGCTGCGCGTCGTCCAGTACTACTTCACCGACAAGCAGGCCCTGCTCGACTCCGGCCTCGCCGAGCTGACCGCCCGCCTGGACCGCAGGGTCCGGCAGCGGGCCGCCGTCACCGGCGGACCGTCCACGCGGAGCGTCTTCGAAGCCGTCCTCGGCGCGATCCTGCCCTCCGACGAACAGAGCCGGATGGACTCGCTGGCCTGGACCGCCTACTACACCGCCGCCCTCACCGACCCCGCGCTCGCCGCGGCCGCGCTCACCCGGCCCGACGCGCTGGAGGACTTCCTCACCGCCCGGCTCGCCACCGCCCAGCAGGCTGGGGAGATCGGACCCGATCGTGACCCGCGCACCGAAGTCGCCGCCCTTCTGGCTCTCGCCAACGGCCTGACCTCCAGCGTCCTCAGCCGGCAGCGCGGCCACGAGGCCGCCGCCGAGATCATCGACTACCACCTGGCCCACCTGTTCGGGACGGCGCCCACGCCACGGCGGCCTCCGGCCTGAGTCCTTGGCCCGGCGTCGTCACGGGGCCGTCGACACCCGCTCGGCGTCGATGTGAGGCACAAAGCCGGGCGGGTCGGATATTTCAGTACCTGGGGTTTTATGCTGGACATCTCCCCGGAACACTCGCGAAACCTGTCTAGGACACCCTGATGCCCAGAGAGAGGTGATCGACAAATGATGTTCCGGCTACGGGTGTCCCTTCCCGACCGGCCCGGAGCCCTGGGCCAGGTCGCCCGGGTGCTCGGCACGTTGGGGGCGGACATCCTGCAGGTCACGGTCCTGGAGCGCGGGGGCGGCCGGGCGGTCGACGACTTCACCGTCTCCTGGCCCGGCGTCACCGGGATCGGGGACATCGGGGACCGCCTCTCCGCCGTCCCCGGCCTGAACGTCGAGGCCGCCTGGCCCACCCGCGAGATCCCCGGCTGCACGCCCGACTACGACCTGCTGCGGCACGTGGCCACGGAACCCGGGCGCGCCTTCGCCACGCTCGTGGACGCCGTCCCCGGCCTGGTCGGCGCCGGGTGGGCGGTCACCGTACGCTCCGGCACCGGGGAGGTCGTGCACCGCAGCTGGCAGGCCCCGGAGGCGCTGGAGGAGCACGTGGGCGCCGTGGCGGCGGGAGGGCCCGGGGAGGGCGCCGAGGGGGCGGCCTGGGCCGCTCCGCCGCGTCCCGCGGTCCTCGGCTCCGGCGGCGGCCACCTGATGAGCCTGCCGATCCCCGGAGCGGACCTGCACCTGGTCCTCGCGCGCGACGCCGCCTTCCACCGCGCCGAGCTGGACCGCGTCGTCCGCGTCGTCGAGATCGTCGCCATCATCGGCCGCTGAATCTGCCGCCGAATCTGCCACTGGACCGGCCGCCGACGGGGAGCCGCCGGGCGGGACCGGCGGCCGTCCGCGTACGGCGCGGGGACCCCCCTCCGGTCAGCGCTGCGGCGGGTCGATGCGGGCGCCGTCCACCGTGAAGAACATCAGCCGCGTGGCGTCCACGCCCACCCGGGCGGGGTCACCGCCGCGCCAGACGGGGCGCGCGCCCAGCCGGACGATCAGGTCGGTCCGGCGGTGGCTGCCCCCGCCGGCCTCCTCCTCCACCTCGTCGGGCTCCGGCTCGCCGGCCAGGCCGGGCAGCAGCCGCCGGAAGACCGCGCGGGCCCGTCCGCCCGGCGTGGCCGCCGCGAGGTCGCGGGCCTTGTGCCTGGGGTCCGGGGGCTCGGGGACCACCACGGAGGGGATGCCGCTCTCGACGTAGGCCAGCCACTCGTGACCGTGGTACTCCAAAGCCCGGACCCGGCCGAGGAACGTGGGGCCCTCGAAGCTCTCGGAGACCGGCGCCAGGCAGTCGGGGCGCAGCCCGACGATGATCTGGCGGCCGACATGCTGCGAGATGGCGTAGGACCGGGGATCGTTCCAGGGGATCATGATCTGGTGCACCCCGAAGTCCAGCAGGACGTACTGGTTCTGCGGGGCCCGCACGGTCGCCGAGAGGAGGTTGAGCTGCTGGGAGCTGAGGAAGGCCGCGGTGAAGGCGGTCGCGGGGTCGTTGTAGACCTGGGCGGGGGTGCCGACGTCCTGCAGCACGCCGCGGTTCATGATGGCGATCCGGTCGGCGAGGGTCAGCGCCTCCACCTGGTCGTGCGTCACGTAGATCGTGGTCACGCCCAGCGAGCGGACCAGCGAGGAGATCTCCATCCGCAGCTCGGTCCGCATGCCCGCGTCGAGGTTGGACAGGGGCTCGTCCATGAGGAACAGCGACGGCTGGCGCACGATCGCCCGGCCCATGGCGACGCGCTGGCGCTGGCCGCCGGAGAGCGTCCCCGGACGGCGTTCGAGCGTCTCGGAGATGTGCAGCGCCTTGGACAGCTCGGTCACCCGATCCCTGACCAGCGCCGGGTCGGCCTTGGCGATCTCCAGGGGGAACGCCATGTTGCCGCGCACCGTGCGGTGCGGGTAGAGGGCGCCGTTCTGGAACACCATGGCGACGTCGCGGTCGCGCGGCGCCAGGTCGTTGGCGTGATCCCCGCCCAGCCACAGATCGCCGGAGGTGATCTCCTCCAGGCCCGCGATCATCCGCAGCAGGGTGGACTTCCCGCACCCGGAAGGACCGAGCAGGACGAGGAATTCCCCGTTCTCCGCCCGCAGGTTCATTCGGTCGACCGCGAGATACCCGCCAGGGTAGATCTTGCTCACATTGTCGAGGACGACGGTACTCATGCGCGCTCGTTCCTCCCGGACGACGTCGCCCGGATCCAGCCACTGTGATCGATGAGGTAGTACATCGTGCGGCTCACCCATGTGTCCATAGACATGGTGAGAAGAGGCACATCTGTTAGTTACTTCAAATTTCCCTGACGGGAAGTTGCGTTACGAGTGGGTTACCAGAGAAAGGAGAAACCGTTGGGGCCTCCGGAGTACCCGGTGGACGGCGAGGAGGCGGGCGGCGCGGCGCTCGGGTTGCGCCCGCTCCGGCGGCATGGTGGGGTACCTCCAATGGAGGGTGAACTCAGCCGGACCCGGTCCCGCTCCGACGGCGCGGGCGTCCGGCTGGCCGACGTCGCCGCGCAGGCGGGGGTCAGCGAGGCGACGGTCAGCAGGGTGCTCAACGGCAAACCCGGGGTGTCGCAGACCACCCGGCAGGCCGTGCTGACCGCGCTCGACCTGATGGGCTACGAGCGTCCGCAGCGGCTGCGCCAGCGCAGCAACGGCCTGGTCGGCCTGGTCACCCCGGAGCTGGACAACCCGATCTTCCCCGTGTTCGCCCAGGCGATCGAGAAGGCCCTGACCCAGCACGGCTACACCCCGGTGCTGTGCACCCAGCTCCCCGGCGGCGTGCCCGAGGACGAGTTCACCGAGCTGCTCGTCGACAGGGGCGTGGACGGCATCATCTTCGTCTCCGGGCTGCACGCCGACACCACCGCCCGGATGGACCGCTACAGCCGCCTGCGGGAGCGCGGCCTGCCGATCGTCCTGCTGGACGGCTACAGCGACCGGATCGACGCGCCGTTCATCTCGCCGGATGATCGGGCGGCGGCGCGGTTGGCGGTGCAGCATCTGGTGGATCTGGGGCATGAGCGGATCGGGTTGGCGGTGGGGCCGGGGCGGTTCGTGCCGGTGATCCGGAAGATCGAGGGTTTCCGGCAGGCGATGGCGCAGTTGCTGGGGGTGTCGGATGTCGATGAGCTGGTGTCGCATTCGTTGTTCTCGGTGGAGGGGGGTCAGGCGGCGGCGGCGCAGTTGCTGGAGCGGGGGTGTACGGGGATCGTGTGCGCGTCGGATCTGATGGCGTTGGGGGCGATCCGGGCGTGCCGGGATCGGGGGTTGTCGGTGCCGGGGGAGGTGTCGGTGGTGGGGTATGACGACTCGCCGTTGATCGCGTTCACCGATCCGCCGCTGACCACCGTGCGCAAGCCCATCGGCGCCATGGCCTCGGCCGCCGTGGCGACCCTGCTGGAGGAGATCAACGGCGCCGGCGGCAGGCACACCGAGCTGATGTTCCAGGCCGAGCTGGTCGTGCGCGGCTCGACCGGCTCCGGCCCCCTGGTCAACCGCTGACCACGGCGTACGGCGGGGCCGTACGGTGCGGGCGTCCGCGGGTGAGGGGCCGTACGGCGCGGACACCCCCGACGGGGAGCCGGGCGGCGGGTGGGATCATTGAGCGGTGAACCATGACGTCGTCGTGATCGGCGGTACCGGTGTCGACACCACCGCCTACGTCCCCCAGCTCCCGCTGCCCTACGCCGACACCTACGCCGTCCCCCCGGTGATCGACCGGATCGGCAACACCGGCAGCGGCGTCGCGCTCGGCTGCCACGCCCTCGGCCTGAGGACCAAGCTGTTCGACCTGATCGGCGACGACCCGCAGGGACGGCTCATCCGCGACCACCTGGCCGGCGCGGGGGTGGAGTTCGGCTGGGAGCTCGCCCCCCAGGGCACCCGGCGCAGCGTCCTGCTGGTCGGCCCCGACGGGCGGCGGCTGTCGCTGTTCGACCCGCGCCAGGCGCCGGGCGAGCGGCTGCCCCGCGAGCTGTACCTGCCCGCGGTGCGCGCGGCCCGGCACGTCCACGTGTCGATCGTGGACTTCGCCCGGCACGTCTACCCCGACCTGGAGGGCCTGGAGGGCACGCGGATCTCCACCGACCTGCACGACTGGGACGGCGAGAACGACCACCACCGCGATTTCGCCTACTCCTCGGACCTGGTGTTCCTGTCGGAGGCGGCGCTGGGCTCCCGCCGCGACGAGGTCATGCGCGACATCCTCGACCGGGGCCGCGCCACCACGGTGATCTGCACGGCCGGGGCCGAGGGCTGCCACGTCCTCGACGAGCACGGCCCGCGGCACGTCCCCGCCGCCCCGCTGCCCGGCCCGGTGGCCGACAGCAACGGCGCCGGCGACGCGTTCGTCTCCGGCGTGCTGTACGGCCTGCTGTCCGGCCGCCGGCTGGACGAGGCGGTCCGGCTGGGCACCCTGGCCGGCGCGCACGCCTGCACGGTGACCGGCACCCACGAGAGCCCCATCGACGAGGCGACCCTCCTGGCCCGGGCCGCCTGACCCGCCGGGCCGGCCGCTCAGAGCCCGCCCAGCAGCTCCGCCGCCCGCTTGCGGTAGGTGGCGACGTTGCCCAGCTTGACGTCCTCGTAGCCGCGGACCACGTCCGGCAGCTCGGCCAGCTCGCGGACCGCGTCGAGGTTGTCCGGGCGCAGCCGGGCCAGGGCGCGGTGCACGTCGCGGGTGTACTCGTCCACCAGCTCCCGCTCGACCCTGCGCACCCCGGCCATGCCGAACGGGTCGAACGTGGTGCCGCGCAGCCCGCGCATGCCGTACAGCGCGCGGAAGGCCGGGTCGAACCAGGAGCCGAGCCGGATCTTGCGCTTCATGCCCAGGGCCCGCAGGAACGGCGGGTGCAGGTTGTAGGAGATCTTCGCGCCGGGGCCGAACTCGGCGGCGATCCTGGCCCGCTCCGCCGGGTCGAGGTGGAGCCGGGCCACCTCGTACTCGTCCTTGTAGGACATCAGGCGGTGCAGGTGGCGGGCGTAGGCCTCGGTGACCGGGAAGGACACCGTCCCCTCGCCGGCCTCCTCGCCCGCCGCCCCGCCCATGGCGGCCCGCTCCCCGTTCAGGACCGCGCGGACCGACTCGGCGTAGCGGGCGGCGTAGCGGGGGTTCTGGTAGGCGGCCAGGTCGGGCACCCGTACCGACAGCAGGCGGTGCAGCTCGGTGCCGGGGGCCGCGATCGAGTCCACGAGCCGGGATGTCTCCGGGCTCGGCGGCTGCTCGGCCGGGGCGTCCGGGCGGGTGGCCCGCGCCACCGCCTCGGGGTCGGCGACGACGGCGCGGCCCCAGTGGAAGGCGGCGACCGTCCTGTCGGCGCTCTTGCCGCCGCCGAGCCGGATGGCCCGCTCGATCGCCTCCAGGCTCAGCGGGATGAGCCCGCGCTGCCAGGCCGCGCCGACCACGATCGTGTTGGCCGGCATGTGGTCGCCGAACAGCGCCTGCGCGACCTCCTCGGCGTCGAGGTAGACGTTCAGCTCGCGCAGGGTCCGCGCCTCCAGCGCGCCGATCGGCGAGGCGACGTCGGTGACGTGCCGTGAGGGGTCGACGACCATCGAACCGGTGGGCGCGAGGCTGGTGGAGACCACGGCCACGGTCCGGTCGCGGCCGGCGGCCTTGAGGTTCTTCGGGTCGGTGGCGCCGAGCAGGTCGAGCGCGAGGTAGGCGTCCACCCCGGCCGTGCTCGCCTGGCCGGTCCGGTCGTCGTCGCCCTCGTAGATCAGGATGTCGGAGACGACGGTGCCGCCCTTCTGGGCGAGGCCGGTCTGGTCGAGCCCGCGCGAGCGCTTGCCGTCGAACATCGCTGCCCGGCCGATGATCTGCGCCACCGACAGCACACCGGTGCCGCCGATGCCGACCAGCCGGACGGTGGTCTCCGCGGTGCGGAACGCGGGCGCCGGCATCGCCGGCGGGGCGGGCACGGCCGCCCGCTTCGTGCCGGGCCTGCCCGGCACGACGGTCACGAAGGACGGGCAGTCGCCCTCGACGCAGGAGTAGTCCTTGTTGCAGGACGACTGGTGGATCTCGGTCTTGCGGCCGAACTCGGTGTCCACCGGCAGCACCGACAGGCACTCGGACTTCTTGCCGCAGTCGCCGCAGCCCTCGCACACCCGCTGGTTGATCGCCACCCGCCGGACCGGGTCGGGCAGGTCGCCCTTCTTGCGCAGCCGCCGCTTCTCGGCGGCGCACTGCTGGTCGTGGATCAGCACGGTCACGCCGGGGACCGCGGCCAGCTCCCGCTGGGCGTCCTCCAGCGCCGCGCGGCCGCGCACCTCGGCGATCCGGGCCAGCTTGACACCGCGGTAGCGCTCGGGCTCGTCGGTGGTGACGATCACCCGGCGCACGCCCTCGATCTCCAGCCAGCGGGTCAGGTCGGCCACGGCCAGGGATGGGGTGATCACCTGACCGCCGGTCATCGCGATCGCGCTGTTGTAGAGGAGCTTGTAGGTGATGTTGACGCCCGCGCCGACGGCCGCCCGGATGGCGAGCGAGCCGGAGTGGTGGAAGGTGCCGTCGCCGAGGTTCTGGAAGATGTGCGGGGTGTCGGTGAACGGCGCCTGGCCGATCCACTGCGTGCCCTCGCCGCCCATCTGGGTCAGGCCGGTGAGCGTGCCCTTGCCCTCGCGGTTGATCACCACCATCGTGTGGCAGCCGATGCCCGCGCCGACCGGCGCGTCGTCCGGGACGGCGGTGGAGCGGTTGTGCGGGCAGCCGGAGCAGAAGAACGGCGTGCGCTGCGGGCCGAGCAGCTTCAGCGGCGCCGGCCGGGAGATCGACGCCAGGCCCCGGTCGATCCGCTCGCGCACGTCGGGGCCGAGCCGCCCGGCCGCCGCGTCCGCCTCGGCGCCGCGGCGCAGCCGGAAGGCGACCGCCTTGGCGGCCAGTTCGGCGTCCACCGCCCCGGCCTGCGGGATGAGCGCGGCGCCGTTGTCGTCGAGCTTGCCGAGGACCCGGGGGGCGCCGGCGGTGCCGTACAGGATCTCCTTGATCTGGCCCTCCAGCAGCGGGGCCTTCTCCTCCACGACGAGGATCTCGGTCAGGCCCCGGGCGAAGGTCCGTACGATCTCCGGCTCCAGCGGCCAGATCATGCCGACCTTCAGCAGGCGCACGCCGAGTTCGGCCGGGTCCACGCCGAGCCGGCGGAACGCCTGGCGCACGTCGTGGTAGGCGGTGCCGGAGGCGGCGATGCCGAGCCAGGCGCCGCCGGGGTCGGCGGTGATCCGGTTGAGGCCGTTCTCCCTGGCGTAGGCGCGGGCCAGCGCCAGGCGCGGCCCGACCAGGGTCTTCTCCATCTCCAGCGACCACGGGGTGAGCAGCGTCGCGTCGGGGACGTGCCGGTACGGCCTGCCCTCGTGCTCCACGACCGGCATGACCGGGAC
The DNA here is from genome assembly GCF_042873875.1 of Streptosporangium sp. NPDC004379. Lineage (NCBI taxonomy): Bacteria > Bacillati > Actinomycetota > Actinomycetes > Streptosporangiales > Streptosporangiaceae > Streptosporangium > Streptosporangium sp. NPDC004379. The sequence continues at coordinate 144,995 of NZ_JBIAMC010000008.1, forward strand.
GACGCGGTCCAGGCCGGTCTCGACCGTGCCGGTGGCGTCCACCACGTTGGAGACGGCCTTGACGGCCACCCACAGGCCGCTGGCGCGGGAGGCGGCGACGGCGTGCCGGCCCAGGTCGAGCAGCTCCTGCACGGTTCCGGGGTGGACGACGGGCATGCCGATCGCGGCGAGGGCGGTCTCGGTGGCCGACGGCAGCGTGGAGGACTTGCAGCCCGGGTCGTCGCCGCAGAGGGCGATCAGGCCGCCGTCGGGATGGGCGCCGACGAAGTTGCCGTGCCGCAGGGAGTCGGCCGCGCGGTCGACGCCGGGGGCCTTGCCGTACCAGACGCCCAGGACGCCCGCCCTGCGCGGCCGGGGGAGGGCGGGCACGAGCTGGCTGCCCCAGACGGCGGTGGCGCCCAGCTCCTCGTTCTGGCCGGGCCGGTGCACGACGCCGAGCTCCTCGGCGAGCCGGCGGGAGCGGATGAGCTCCTGGTCGAAGCCGCCGAGCGGGGAGCCCGGGTATCCCGACACCATCGCGCCGGTGTCGAGGCCGGCGGCGCGGTCGGCGCGCATCTGGTCGAAGATCAGCCGGACCAGGGCCTGCGTGCCGGTCATGAACTCCCGATCCTCGCCGCGGGGGTGTCCGTCGCCGGGAGTCGCCTCTCGGGGGTCGGCGAAGATCGTCATGCTCTCGTCCCATCTCCAGGTCGCTGAGGGTGCGGCAAGGCTATGCCAGGCTACGGCGCACGCGATGTCAAGATTTATGCCGGATTGCTGGTCGATTAATATTTATTGCCATGGATGTCACCGATCGAGCAATTCTCAGCCTTCTCCAGCGGGAGGGGCGGCTCAGCAACCAGGAACTGGCCGAACGGGTGCGGCTGACCCCCTCCCCGTGCCTGCGCCGGGTCCGCAACCTGGAGGAGTCGGGAGTGATCAGCGGTTACCGCGCCGTTCTCGACCCGGCGGCCGTCGGGCGCGGTTTCCAGGTCCTGGCCTACGTGGAACTGGAGGGCCAGGACGCCGAGACCGTCACGGCGTTCGAGAACGCGGTCATGGAGATCGAGGACGTGGTGGAGTGCCTGCGCATGTTCGGCCGCCCGGACTACGTGCTGCGCGTCGCCGTACCGGACATGGACGCCTACAGCCAGCTCTGCCTGGAACGGCTGGGCCGCCTGCCCGGCCTGGACAAGCTCACCTCTCAGATCGCGATGAAGGCCCTCAAACCGGGTGGGCTTCTCCCGCTATGAGGGGATTCCGCAGCGCGATCATGGCGATGTCGTCGTCCCCGCCGGTCACCAGCCGGGCCAGCAGCTCGTCGCAGAGGGCGTCCAGCGGCTCGCGGACGAGCGACACGGCGTGGTCCCGCAGCCGGTTCAGCCCGGTCCCGAGATCCTCGCCGCGGCGTTCGACCAGGCCGTCGGTGTAGAGCAGGAGCGTGGCGCCCGGGTGCAGCGCCTCGACGGCGCTGTGGCGCGGCAGGTCCTTCGCGACGCCCAGCAGGGGGCAGCGCGCCTCGTCCAGGAAGCGTCCCTGGCCGTCCGGGGTGAGCAGCAGCGGTGGCGGGTGACCCGCCACCGAGTAGTTGAGCCGCCACAGGCCGGCCTCCGCCCGCTCGGCTCGCGCCAGCACGCAGGTGGCCGTCTGGTCCCGGCACAGCAGCTCCATGACCTTGTCCAGCCGCCGCAGCACCTCCTCGGGCGGCTCCTCGCGGTCCACGGCCAGCCCCCTGAGCATGGTGCGGATCTGGCCCATGGTCACGGCCGCGGGCAGGTCGTGGCCGGCGACGTCGCCGATCGTCAGCACGGGCGTGCCGTCGCCCAGCACGAAGCAGTCGTACCAGTCGCCGCCGACCGCCGCGGCCGCCGGGCTAGGCCGGTAGCGGGCCACGATGCGCAGGCCGGGGACGGACGGCGGCTCGGCCAGCAGGCTGCGCTGCAGGGCGAGCGCCACCCGCTGGGTGCGCTGGAACTCCATGGCGCCGCTGAGCGCGTCGTGCGCGTGGTCGAGCATCTGCCCGATCAGGGTCACGTCGGCCTCGCTGATCGCCGGGCGGTCCCCGCAGGTGGCGACGGTCACCAGCGCCGCCACGAACCCGTCGACGACGACCGGGACGAGCGCCGCGCTGGTGGCCCGGACGGTGATCAGCCACCTGATGCCGCCCGGCGGCAGCTGCAGGTCCGGCGGCGGCTTGCCCCGGGGGAACTCCCGGCGCACGACGTGGCGGCGGCGCACCGCCCGCACCAGCGCGCTCTCCGGGCCGAGCGTCACCTCGTACCCGGTCTGCAGTCCGGGCAGGCCCGGCCGTACGGCGCCGGCCACGTGCCGGAAGGCGAGCGGGGGTCCCACCGGCCGGTCCGGCGACTCCGGCAGCAGGTAGATGCCGCACACGTCGGCCAGCTCCGGCACGATCACGTGCGCCAGCGCCGAGAGCATCTCCTCCAGGCGCGTGACGTCCGCGGTGGCCGCCGAGGCGCGGCCCAGCAGCTCGCGGCACCTCTCCTGCTGCCACTGCTGCTCGATGTCGGCGCAGGTGCCGACCCACTCGACCACGCGGTCGTCCTCGTGCACCGGCACGGCCCGCGCGCTGAAGTGCCGGTAGCCGCCGTCGGCCAGCCGGAGCCGGTGGACGTGCTCCCACAGCGGGAACACCTCCCCGACCGCCTTGGCCCACGACTCGGCGGTCTCGGCCCGGTCGTCGGGGTGGACGGCGTCGAGCCATCCGTCGCCCTGGAACTCCTCCCACGTCTGGCCGGTCACCTTCTGCCACCCCGGGCTCGGCTCGATGACACCGCCGTCGGCCCCGGCCACCCAGAGCATCTGGGTGCCGACCCGCCCCAGGTTGCGGTAGCGCCGCAGCAGGCGGCGCCGCTCCTCCGACAGGGCGTCGATCCAGCGCGAGGCGATGACCTGCTCGGTCACCTCCACGGACACCTGCAGCACCCCGCGCTCGCCGCCACCGAGGCAGATCTCCGACATGCTGAAGTTGAAGAAGCGCTCCTGCGGGCCGCCGCCGGCGAAGGACATGGTGGCCCGGCCCTCGACGATGTTCACCGGCTGCCCGTCCCGCATGACCCGGTCCAGCATCGAGATGTAGGAGTCGCGCTCGACCAGGTCGGCGAACGCCTCGCGTGCGGGGACGCCGAACGGTCTGTCGCCGAAGGCCGACCGGTAGGCGGCGTTGGTGTACATCAGGCGGTGGTCCGGGCCCCTGCTGACCGATACCCCGACCGGAGCCGGGTCGAAGATGTCCAGGGCCAGGCCGCTGAAGATGTCGATCCGGGCGTCCTTCATCCCATGCTCTCCCGATGGGGACAGCGGCATGCGCTCGTCGCATGCCCGCAATTCCCCTTTTTGTCGTGTACGCGCATGGGGCAATCATCTATCCACGCAGGTCAGGACGGGGAAAAGGGAGAGTATGGTACGCCTTGCGTACCGGGATCGGCCCCGCCGCAGGAGCCGTCCCCGGCACGACCCGGAAGACGTCAGCCCTTGTCCGCCCCCTCGTTGGCCCCCCGGACGAAGTACCGCTGGAAGATCACGAAGATGACCGCGACCGGGATCGTGGCCAGCACCGCCGCTCCCAGCTTGAGCGGGTACTGCATGCCGCTGCCCAGTGACCCCGACACCAGGTCGGCCAGCCCGCGGGGCAGCGTGAACAGCTCCGGGCTCTGCACCGCCACCAGACTGTGCGGCAGCTCGTTCCACGTGCCCTGGAACGACAGGATGGCCAGCGTGAGCAGCGCCGGCCTGGCCATCGGCAGCACGACGGACCAGAACGCGCGGAACACCCCGGCGCCGTCGATGCGCGCGGCCTCCTCCACGCTGACCGGGATCGACTCGAAGAACTGCTTCATGATGAAGACCCCGGCCGCGTCGGCGACCATCGGAACGATCAGCGCGGCGTAACCGTCGTACATCCCCAGCTGGTTGAGCACCAGGAACTTCGGGATGAACAGCACCACGCCCGGCACCGCCATCACCGCGAGCACCGCCGAGAACAGGGCCCGCCGTCCCCGGAAGCGGAGCCGGGACAGCGCGTAGCCGGCCAGCGAGTCCAGGAACACCCGCCCCACGGTGACGGCGACCGTCACCAGCACCGAGTTGCCCAGCCACAGCGGCATGTCGGTGCCGAGGAACACCTTCTCGTACCCGGCGAGCGACAGAGGTGAGGGCACCGGCGACAGTGGGTCGGCCGTCGCGCCGGCCTCGGTCTTGAGCGAGCCGGCGACCTGGATGACGAACGGGTACAGGAACACCAGCGCGAAGAACACCAGGATCGCGTAGCCCGCGAACAGCGAGGCCGCCGACCGCGCCTCCACGGGTCCGCCTCTCCTCCGGAGCCGCGCCGCCCCGGAGGGCGGCCGGGCGGGCGCCCGCCGGGGCGCCCGAGAATCCGCCGCGGTCGTCATGTCGAGGACCTCCTCGTTCGCGCCGTGCGGCGGTCGCGTGGCCGGGCGTCCCGGTCGCGCATCACCCACCGCTGGATGAGGCTCAGCACCACGATGACGGCGAAGAGCACGAAGGAGATCGCCGCGCCCGGGCCGTAGTCGAAGCTGCGGAAGGCCGTCTGGTAGGACAGGTAGGCCGGGGTCAGCGTGGTCTTGGCCGGGCTGCCCTGGCTCATCACGTAGATCTGGTCGAAGACCTGCCAGGTGGCGATCAGCCCGAGCGTCAGCACCAGGAACAGCGTCGGCTTCAGCAGCGGCAGCGTCACGTACCGCAGGCGCTGCCACCGGCCGGCTCCGTCGAGCATGCTCGCCTCCTCCAGCGACACCGGGACGTCCTGGAGCGCGGCGAGGAACATCAGCATGAACGTGCCGGACGTGGTCCACACGACCAGGATGATGATCGTGCACATCGCCACGCTGGGTCCCGACAGCCACTCCCACCACGACAGCCCGAGCGGGCCGTCGCCGGTCAGCGCCGCCGGTGGCGCGTCCGGATCGGCCAGGCCCACGGCGCCGAGCAGCAGATGCAGCACCCCCCGCGAGTCGGCGAACCACTGCGGGCCGTCCACGCCGAACAGCCCGAGCAGCCGGTTGACCGCGCCGGAGCCGGCGAAGACGAACAGGAACACCACACCGATCGCCACCGAGCTGGTCACCGACGGGAAGAAGAACGCGGTGCGGAAGAACGTCCGGCCCTTCAGCAGCCTGCCGTTGACGACCAGGGCGAGGCCGAGGGCCAGCACGGTCTGCGCCGGCACGACGATCGCCACGTAGTAGAGGTTGTTGCGGACGCTGGTCATGAAGTCCCGGCGGGTCAGGCCGTCCTCGGTGAACAGCCGGGCGTAGTTGTCCAGGCCCACGAACGGCACCCCGTCGCGGAACGGGCTTCCCTGGCCGTTCCAGTCGGTCAGGCTCACCCACATCGCCATCAGGATCGGCACGAGCATGAACAGCCCGAGGATCACCACCACCGGCGCGACGAACAGCCAGCCGGCGATGTTCTCCCTGGCGGCGTCGCTCAGCCGGAACCCGCGGCGGCCCGCGCGGATCGCGGTGTCGGCCACGTCGCCCTCCTTCCATCCTTCCATCCGGACGGCCCCGGCCTCTTCGCACGGGGGCCGGGACCGTCCGTCCTCTCGGGTCCGGTCAGGGTCAGTCGCCGAGCGCGGCCTGGGTGTTCCGCTGCAGCTGCTGCAGGATCGTCCTGGGCGGCATGGAGTCGATCTTCTGCAGGCCGGTGTCGAAGTCGGCCAGCACGCTCTCCACCTTCGGGGCGTTCACCGGGCCGTGGGCGTGGTCGGCGCCCGCCACGAACGGGGCGTCGGCGGGGAACTCCTTGACATAGGCGTCCCTGGCCGACTGCCGGGAGGGCATGACGCCGAAGGCGCGGGCGAAGGCCATCTGCTGGTCGGCCTTGGTCATCGCCTCGACGAAGTCGATCGCCGCGTCCTTGTGCCTGCTCTTGGCCGCGACGCCCCAGCAGGTGGTGAACGACAGGGTGCCCTTGCCCGCGGGACCGGCGGGCAGCTCGTGCACCGAGTACTTCAGGTCGGGGAAGTCGGCCTTGAGCGCGCCCTTGAGCCAGTTGCCCTCGATGGCCATCGCGGCCTTGCCCTTGCCGAACGCCTCACCGGCCCAGCCGGAGTCCAGGCGCTTGGGGAACACCGCCAGCTTGTCCCTCACCAGCTTCCGCACGTACTCCAGCGCCGCGAGGTTCTGCGGGGTGTCGGCGGTGGCCTGCCTGCCGTCGGGGCTGGTGATCCAGCCGCCGGCCTGCACCATGAAGGCGCCGATCCGGTCGCGGCTGTCGCCGAGGGCCAGCGGGACGATCCCCTTCGCCTTGAGTTTCTCGCTCACCGCGGTCAGCTCGTCCCAGCTGGTCGGCACGTCGTCCTCCGACAGCCCTGCCTTCTTCCACAGCTCCTCGTTGACCGTCAGCGCCAGGGTGGAGAAGTCCTTGGGCACGCAGTAGAGCTTCCCGTCGTAGGTGAAGGCGGTGCGGAGGCTCTCGTAGAAGTCGCCGGGCTCGGAGATCCTGTCCCCGTACGGTTCCAGCGCGCCGACGCTGGCGTAGTCGGCGAACCGGACGGCGTCGACGTAGAAGACGTCCGGCGGGTCGCCGGCCGCGAACGCCTGACCGAGCTGCTGGGTCATGTTCTGGGCGGGCGTCACCGTCGCGGTGTTGCCGCTGGCCTTGGCCCAGGCGTCCGCCGCCTGGCGCACCGCGTTCGTCTCGGCGTCGCCGGAGGAGCCGATGAGCACCCGCAGAGCGGCGGGTCCCGCGCTCTGCGGCGCCGCCGCGCCGCCGGGCTTGTCGTCGAAACCGCTGCCACAGGCCGCCGAGGTGAGGAGGGCGCCGCAGGCGGCCAGGCCGAGGGCCGCCGCGCGGAGGTTGCTGCGTTTCATCGCGTTCCCTGATCGTCGTTGAGAGGGGTCGGGGGGTGTCGGTGGTTCGGTGGTTCGGTGGGGAGGGCGGGCCTCCACGGAGGGGACCCCGCGGGGCCGCGAGGCTCCGCGGGGGGGG
>NZ_JBIAMC010000008.1:151961-173881 GCF_042873875.1 Streptosporangium sp. NPDC004379
GCGCCGGCCCCGGCCGGCCCCCCCCCCCCCCCCCCGGGGGGGTCAGGTGGACCCGCGCACCACCAGGGCGGGGCGCAGCAGGATCTGACGTGGTGATCCCGTGGAGGCCCCCGCCTCCCCGCGGTCCGCCGCGCCGGTTCCGACGCCGATGCCGGCGTCGGCGCCGGCCGCCGTACGGCCCGGCGCGGCGCTCACGGCGTCGCCCGCCGTACGGCCCGGCGGGTCCTCGCCGTCGAGGAGCCCGGTGAGCAGCGCGACGCAGTTCGCCGCGGCCTCGGCCAGCGGCTGGCTGACGCTGGTCAGCCCCACCGCCCTGGCCACCGGCGTGTCGTCGAAGCCGACGACCGCGACCGGCCGGTCCGGACGGACCGGCCGGTCCATGCCTTGGCCGTCGCCGGGGGAGCGGGCGGCGTGCAGCGCGCCGAGGGCGAGCGAGTCGCTCACGCAGACCAGCGCGGTCACCGGGTCGCCGCCGCCCAGCAGGTCGCGGGCCAGCGCCTCGCCGGCGGCCACGCCGTCGTCGGTCGCGCGGTCCAGGCCCGTGGGATCGACTCCCGCCGCGGCGAGGGTCCGCGCCCAGCCGGCCCGGCGGTCGTCGCCGACGCCGGAGCCGGCCGGCCAGCCGATGAACCCGATCCGCCGGTGCCCGGCGTCGAGGAGGCGGCGGGTCGCCTCGGCGGTCCCGGCGGCGCCGTCAACGTCCACCCAGGCGTGGCCGGACCCCTCCGGCACGCCCCACGGGCGGCCGAAGGTCACGAACGGCAGCCGCCGCTCGGCCAGCCAGGAGGTGCGGGCGTCGCCGTGGTGGGTGCTGGTGAGCACGAAGGCGTCGGGCTCGTAGGCGCCCAGCAGGTCGTCGATGGTGGCGATCTCCGAGGCGTCGTCCTCGGCGGTGTAGAGCAGCACCCGGTAACCCGCCGCGGCGGCCGACTCGGTGAGCCCGTGCAGGAAGCGGTCGTAGACGGTGCCGTTGATGCCGTCGTGGGACGGCTCGATGCGCGTGGCGATCAGCCGGGACCTGCCGGTGCGCATCTGCCGCGCGGCCTGGCTGGCGCGGTACCCCAGCGTCTCGACGGCCTCCAGCACCCGCCGTCGTGTCTCCTCGCGGACGACCTCCGGGGTGTTGAGCACGTTCGACACCGTCTGGCGGGACACCTTCGCGTGCCGCGCCACGTCGGTGATCGTCACTTTTTGCGTCATTTGCACCTTGCTGGGGTTTGAACGTTCAAAGGGGGATACGGCATGATTGGATCGTTCAAGTAAAGGAATTGCATCGCAATGTGCACCTCCGGCGTCGTTCTGTCAAGACCGTGCCGGCCCCCACCCCGACCCCCGAGGGATCACCAGTGCTTGCCGAAGCCACATCCGACCCGGCGGACGGCGCCCCCGCGACGACCGGACGGGACCCCCGCCTGCAACCGCTGCTCCACGACCTCGTCAGCGTCGTGCTGGCGCCGACGACCGCGCTGGGCGGCGCCGACGGGCAGATCCGCCCCGCCGGGGTGCAGGGACTCTTCCACGCCGACTCCCGGGCGCTGTCACAGGTCGTGCTGAAGGTGGACGGCCGGGAACCGGAGGCCGTCGGCCACGCCCCGGGCGGCCCCGGCGGCGCGCGGTTCGTCTCCCTGGCGCGGTGGCTGGGCGACCCCGGCCCCGACCCCACCGTCCGGATCGACCGCGTCCGCCGCGTCACGCCGGGCCGCATGGACGAGGAGATCGAGGTCGTCTCCACCGCCGCGGCCCCGGTGACCGCCGCCGTCACCCTGGAACTGGGCTGCGACTTCGCGCCGATCGAGACGGTGAAGTCGGGCGGCTCCGGCACCCCGGCGACGGCCGAGGACGGCGCGCCCGGCGAGCTGACCTGGCGCTCCGGGAACATCCGGGTCACCGTGACCGGCCGGGACGCCGACGCCGGCCGGGACACTGACACCGACGCCGCGGCCGGGCCCGGTGGTGCGGCGCGGCTGAGCTGGCGGGTCGAGCTGCCCCCGCGCGGGCGGGCCGTACTGCGCTGGAACGTCGCGATCGACGACCCCGGCGCCGTCGTGGCCGCCCCCCGCCGCCCCGTCGAGTGGTCCAGGCCCGAGGTCGAGGCCGCCGACCACCGGCTGCCCCGCCTGCTGGAACAGTCGCTCGACGACCTGGCCTCCCTGCGGCTGACCGAGACCGGCGCCCCCGGCGACACCTTCCTCGGCGCGGGCGTGCCGTGGTTCCTGACCCTCTTCGGCCGCGACAGCCTGTGGGCCGCCCGCATGCTCCTGCCGCTCGGCACCGACCTCGCCGCCGGAACCCTGCGGATCCTCGCCCGCCGCCAGGGCGTGCGGACCGACCCGGCCTCCGGCGAGGCGCCCGGGAAGATCATGCACGAGCTGCGCCGCCACGAGTCCGTGTTCCCCGAGCACGGCATGCGGCTGCCCCCCGCCTACTACGGCACCGTCGACGCCACCCCGCTGTGGATCAGCCTGCTCCACGACGCCTGGCGCTGGGGCATGCCCGGGGAACAGGTCGCGGCGCTGCTGCCCAACCTGGAGGCCGCGCTGGGCTGGCTCGCCGACCACGCCGACCCCGACGGCGACGGCTTCGTCGAATACGTCGACGAGAGTTCCCGCGGGCTGGCCAACCAGGGATGGAAGGACTCCGGGGACGCCGTGCGGTTCCACGACGGCCGGACGGCCCCGCCCCCCATCGCCCTGGCCGAGGTGCAGGGCTACGTCTGCGAGGCCGCCCGGCACGCCGCGGCCCTGCTGGAGGCGTTCGGACGGCCGGGCGCCGACCGCTGGCGCGACCACGCGGGCCGCCTCGCCGAACGGTTCCGCGCCCGGTTCTGGGTGGACGGCCCGCACGGCCGCATCCCCGCCCTCGCCCTCGACCGCGACAAACGGCCGGTGGACGCCCTCACCAGCAACATCGGCCACCTCCTCGGCACCGGCCTGCTCTCCGAGGCCGAGTCGGCGCACGTCGCCGGGCTGCTGACCTCGCCCGCCATGGCGAGCGGCTTCGGGCTGCGCACGATGTCGTCGCGGGACGGCGGGTTCAGCCCGATGTCGTACCACTGCGGGTCCGTCTGGACGCACGACACCGCGATCGTCATCTCCGGCCTGGCGCGCGCCGGGTTCGGGGCCCAGGCGGGAGAGCTGGCCAGGGGCCTGCTGACCGCCGGGGAGTCGTTCGGCTACCGCCTGCCGGAGCTGTTCGCCGGGGACGACAGCCGGGTGGCCGGCCGTCCCGTGCCCTACCCGGCGGCCTGCCGCCCGCAGGCGTGGTCGGCCGCCGCCGCGGTCGTGATCGCGCACGCTGCCGTGGGCCTCTACCCGGACGTGCCGGCCGGTCGCGTGCTGCTGCGCCCCCTCGCCGGGACGCCGCTCGGCGCGGTGTCGGTGCGGGGGCTCCGGGTGGCCGGGCACGAGGTGGGCGTCGCGGTCGGCCCGGACGGCTCCGTCACCGTGGACGGCCTCCCGGACGGCCTCGTCACCGTGGACGGCCTCCCGGACGGCGCTGCGGCCGGGACGGACCTCAGGTGAGGCCGAGCCGGGCCAGCTCGCGGCGGGACCGGACACCGAGTTTGCGGTAGGCCCGGTAGAGGTGGTGCTCCACGGTGCGCGGGCTGAGGAACAGGTGGGCGGCGATCTCCCGGCTCGTGCCGCCGTCCATCGCCAGCCGTACGACCTGGAGCTCCTGGGGTGTGAGCCGCTCCAGGGGGTCGGCGGCCGCCGGCCGGGCGGCCACGACGGACTCCCCGGTCGCCCTCAGCTCCGCCTCCGCGCGCGCCCGCCACGGCGCGGCCCGCAGCCGCTCGAAGGTCCGCAGCGCCGCGCGCAGCGGAGCGCGGGCGTCGCTGCGGCGGAGGGCCCGGCGCAGCCACTCGCCGTACGCCAGCTCGGTGCGCGCCTGCTCGAAGGGCCGGTCCGCGCGCCGGTGCGCCGCGAGGGCGCGGAGGTAGTCGTCCTCGTCGTCGCCGAGCAGCGCCCGGCAGCGGGCGCTGACCGCCTCCGCCCAGGGCTGCCCCCCGGCGCGTGCCCAGGCCTCCAGGCGGCGCAGCGGCTCCTCGGCCCGTTCCGGCAGGCCCAGCCGTACGGCCGCCTCGACCTGCTCGGCTCCGGCCGTGACCAGCCCCGTCAGGTGGCGCAGCGGTCCCTTCTCGGCGGCCTCCAGGCGCTCCAGCACCCGCTCGTGGCGTCCGAGCCCGAGGTCGAGCAGGCAGAGCGCGGCGAGGCCGGTCATGCCGCCGGCGTCGGCCGGGTCGCCGGCCAGCCGGACGCAGCGTTCCTCGTCGCCCTCGATGGCCGCCACCCTGGCCAGCACCGCGTGCAGCCGCGTCACCCGCCGGTGCATCCCGGTGTCGCACGCGAGCCGGACGGCCTCCGCGACGAATGCCTCGGCGTCGCGGTGCCGGCCGGCCTGGACCCGCACCCCGGCCAGATCCTGCAGCACCTGGGGCAGTGCCCCCACCAGGCCCTGCTCGCGCAGCCGCGCAGCCTCGGCGGTCGCCAGGGCCGAGGCGGTGTCGTCGTCGGCGAGGACCATGGCGCAGAAGGCGGCCCACCGCGCGGTCGCGTCCTCCGGCGGCGTGATGGCGTCCTCAGGGGGCGTGTCCGGCGTCCGGGCGGCGGGCCCGGGTGACGCCTGGGCGACGAACCGCCGCAGCAGCGGCAGGCCACGCGCGTAGTCGTCGTCGACCAGACGCGCCAGCCCCTGGACCATGGGGTCCTGCCCGCCCATGCCGGCCAGCAGCGCGTCCGCCCTCCGGATCACCTCCGCCTCGCCGCAGAGCCACGCGTACCCGGCCGCCGTGCGCAGCATGGGCGTCACCCGCGCCGGGTCCGCGGCGGCGGCCCGCTCCACCAGGACGCGGGCGGCCCGCCCGCCCTCTCCCCGTTCGAACTCCACCGCCGCCCGTGTCCCGGCCAGCGCGGCCAGGGAGGCGGGGTCGCCCGCGGTCTCCTCGGCCCGCCGGACCAGATCCGCGGCGTGGCCGGCGTGGCCGGACAGGAGCGCCGGCGACGCCGCCCGCGCCAGCCGGGCGGCCCGGTCGGACGGGCTCGGGGTGAAGGCCGCGGCCTGCTCCCACAACCCGGCGGCGGCGGCGAAGGCGGCCCGGTCGCGGGCCCGTCCGGCGGCGGCGCTCAGGTCCGCCGCCAGGTCCTCGTCCGGGGAGGTGGCGGCCGCGGCCCGGTGCCGGACCCGGCAGTCGTCGTCGGTGGCCGCGTCCGCCAGCACCCGGTGCACGGCGATCCGCTCCGCCAGGGGCGCGCCCTGGTAGGCGGCGGTGCGGATCAGGGGATGACGGAAGGCGATGGCGGTGGCGCTCACCTCGACCAGCCGGGCCTCCTCGGCCTCAGCCAGGTCCTCCGGCCCCACCCCCAGCGCCGCGGCGGCGCGCAGCAGCATGGGCAGGTCGCCGCGGCCCTCGGCGGCGGCCGTCAGCATCATCAGCCGGGTCCTCCCCGGCAGCAGGGCGATGCGCGAGCGGAAGGAGGAGAGCACCCGGTCGGCGACCGGCATCGGGCCGGCCGCCGTGTGGTAGGGCCGGCGTCCGGCGGAGAACTCCAGCAGCGCCAGCGGGTTCCCATCGGATTCGGCGATCACCTGATCCCGTTCCGCGGGCGGCAGGCCCCGATGTTCCAGCAGGCGGGCCGCGTCCTCCCGCGACAGCCTGGACGGCCGGACCTCCGGCAGACCGGGGGCGGCGAAACCCTCCTCCCGCGCGGCGAACAGCAGTGCGGCCCTCTCGTCCGTGAGACGCCGGGCGGCGAACAGCAACGCGTCGGCGGTGGCCTGGTCCAGCCAGTGCGCGTCGTCGACCAGGCAGAGCACCGGTCCGTCGCCGGCCAGACGGGCCAGCAGCGTCATCACGGCCAGTCCGGACAGGAACCTGTCCTGCCCGGCCGGGCCGCCCGAGCCGAGCACCGCGCGCAGCGCGTCCGCCTGCGGCGCGGGCAGGGCGCCGAACTGGTCCTGGACCGGCCAGAGCAGCTGCACGAGCCCGGCGAAGGCGAGATCGGCCTCCGGCTCGACGCCGGCGGCCCGCAGCACCCGCACATCGGAGCCGGCGCAGTACGCGGCGGCCCGGTCCAGCAGCGCCGACTTGCCGATGCCGGCCTCGCCGCGCAGGACGAGGCCGCCGCTGTGGCCGGCACGCGCCGCCTCGACGAGCTTCTCGACCGCGGCCTGCTCACTCGCCCTGCCGTACAGCAACGACCATGCCTTTCGCTCCGGGGAGCAGACGGCCGGGATACGTAGGCGATCCCAGTAGCCCAGTACCGCAACCTTACCGATTCGGCCGGTGAGGGCCCGTTCGTAGCCTCGTCACACCGAACGAGCTCATGACACGGAGGGTGACATGAACGAACTGCTCACACCGGTCACCAGTGGCGCGCTGGATCTCCCCAACCGTCTGGTCATGGCGCCCATGACACGGAACCGGGCGCCGGGCGGGCTGGTCGGCGGACACACCGCCGAGTACTACGCCCAGCGCGCCGGCGCCGGCCTGATCATCACCGAGGGAACCCAGCCGTGCGTGATCGGCCAGGGTTATCTCGACACCCCGGGCCTGCACTCGCCCGGGCAGGCGGCGGCCTGGCGTCTGGTGACGGACGCGGTGCACCGGCGAGGCGGCCGCATCGCGGTCCAGATCATGCATTCCGGGCGGATCGGTCATCCCCGCCTGTATCCGGGGGGTGAGCTCCCCCTCGCGCCGTCCGCGATCCGCTCCGGGGAGTGGCTCCACACCCCCGAAGGGCTGCTCGAACACCCGATCCCGCGGGAGATGACCCCGGCCGACATCGACCGGGCCGTCGAGGAGTTCGCGGCCTCGGCCCGGCTGGCGATGGACGCGGGCTTCGACGCGGTCGAACTGCACGCCGCCAGCGGCTACCTGATCCACCAGTTCCTGTCGGACAACACCAACCGGCGCACCGACGCCTACGGGGGTTCGGTCTTGAACCGGATCAGGTTCGCCGTGGAGGTCGTGCGGGCCGTCAGCGCCGCCGTCGGCCCGGACCGCACCGGCGTCCGCGTCTCTCCCGGCATCGCCTACAACGGCATGAACGAGAGCGACACGGAGATCCTCTACGCGGAGCTGACCCGCGCGCTCGCGCCGTTCGGACTGGCCTACCTGCACGTCTCGGAGAACGACACGCGTGACGTGACCAAGATCATTCGATCGGAGTGGCCCGGCGCCCTCATCCTCAACCCGCACCCGTGGAGCGGTGACGAGCCCGCGACCCCCGCCGACGGGATCGAGGCGCTGCGCTCCGGGCTGGCCGACGCGATCTCCTTCGGCAGGCTGTGGCTGGCCAACCCCGACCTGCCCGCGCGGATCGCCAGGGGCGGCCCGTACAACGAGGCCGACCGGGCGACCTTCTACGGCGGCGACCACCGCGGCTACACCGACTACCCGTCGCTGCCCGCGCCCGGGGAGGGGGAATGAGCGTCCCGTCGTCTTCTCCCGGAGCCGCCCCCGGCGGCGTTCCGTCCCCTCCTTCCGGAGCCGCCCCTTGCGGCGTCCCGTCTCCTCCTCCCGCGGCCGCCCGCGGCGGCGTCCCGCGGGGGGCGGCGCCGCCGGCGCGCCGGATGCCGACGGCGGGGCCGGCGCTGCTGGCGGGGCCGCTCTCCTTCGGCATCGCCGGGCCCAGCCTCATCCTGCCGGACGCGGCCCGCGACCTAGGGCTGAGCCTCGGCGCGGTGACCTGGATCGTCACCGCGTTCGGCTGGGCCATCGCGATCGGCACCCCGCTGACGGCGGGCCTGCAGAGTCACCGGGGAGTACGGCGGGCGCTGCTCGCCTGCGCCGCATCGGTGGCCTTGGGCGCGGCGCTCGTGGCGGCCGGACCGTCGCTGCCGGTACTGGTCCTGGGCAGCGTGGCCCAGGGGCTCGGCACGGCGGGGTTCACCACGATCGCCATGAGCCTCACCCGTTCGGCGCGCTCGATGGGGTTGGTCACGGCCTCGCTGGCGACGGTGGGCGCCACCGCCCCGCTGGTCGCCGACCTGGTCGCGGGGGCGCTGTCCTGGCGGGCGGCCCTGGCGTTGCCCGCGCTGAGCCTGCTGGCCGTGCCGGGCGTGCTGCGGCACCGCCCGGCGGACCCGGCACCCGGCGTGCCCTTCGACCTCCGGGGGGCGGCGCTGCTGACGGCACTGGTCACGGCGCTGGTGTTCATCCCCCACTCGTGGCCGGTGGCCGGGGCCGCCACCGTGGCCGCCTGCGGGCTCCTGGCGTCGCACCTGCGCGCCAGGCCCGACGGGTTCGTGCCCGCGTCCGTCGTCCGCGCTCCGGTGTTCCTCCTGGTGTCCGGGCTGGCGTTCCTGCTGGCCGCGATCAACTTCGGAATGATCTACCTCCTGCCCGCCCTGCTGGCCGGGCGGGCAGGCTGGACCAGCGGCGCGGTGGGGCCGGCCATCCTGTGGCCGCTGCTGTTCGGCGGGCTGGTCTCGTACGGGGTGATCGCCGCCACCGCGAAGGCGCCCGTGAAGGTCGTCGCCGTGCTGTTCCCCGGGCTGGCGGCGGCCGGGGCGGTGCTGGCGGGCATCGGTGCCTCACCGGCCGTCCTCCTCGTCGCGCAGGCGCTCACCTCCCTCGCCGCCGCGTCCGGGCAGGGCGCGTTCGCGGCGCGCGCCGCCACGGCGGTGCCCGACGGCGCGCGGGCGACGGCGATGGGCCAGTTCAACCTCTGCTACCTGCTGGGCGCCGCGTTCGGCCCCGCCATCGCGGCCGCCCTCACCGGCTGACCGGCTGACCGGCGGTCCGGCGGTGACCGGTGCGAAGTCCACCGCGACCGGCCCGGTCCGTGATGAACTTGTCTCCCGGATCCGGTGCCGCCGGGCCGGAGAACCGCACCGGCAGGGGGAGAGGGACGTCGTCACCATGTCGCCATGGACGCGGGGCGGGCCGGCCGCGGGCGTGGGCGTCCTGGTGTCCCTGCTCATCGCGGGGCACGGGCTGCTGCCCGGCTGGCGGGGGCTGGGCAACGTCGTCGACAGCGCCCTGCCCTGGTTCGGGCTGGCGGCGCCGCTCCTCGTCCTGGCCGCGCTCGCCCGGCGGTCGTGGGCCGCGCTGGCCGGGGCCCTGGCCGTGGCCGTGACCTGGGCGGCGGCCTTCGGGCCCGCCTTCCTCCGCGCCCCCGGCGCCGGGCCGCGGGACCTGCGGGTGGTCCAGCAGAACGTCGACTACTTCAACCCCGGCCTGGCCCGCACCGCCGCCGCCCTGCGGGACACCGGCCCGGACGTCCTCGTGGTCGCCGAGCTGCGCGACGACCCCGTGCTGCGCAACGGGACGGTCCACCCCGGCTTCGCCCGGCTGATCGACCCCGTCCTGCCCTACCGCTTCCCCGACAACCCCGGCGTGGCGGTGTGGAGCAGATACCCCTTCTACGGCCGCCCGCAGCCCGTACCGGGCGTGGTGCGCTCCCGGCACGCCGTCCTCCGTACGCCGTGGGGGGATGTGAGCCTCTACGCCGTCCACATCACCTCCTTCCGCCTGGAGTCGTCCGTCATCGCCCGCCGCAACGCGGAGATGGCGGCGCTGGCCCGCGCGGTCGCGGCCGACCCCAGCCCCCGGGTCATCGTCGCCGGAGACCTGAACACCGCCGCCACCGACCGCGCGCTGCGCCCGCTCGCCGCGACCGTCACGCCCGCGGCGGAGGAGGCGGGCACCGGCCTGCAGCTCACCTGGCCCGCGGCGCTGCCGCTGGTCCGCCTGGACCACGTGCTCATCCGCGGGTTCACGGCCGTCGGCAGCCGGGTGCTGCCGCCGACGGGCGGCGACCACCGCGCGATCCTGGCCGACCTTCGCCTCACCCCGCCCGCGCGGCCCTCTCCCTGACCGTGTCTTTCCGCGTTTCGCGCGGTGAGTCCGGGCAGCCCGGGTAGGCAGCACGTGGACGGAGGGAGAGAACATGGGCGACCACCAGCCGGTTCCCGAGCTGATGACCGAGAACGACGTCGTGGACCTGCTGCTGCGGCAGCACTCCATGATCAGGGAGATGTTCGACGAGGTGGAGAGGGCGCCGGCCGGCCGGCGGGCCGAGGCGTTCCGTTCGCTGGTGCGGCTGCTGGCCGTGCACGAGACGGCGGAGGAGGAGATCGTCCACCCCTACGCCCGTCTCAAGCTCGCCGGCGGCGACGCGGTGGTGGACGACCGCCTGAAGGAGGAGAACGAGGCCAAGCGGCTCCTCATGCGGATGGAGGAGGCGGGGGTGGAGGACCCGCGGTTCCTCACCGACCTGGCATCGCTGCGCGGGGCCGTGCTCGCCCACGCGGAGAACGAGGAGCGCCACGAGTTCGCCGCGCTGCGCGCCCGCACCAGCGAGGCCGAGCGGCGGGCGATGGCGGCCGGGGTGAAGGCCGCCCAGGCGATGGCGCCCACCCACCCGCACGCGGGGGTGGAGTCGGCGACGAAGAACCTGCTGCTGGGCACCCCCCTGGCCGTCATGGACCGGGTCCGCGACGTGATCCGCGACGCCATGGGCGGGAAGGGCTGACCCGGCGGCTCATCGGGCCCGTGCCCGGCGCCGTTTCCGGCTATGTGGGAAACGCCAGTTACGGACACCGGCGACTGGGCACGGCTCAGCGGTGACGGGGAAGAAGCGATACGCGAGGAGAGCGCCGTGAGCGAGGAGACGAACGAGGAAGAGCGCGCCCGGCGGCGCGAGGAGGAACTGCGCAAGTACCGGGGGACGCCCTTCGATCCCGATCTGCACGACATGGGCGGCGACATCGGCCCGGCGTCGATGGGGGAGACCAGTGCCCGGCCCGCCGAACGTGACGACGACGAGGAACCCCGGCGCGGCCCCGACGCCCCGAGGGAGACAGGGAGCGTCGACGCCGACCTGGAATGGAAGTCCTCCGACCGGGAGGACCCGGACGGCGGCCTGGGCGGGACCGACGCCGACGACGGCGGCTACCTCCCCGGCGAGGGGACGGGCCGCCCGCCCGGCTGAGCGCGGAGCCGCCGCCCGGCGCGGCCGTACGGCGGGCGCCGCGCCCGTGCGCCCGCAGGGAGCCCGGGGTCGACGCTCTGCGGGCACAGCGTCTTCACCGCCGTCCCTCCCCGTCCGCCCGCCGGGTGACGGCATCGGAGACCTCGCCGGTCACGGCCGGACGGTCCGTGCCGGTCCGGTCCGGCTGCGGCACCTCGCCGGTCTCGACGAGCGACTCGGCGTCGACGGTGACCCGGTTCCACCGCTCGGCCGCCTCGCGGTCCCGGGCCGGACCGGCCTGCTCGCGCCACCTGAGCCAGCTGCCCACTCCGATGCCCAGCCCGGCGGCCACAGCGCCCATAACCATGCGTTTCACGTTTTCCCTCCCATAACAGACAGTCGTTGGAGGGGGTTACCCGCTCTCGTCCGGCGGACGACCGGGACCCCGAGCACTTGACCGGAAGCTGAGGATTCCTGACCGGTGGATGCCCTGCCCAGGTGGGTCGCCGCCTCACCCGGCGCACGGAACGGCACCCGTCCCGCCCCAGGCGGGAACGGGAAAAAGAGCGGAAAACGGTCACATGCCCGGCGATCGCCCGCGTGCCCGGGTGACGGGAGAGAGAAGTGGAGCGGGAAAAGGAGCGGCCCGCGACCGCCGGGTGGGCGGTCGCGGGCCTCGATCCCATGAGAGGCGCACCGGGTCACGGTGCCTCATGGCCCGTGCGCGGACCAGGGAGGGCGGTCCACGCGGGTCCTGTGCGCCAGGCCTCTCGGCCCGGCGAGCCGGTGCGGGCCCGGCCGTACGGCGTCGCGGCCGGGCGGAGCCGGTCCGGCCCGGCCCGGTTCAGTCCGGCCCGGTTCAGTCCGGCCCGGTTCAGTCCGGCCCGGTTCAGTCCGGTCCGGTTCGGTTCGGTTCAGTCCGGTTCGGTTCGGTTCGGGGCTCCGCCGGGCGCCGGCCGTACGGCTAGCGGAGCGCGGCGGCCTCGGCGGCGAGCTTCTCGATCCGGGCGTAGTCACCGGCCGCCAGCGCGTCGGCCGGAGTGAGCCAGGTCCCGCCCACGCACCCGACGTTGGCCAGCGCCAGATACTCCGGCGCGGTCTGGAGCCTGATCCCGCCCGTCGGGCAGAACCGCACCTCGGGCAGCGGCCCGCCCAGCGACTTCAGGTACGGCACGCCGCCGGCGGCCTCGGCCGGGAAGAACTTCATCTCCGTCAGCCCGCGCTCGGCCAGCGCCATGACCTCCGAGGAGGTCGCCGCGCCCGGAAGGAACGGGATGCCGCCCTCCTCCATGGCGTCCAGGAGCCTCGGGGTGCTCCCCGGGCTGACCAGGAACCTGGCCCCGGCCTTCACCGAGGCCGTCACGTCGGCGGGGGTGCGGACGGTGCCCGCCCCGACGACCGCCTCGGGAACCTCGGCGGCGATCCGCGCGATGGCGTCCAGCGCGCAGGCCGTACGGAGGGTCACCTCGATGGCGGGCAGACCGCCCGCCGCCAGGGCCCGCGCCAGGGGGACCGCGGTCTCCGGGTCGTCGATCACGACGACCGGGATCACCGGGGCGATGTCCAGCAGGCTCATGCGTACTCCAACTTCGATGGCTTCGACGGATTCGGCGACTTCGGCGCGGCGGCCAGGCGCTGGCCCAGCCACGCCGCGGCCCCGAGCAGCGCGGGCTGCGGGGCGACGATCAGCGAGGTGGCGATGCCCGAAAGATAGCCGTTCATGGTGGGGGCCGCCTCGAACCGGCGGCGGAAGTCGCTGGCGCGGACCCGCTCCACGATGCGCGGCAGCACCCCGCCGCCCAGGTAGACGCCGCCGCGGGCGCCCAAGGTCAGCGCGACGTTCCCGGCGAAGGTGCCGAGCATCCCGCAGAAGACCTCGACGGTCTCCGCGCACAGCGAGTCGTCCATCCGGGCCACGATGTCCGAGGCGGCCAGCCGCGGCGCCCGCACGCCGCGCACCAGCGCGAGGGCGTGGTGCAGCCGGGTCAGCCCCGGCCCCGACAGCAGGTGCTCGGCCACCACCTGGCCCGTCCCCTCGGCGCGCAGCGCCCGGACGATCTCGTGGTCGCGCTCGTCCAGGACCGGCACGGTGACGTGACCGCCCTCGCCGGGGACCGGCACCCAGCCCTCGGCCGCGGGCACCAGGCCCGCCACGCCGAGACCCGTCCCCGGCCCCAGCACGACCTTGACGCCGTGTCCGGGGGCGGGACCGCCCAGGCCGACCAGCTCCGCGGCCGGCAGGTGCGGCAGGGACGCGGCCAGCGCCTCGAAGTCGTTGACCAGCTCGACGTGCGCGATGCCCAGGTCGCGGACCGACCCGGCCCAGCCGGCGTTGGTGAGCCGGTAGCGGTCGCCCTCGACCGGCCCGGCGATCGCGACGCACGCCGCCTCCGGCCGGACCCCGCCCGCGTGCCCGGCCAGGTAGGCGGCCACGGCCTCGGGGAGTCCCGCGTGGTCGGCGACGGCGAGCACGGCCACCGAGCCCGGTCCCCGCCCCGGTTCGGTGACCAGGCCGAACCGGGCGTTGGTGCCGCCGACGTCGGCGACGAGCCAGGGGAGGTTCACCGGGCGTCCCCGGGCGACACGACGGTGCCGTCGGCGAGGCTCTCGGCGCGGCCGTTCAGGGCGAAGATCCCGGCGCCGCGCTCGGCGGGGCCGGCCGTACGGCGGAATGCGGCGAACAGCTCGCGGCCGGTGCCGACCCACTGGGCGTCGCTGAGCGGGGCGCCCTGCGGTGTGCGGGCGGCCAGCTCCCCGGCGGGCACCAGCAGCTCCAGGGTGCCCGCGGCCGAGTCCAGGCGGATCGGGTCGCCGTCGCGAACGAGCGCGATCGGCCCGCCCTGGGCGGCCTCGGGCGACAGGTGGATGGCGGCCGGGACCTTGCCCGACGCGCCGGACATGCGGCCGTCGGTGACGATCGCCACCCGCTGCCCGCGGTCCAGCAGCACCGCCAGCGGCGGGGTGAGCTTGTGCAGCTCCGGCATGCCGTTCGCGCTGGGCCCCTGGTAGCGGATGACCGCGACGAAGTCCTGCCCGTCCAGCTCGCCCGCCTCGAAGGCGCGCAGCAGGTCGAGCTGGTCGTCGAAGACCTTCGCGGGCGCCTCGACGACGAGGTGCTCGTCCTTGACCGCCGAGACCTTGCTGACCGCGCGGCCCAGGTTGCCGTCGAGCATGTGGATGCCGCCGTCGGGGGAGAACGCCTCGGCGACCGGCCGCAGCACGTCGGGGTCGGTGCTGCCCTCGGTGCGCTCCTCCCAGACCAGCTCGCCGTCCTTGAGCACGGGGGCCGAGCGGTAGTGGTCCAGCCCGTGCCCCGCGATCGTCAGCACGTCGCGGTGGAGCAGCCCGGCGTCCAGCAGCTCGCCGATGAGCACCTGCATGCCGCCGGCGGCCTGGAAGTGGTTCACGTCGGCCTGACCGTTGGGGTACATGCGGGTCAGCAGCGGCACCGCCTTCGACAGGGCGGCCAGGTCGTCCCAGAGCAGCTCGATGCCGGCCGCCGCGGCGATCGCGACGAGGTGCATGGTGTGGTTGGTCGAGCCGCCGGTGGCCAGCAGCGCCACGCAGGCGTTGACGATCGCCTTCTCGTCGACGACCCGGCCCACGGGGGTGTACTCGGCGCCGTGCGCGGTCAGCGCCACCGCCCGCCGCCCGGCCGCCTCGGTCAGCGCCTGGCGCAGCTCGGTGCGGGGGTTGACGAAGGTCGTGCCCGGCAGGTGCAGGCCCATGACCTCGATCATGACCTGGTTGGAGTTGGCGGTGCCGTAGAAGGTGCAGGTGCCGGGGGAGTGGTACGACTTCGCCTCGGCGTCCAGCAGCTCGTCCTTGCCGACCTTGCCCTCGGCGAACAGCTGCCGGGTGCGCGCCTTGACCTTGTTGGGCAGACCGGAGCCCATCGGCCCCGCCGGGACGAACACCGCCGGCAGGTGGCCGAAGTGCAGCGCGCCGATCAGCAGGCCCGGCACGATCTTGTCGCAGACGCCCAGCATGAGGGAGGCGTCGAACATGTCGTGGGACAGCGCGATCGCCGTGGCCATCGCGATGACCTCGCGGCTGTAGAGCGACAGCTCCATGCCGGGACGGCCCTGGGTGATGCCGTCGCACATGGCGGGCACGCCGCCGGCGAACTGTGCGACGCCGCCCGCCGTACGGACGGCCGCCTTGAGGATCGCCGGGTAGGTCTCGTACGGCTGGTGCGCCGACAGCATGTCGTTGTAGCTCGACACGATCGCCACGCCCGGCTTGACCGAGGCCCGCAGGTCGAGCTTGTCGGCCCCGGGGGCGGCGGCGAAGCCGTGGGCCAGGTTGGCGCAGCCCAGCGAGGAGCGGGCCGGGCCGCGGCGGCGGGCCGCCTCGGCCTCGGCGTCGAGCCGCGCCAGGTAGGCGGTACGGCTGGCGCGGCTGCGCTCGATCAGGCGGTCGGTGATCTCCTGGATGACGGGGTTCACCCGGCCTCCTTCGTCGTCGTCGGGTCGGTGGTCGGTGCGGTCGGTCGCAGAGTTCACAGGATCCACAGGGTTCATGGGGTTCACGGAAGGCCCCTCACGGGAGGAGTCGCGCGGAGGGCGTCCGGCGGCGGGCAGGGCGGCCGGTCACGCGAGGTCGTCCTCGTACCAGTAGCGGCCGCTGCGCAGCACCAGCTCGTGCGCCCCGGCCGGACCGGGGCTGCCCGCCGGGTACGGCTCGGGCGCGGAGCCCTGCGACTCCCACTCGTGCAGGATCGGGTCGATCCACCGCCAGGCGGCCTCCACCTCGTCGCGCCGCATGAACAGCGTCGGGTTCCCGGTGAGGACGTCCATGAGCAGCCGCTCGTAGGCCTCGGGCACCCGGGAGGTGAAGGTCTCGGCGAAGCTGAGGCTGAGCGGGACCGGCTTGAGCGCCACCTCGCCCGCGCCCGGCTCCTTGGCCATCAGGTGCAGCCGGATGCCCTCGCTCGGCTGCAGCCGCAGCACCAGCCGGTTGGGCGCGCTGCCCGCGAAGATCGAGTGGGGCACGTCCTTGAACTGCACCACGATCTCCGTGGACCGGTACGGCATGCGCTTGCCGGTGCGCAGGTAGAACGGCACGCCCGCCCAGCGCCAGTTCTTCACCTCGGCGCGGATCGCGGCGAAGGTCTCCACCCGGCGGGAGGCGTCGGTGGGCGCGGTGCTGTCGGGCTCGTCGAGGTAGCCCGGGACCCGCACGCCGTCGCACTCGCCCGCCGTGTACTGGCCGCGTACGGTGAACCGGTCGACCTCGCCGCCGACGATCGGCCGCAGCGACTGCAGGACCTTGACCTTCTCGTCGCGGATCGACTCCCGGTCGTTGCGCGACGGGGGCTCCATCGCCACCAGGCACAGCAGCTGCAGCAGGTGGTTCTGCACCATGTCGCGCAGCGCGCCCGCGTGGTCGTAGTAGCCGCGGCGGCCCGGGGTGCCCACGGTCTCGGCGGCGGTGATCTGGACGTGGTCGATCCACAGGGAGTTCCAGATCGGCTCCAGGAACGCGTTGGCGAACCGCAGCACCAGGAGGTTCTGGACCGTCTCCTTGCCCAGGTAGTGGTCGATCCGGTAGATCTGCCGCTCGTCGAAGATCGCTCCGACCTCGTCGTTGATCCGCTGGGCGCTGGCCAGGTCGCGGCCCAGCGGCTTCTCCAGCACCACCCGCGAGGCGGGGGTGACCAGGCCGGCCTGGTGCAGCTCGCGGCAGAACGGGCCGAACGTCATGGGCGGGCTGGCGAGGTAGAAGATCCGGTCCCGCTCCTCGCTCCCGGCGAGCAGGCGGGCGGTGCGCGACCAGCCCTCGGTGTCCTGGCCGCCGACGTCGATGGAGACGTGGTGCAGGCGGCCCAGGAAACGCTGCCAGGTGCCGTGGTCGTCCGCCGGGACGGAACCGCGGACCTCGGCGTCCACCTTGCCGCGGAAGTCGGAGTCGTCGAGCCCGCCCCGGGACATCGCGATGACGCGGGTCTCGGGGGCCAGGCGGCCGTCGCGGTCGCAGTGATACAGCGCGGGCAGGAGCTTCCGCATGGAGAGGTCACCTGTGCCGCCGAAGACGATCAGGTCGGCGGGCCGCGGGGTCTCGGACATGAGGACTGCTCCGTAGTGATCTACCGGATTAGGGATAGATCGGACAGTAGCCACATCTTGCGCTTCACACAAGCGGAGTTTTGTAATTTGAGATGAGAAAGCTTGGAGTTTTCATTCCATAACTCCGTGTGGTTCACTTGACCGATGCCGCGCCGTCCCGCCGCCGCCCTGGCCACCAGCGGTGAGGTGCTCCGCCTCATCCGCGCCGGTGAAGCCGTCACGCGCACCGACATCGGACGTGTCACCGGCCTGTCACGGCCGGCCGTCTCGCTGCGCGTCACCGAGCTGCTGGACCACGGGCTCGTCGTGGAGGACAGCGAGGGCCCCTCCACCGGCGGCCGCCCGCCGACCCGCCTCGTCTTCAACGCCGCGGGCGGCGTCATCCTTGTCGCCTCCCTGGGCGCCAGCCGCGCCCAGATCGCCGTCTGCGACCTCTCCGGCCGGCGGCTGGACGGCGTGAGCCTCGCCGTGGACGTGGAGGAGGGCCCGGACACCGTCCTGCCCCTGGTCATGGACACCTGGGCCGAACTGCTCGGCGACCGCCCCCTCTCCCAGGTGCGCGGCGTCGGCCTCGGCGTCCCCGCGACGGTCGAGTTCGCGGCCGGCCGTACCGAGAGCGCCCGGATCATGGCGAACTGGACCGGCGTCGCCATCCCGCCGATCATCGCCGAACGCTTCCCCGTCCCGGTCTTCCTCGACAACGACGTGAACGTCATCGCGATCGGCGAGCACCGCTCCGCCTACGCCGGGAACGCCGACGACCTGCTGTTCATCAAGGTCTCCACCCGGATCGGCGCCGGGGTCATCGCGGGCGGGGAGATCCTGCGCGGGGCGCTGGGCGCGGCCGGGGAGATCGGGCACATCCCGGTCCGCGACGGCGGGGGAGTGCTGTGCCGGTGCGGCAACGTCGACTGCGTCGACTCCGTGGCCAGCGGCACCGCCATCCTGCGCGACCTGCGTGACCGCGGCTACCAGGTGACGTCGCTGGCCGACGTGGTGAGCCTCGTCCGCGCCGGGGACGCCGAGACCATGGCCGTCGTCCGCAACGCCGCCCGGATGCTCGGCGAGGTCGTCGCCACCGCGGTCAACCTGCTCAACCCCGCCGTGGTCGTCCTGGGCGGCGACGTCGCCGAGTCGTTCCAGCCCCTGGTGTCGGGCGTGCGGGAGGTCGTCCACCGCCGCTCCACCGCCCTGTCCACCCGCAACCTGCGGATCGAGCGCAGCCGCCTCGGCCCCGGCGCGGGCATCGTCGGCTGCGCCCACATGGTCCTCGACCACATCCTGTCGCCCGAGGCGGTCGACGCCGCCCTCTGAGGATCCTCCGTACGGCCGGCCTCCTCTGCGGCCGGGTTCTCCGTGCGGCGTGGTCCTCCGTGCGGCCCGCGATCTCCTCGTGAAAGGCGCCGGCCGGGAAGGCCCCGAACGGGGAAGGGACCGTGGAAAAGCGCCGGCGGCCCCGGGAAGGCCGTCCGCCTCCCGAAGCCGCCGCCAGACGTGCGATGCCTCAGCCCGCCTCCTCCGTGGTCGAGCCGGGCCTCCGCGACTGGCGGCGAACACCGACCACGATGAACGCGATCGCTATCACCGCGAGGACCACGGCGGCGATGACCAGCCACGTGGTGCCGGTCGCGAAACCGAACATGGCGAGGACCGCGACCGGTATGAGCGCGAACGACGCCAGCCGGATGTAGACCACGTCCCTCGGCGTCGTCGGAACCGTCGGCCGCCCCCGGGAGTCCCGTCCTTCCTGGTTCTCAGTCATTGCTCCCCTCCTCTTGATCAGCCCCACCCTGCTACCCGGGTGTCCGCCGGTCATGTGCTCTGTGATCGTCGAAGTGTCTCCACCAGTCCTTCGGAGTCGGACACGGTGAGGGTTGCGCCGGGATGGGTCAGCAGACGCCCCGGCACGAGCGCGGGGACCGGCCGGTGGAACAGGACGCACACGCCTCTCCGCGTGCTCGTCCCGAAGGTCACGCCCCGATCGGCCAGCGACAGGTGCGGCCCGATGACCTTCCACGGCGTGTACGGGCCGGTGACGAGGGCGCCCGAGACGTTGGAGACGGGTGTGCGCAGCCGCCAGGGGCCGAAGCGCACCCGCAGCTCGCCCGCGTCGACGAGGACGAACGCCCGCTCGGGGGTGATCCCCATCAGCTTCAGCGGCGTCACCCACGTCGACTCGAAGGCGAACTCGAAGCGCGGCACCGGTCAGCGCTCCCAGGGCGGTGTGTCACCCATCTTCGCGTAGTACCTGGCCAGGTGGGACTTGACCCGGTCAACCTCGTCTCGGGGGATCTTCACCCCGCCCCGCGCGCCCTGCATGACCGCCCCGGCCGCCATCACGGCGCGCGGCACGGCCTTCAGGTGGCCGCCGATCACGTCGGCGACCGGCAGCTTGTAGCTCTCGAAGTTCTCCGGGTCCTCGCCGTCGTACCAGACGTGCGCCTCGCGGTACTTCGCGTTTGGTTTCTCCTCGGCGCCCGCCCACTCGCGGACCCGCTTCTCGGCCGCGTCGGCGTCCCAGTCCCGGTCCCGGTCGGCGAGCGGCAGATCATGAAATCGCGTCACGGTCATCGTCGTCTTCCTCCTCCAGCGGGTTCCCTACCCGATCGCCCGCCGCCATGCCTAAAACGGACATATTTAGTGCTTTGCCGGGGAGTGGTACCCCCATGAACGAGCACGCAGCACCCGAGGAAGCAGCAGAGGCCGGGGACCCCACGGGGGAGGACCGGAAACCCGCCGGGGAGCACCGCGGTGGGGCACCGGCTGAACCGACGGCCGGCCCGTCGGACGAGCAGTCGGCCGACCCGTCGGATGAGCAGCCGCCGGCGCCGCGCGGCATCGACGGCGAGAGCCGGGTGGTGGCCGAGAGATCCGGCGCGGACACGACCTTCCCCGACCGCCCGCTCCCGGCGGACCTGCTGGCGGACGACCTGGGGGACCTCATCGACGACCTGGCTCCCGACGCCGGAGCGGCGTCGGGGGAGGGATCGGGTGAGGCAACGGGCGAGCGGGCGCCCCAACCGGAGATGGGACCGGCGTCCTAGCGGGACCGGGACCCACGAGATGAGAGCCGGCGGAAAGCGGCCCCGGCCGCGAGGAGGAGACTCCTGCGGCCGGGAGCCGGTCCGGCGCGCCCAGCCCTGCTGAGACGCCGTACAGAGGAGACTCCCGCGGCTGGGGCCGGTCGCCGGCGCCTACGAGACGTCGGGCCGTGTCATCAGCGGCGACCTCAGGTGCAACGCCAGATCGGGGCCGGTCAGGGGCGCGACGTTCCACGTCGCCACCGCCGTCCCCGCATCGGCGTCGACCACCAGCCGCACCCGGTGCGGGGTGGTGATGACGTAGAGATCGGCGACGAACGTGCCGCCCTGCCAGGCGCCGGCCGCGACGACAGGACGGCCGAGCGGTGAGCTCTCCCGCCATTCACCGTGACCGGCCGCGACGTCGAGGAGCGCCCCGAACCGCAGGCGCCATCCGCCGTCGACGGGATCGACGGTCACCGTGGTCCCGGCGGGCAGGGCCGAGTCCCCGGCGGAGGCGTCGATCACCGCCTTGACGGAACGCCCCGGGGCGGCCGAACCCGGTACCGGCGCGAGTGACAGCCGCCGCAGCCGATCGGCGAGGACCTCGTCGTCCCGGGTGCTTCCCGCCTGGTCCATGCCGGGCAGCAGACACTCCCACAGCGGGCCGAGTATCTCCTCACCCAGCACCGTCGCGCCGGTCATGGCGACCACGAGATCGTGCGACGGGACGACCACGCACAGTTGGCCGAAGGCGCCGTCACCCCGGTAACCGTGACGCGACATCCAGAACTGGTAGCCGTAGCCGCAGAGCGCGTCGGGGTTCTCCGACCAGCCCTCGACCTGCGGGGTGTCGATGTGCCGTCCGGTCGCGAGTTCCACCCATTCGCGGGGGACGAGCCGCCGGTCGCCCCACACGCCGCCGCGCAGCAGCAGCTCGCCGAAGGCGGCGACGGCCTCGGTCGTGAGGTGCAGGCCGTGGAACCCGAAGGAGGCGCCGCTCGCCACCCGGTCCCACTCGGCGTGGTCGATGCCCATCGGCGTGAAAAGGCGCTCGTCGAGAAACTCCGGCAGGCCGCGGCCCGTGACCCGTTCCACCATCCGGGCCAGGACGAAGGTGGTCGCATTGTCGTAGGCGTGCCGTGTTCCCTCGGGATCGGGAAACGGTACGCGCAGGAAGCCCTTCACCAGGTCGCCCGGTTCCAGCCGCCAGGCCTCGTCGAGACTGTCCGTGTCATGTCCGGTCGTCATGGACAGCAGGTGGTGGACAGTGAGGCGGCGCCCCTGCTCCGAGATGTCGGCCGGGACATGGTCGGGCAGCACGTCCACCACCCGGTCGTCCAGGGAGAGCAGCCCGTCGGCGATCACGAGCCCCACGGCGATCGAGGTGAACGACTTGGTCAGCGAGTAGAGAAGATGCGGGCGTTCGGCCGAGTACGGCGCCCACCAGCCCTCGGCGATGACGTGACCGTGGCGTACGACCATGATCGAGTGACGCTCGACGGAACCTGCTTCGAACCGGTCCAGCAGCGCGGCGATCGAACGGGATGACACCCCGGAGGCGGCCGGGGTCGACCGCGGCAGCAGGGCGCGTTGTGAAGACACCGGGTCACCCTAACGAGATCACCCGATCGGTTGGCAAGGCATTATCAGTGCGGCCGTGAGGCCCCGCGGGAACCTGTGGACCCCGCGGAAACCCGTGAGAACTCCGCGGGGACCTGTGAGAACTCGGCGGAGAGCTGTGAGAACTCCGCGGGGAACCCGTGGGTGAGGGAGTTCGTGGGGGAGGGGACCCGTGAGAAGGGGAGTTGGGGGGGGGGGGGGGGGGGGGGGGGGGGGGGGGCCCGCCGCCCCCCACACCCCCCCCCCCCCCCCCCCCCCCCGCGGCGGGGGGCGCCCACGGAGGTGGGGTGGCC
>NZ_JBIAMC010000008.1:173891-190895 GCF_042873875.1 Streptosporangium sp. NPDC004379
GGGCGTCCGGCGGGCGGCGGGGGGGGGGGGGGGGCGGGCCGGGCCGGGGGGGGGGGGGCGGGGGGGGGGGCCGGGGGGGCCCCCCCCCCGCCCCCCCCCCCCCCCCCCACGGCCGGAACCTCCTGGAACGGGAGGCTTCGGCCTACTGGGCTGGGAGATCAACGCTTGAAGGCGTCCTTGACGTCCTTGGCGCTGTCCTTCAGCTTCTCCCCGGCCTGCTTGAACTTGCTCTCCCCCTGGTCGGCCCGGCCCTCGGCCTCAAGGCGCTCGTCGTCCGTGGCGCGGCCGACACCCTCCTTGACCTTGCCCCCGAGCTCCTGGGACTTGTTGGAGATCTTCTCGTCAGCACCCATGGGTGATTCCTCCCCTTGCGCGAAGTTCTCTCTGCTCAGAGATACTTAGTGTCCGCAGATCAAAGGGGTAAACATGCACGACAGCGCACCGGCGGCCTCGGCCGAGGCCATCCGCCCGCCGTACGGGGCCGCGGACAGGCGCTCCCCGGGTGTACCGGCGGGCGAGGGGCGCTTCCCGGACGGGCCCGAGAACGGCGTGCGCCCGCCGGGCGGCGCGGACCCGTCGAACGGGTCCTCGGACGGCGGGCTCCCGCCGGTCCCACGGCGCACCTGGGACGTGCTGTTGATCTGCGGCGCCTCCGGAACCGGTAAGACCCGGGTCAGCTACCCCCTGGCGCGGCTCCACGGCGTCCCTATCGTGGAGGTCGACGACCTCGTCGAGGCGCTCCTCGCCATGACCACACCCGAACAGCAGCCGCTCCTGCACCACTGGCGCACCCACCCCGAGGACGGCCGCCTGCCGGCCGACGACATCGCCGACCTCCAGGTCGCCATCGCCGAGGCGCTCGCCCCGGCCATCGAGGCGGTGGTGGCCAACCACCTGGAGACCGGCACCCCGGTGGTGATCGAAGGCGACTACCTGCTGCCGGGCCTCGCCGTACGGGAGTCCTTCGCCGGGATCCCGGCGGACGGGCGGGTGGCGGCGGTGGTCCTGCACGAGCCCGACGAAGCGCGGATCGCGGCGAACTACCTGAGCCGCGAGCCCGGCAACGGCGACCAGCTCGCCCGAGCCCGCGCCAGCGCCCGCTACGGCGCCCGCCTCGCGGCCCTGGCCGCCGAGGCGGGCGTCCCCGTGGTCCCGGCCCGCCCCTGGCCCGACGTCCTCACCCGCGTCACGGCCGCTGTCACACCGCCGAGACCCGGCGCACGCCCGTGACGCCGGCTCAGGCGGGCACCGGCGCATCACCGCCATGCCCCGTAAACGAAGCGCCGGGAATTCCCTGTGGTCGAGGAGCCACGGTTTTCCGTATCTGAGGCCGGGGCCGTGCCTCTGTACGGGGGTACGGCCCGGTGCGTGTCGATGATGGGCCATATCCGCAAAAGCGGTATCGGCCGCTGTCGCCCTTGGTGGCGGGATGCCTTCTTCCTTGCGAGGCCACCGGCGCGACGCGGGGCCGGAGAAGGAGTCGATTCGGTGGGCGGCCTTTCCTCGGAATCACATTTCCCGGCTGGAGCGGCGATCCGCTACCGGCACATGACAATCCGAAGTCAGGGGTGAATGTCTCTTCGGTTAGCTTCGCTTTCTTTTTCTGATCTTGTATCGTCTTCTCCGCTGTCGTGGATTCAGCGAGCTGGATCGTTCCCGAAGGCGTGTGATCCGTACGGTATGGCCTTGGGGCTTACACGGTCGCCGCTACATCCGGGAGCGATCCTTCGCAACGGGGAGGACGCTGTGGAATTCCGAGTGCTGGGGCCGGTGGGTATCTGGCGTGATGGAAGGTCTCTGTCGGTCGTAGGACAGAAACCGCGCACATTGCTGGCCGTTCTGGTGCTGAACGCTAACCGCGTCGTCTCACACGAACGGCTGCTGAGGGCTCTGTGGGGAAATGAGGCTCCCGCGTCGGGGCGAAGGTTGTTGCACAACCACCTGTGGTCCCTGCGTCGGCTGCTCGCTGACGCGGATGTTCTGGCAAGCGCTCCCTCGGGATACTCCTTGCGCATTCCTTGTGACGCTTCCGACCTAGGGGTTTTCACCGCCAGAAGCGAAAGCGCCAGGGCTGCCATGGCGGAGGGCAATGCCGAACAGGCCGCCGAGCGGTTCCGGGCGGCCCTGGACATCTGGCAGGGACCCGCCCTGTCCGGCACTCATCCGGCGTTCCAGTCGGCTGAGGGTCCAGCACTGGAAGAACGCCGGACCATCGTGCTCGCGGAGCGCATCGAGGCGGACCTCGCCGCCGGGCGCGCCTCCGAGTTGATCGGTGAGCTGAGAAAGCTCGTCACGGAGAATCCGCTCAATGAGAAGTTACGAGCCCAGCTGATGCTCGCTCTTCACCGGGAGGGGCGAACCGCTGAGGCACTTGAGGAGTACAGGCTGGCCCACCAGCAGTTCCGCAGGGAACTGGGGTTGGAACCCGGAGACGACATGGCCCGGCTCCACCAGGCCATCCTGTCAGGTGACCCCGCCCTGAGCGCGGAAGGACAGCCACGGAGATCGGGGAAGCCGGCGGCTTCAGCCCACAGTCGTCCCGTCCCCCGCCAGTTGCCTCCCGACATCGCCCGCTTCACCGGCCGAGAGGAAAGCCTGCGACAACTG
Source organism: Streptosporangium sp. NPDC004379 (assembly GCF_042873875.1). Classification (NCBI taxonomy): domain Bacteria; kingdom Bacillati; phylum Actinomycetota; class Actinomycetes; order Streptosporangiales; family Streptosporangiaceae; genus Streptosporangium; species Streptosporangium sp. NPDC004379. The sequence continues at coordinate 176,499 of NZ_JBIAMC010000008.1, forward strand.
GATCTGCTGCTGCCCTCGGAACAAGGGGACGGTCCTACGGTGGCGATCACCGTCATCGCCGGTACGGCGGGAGTGGGCAAGACCGCGCTCGCGACACATTGGGGGCATCGGGTCTCCGATCGGTTCCCCGACGGCCAGCTCTACGTGAACCTCCACGGTTATTCGCAGGAGGAGCCCATGACAAGAGCCCACGCTCTGCGGCGGCTGCTGAGCGGCTTGGGAGTGACGGCTGAGGACATCCCTCACGAAGCAGATGAGCAGGAGGCGCTCTACCGCTCCCTCGTAACCGGCAAGCGAATTCTCATGGTGTTCGACAACGCGATGGACCCTGAACAGGTGCGTCCCCTCCTGCCGGGATCCTCTTCGTGCAGGTCGATCGTCACCAGCCGGAACTCGCTACGCGGGTTGTCCGTCACGCATGACGTCCGGGTCATCACCCTTGACGCTCTCTCGATGACGGAGGCACGGGCGTTATTGATCGCCCTCCTGGGGCGCGAAAGGTCCCAAGCCGAAGCGGACGCCGTCTCCGAACTGGCCGAGCTGTGCGGATACCTCCCCCTCGCGCTCCGCCTGGCCGCGGCGCACCTCGTGACCCGGCCGGATCTGCCCCTCGGGGCCTTCAACTCCCGGCTCAGCAGGGAGAACCGCCTGACCGCCCTGGACATCGAAGAGGACCCTCACATCGGGGTCCGCGCCGCCTTCGAACTCTCCTACCGGACCCTGCCGGGGAACGCCCGAAGGGCGTTCCGCCTGATAGGGCTGGCTCCGGGGCCGGACATCGGTTTCGACGGGGTCGTCGCGCTGACGGGTATGCCACCCGCCGAGAGCCGAGCCGTGATCGAGACACTCGTCGGCGCCCATCTGATCGGCAGGGACGGCGACCGGCTGTCGATGCACGATCTGGTCCGTGTGTACGCGTGCGACCGTGGTGAGGCCGACGACCGCGCCGATGAACGGTACGGCGCGCTGTCGCGCCTGTTCGACTGGGCGCTGCGGATGAGCATCGCCGCCATGGAGGTCATCCAGCCAGGGCGGTTGGCCCGTCTCCTCGAAGAACCGCTGAGGCCGGAGGAGATGAGGTTCAAGGACAAGAACGAGGCATGGAGGTGGCTGGACGTTGAAAACCATTTCCTCATCTCGGCGATCTCGTACGAGGCGTCCCAAGGATGGCAGGTCCATGCCTGGAAGACGGCACGTGTGCTGTCGCGCTTCTTCGATGTGCGTGACCGAGTGGATGACTGGCTCGCCACTCATCGGATCGCTCTGTCCGCGGCTCAGGAGATCAGGGATCGGCGCGGCGAAGTGGAGATCGCCGGATCTCTCGCCTACGCCAACATGTTCGCGGGAAAGTATGAGGAATACCTCGGCCTCCAGCGAATGGCTCTGGCCGTACTGCGGGAGATGGGGGACCGGCGGGGTGAGGCGAGAGCGCTCAGCGACATCGGTTACGGCCTGCTCCGGATCGGCCGGATCGCCGAGGCGGTGGAGACATGCCGGGAGGCCGTACGGATCGAGTCGTCGCTCGACGTCGGTTTCGATCCGGGGAGCGGTCGCTACCGCCTGGCGATCGCATACATCCAGTTGGGAAGGTTCGAAGAGGCTCTCGGTCCCCTGATTGACCACTACGCGATGGCGAAGGAGGAGGGGGAGCGTCATAACGAGGCGTACGTTCTCGTGCATCTGGGGGAGGCCCACTCCGGGATGGGAGACTCCGCGTCCTCGCTGGAATGCCTGACACGTGCCCTCTCGCTGGGCAGGGAGTTGAAGAGCCTCCGGCTCACAGCTGACGCTCTCAACGGCCTCGGCCGTGATCTTCTCCGTCAAGGCCGGTATCCGGAGTCCCGGGCCCATTACCAGGAGGCGCTCCTTCAGGCACGACAGGTGAAGACCCGTGAACTCGAGTGCGAGATACTCGTCGGCCTGGGCAGCGCGTGCCTTCTCGCCGGAGACGAGGTCGCCGCACTAGGCCACTATGAGACAGCCGCTTCCCTCTCCTCCTCTCTCGGCTACCCCTATTACCGGGGCCTCGCCTGCAAGGGAATGGCGGAGGCGCTGGTTGCGTCGGGACAGGCGGAGGAGACGAGGATTTGGCTGGAGGAGGCCTCGGCCATCCTTGCTCCGATGGGAGTACCCGAAGCCGATGCCGTCACCGAACGGCTGAGAGCTCTGTGGGGAAGGACTCTCGCAGACACCGGGCCAGCGGTGCCGTCGCGGTGAGCGTGGACGGTATGTGAACCCATCAGCGTTCCGGTGACTTCATCCCGATGTCCTCATACACGAGAGACGGCAGGTGGCACCAAGATCGCGACACTGTGAAAGACAAGATCAACAGAGCTGCCCGTCATGCTTGCGGTGATCATCTCCGGCCGGTTCTCCCTCTCCCTTGCCGGCCGGTCAATCTCCCAGCTGACGGAGGTATCGGTGAGCGCTTCATCGCCGCACCACCTATCTGCGCCGCCGCCACGGCGCAGACGATCCAAACGGACAGGGACGGCGGTCTTAACCGTATCGGCCCTGGCCGCGTCGCTCCTTGTCGCCGCCGTTCCCCAGACGGCGCAGGCGGACCCCAGGCCGGACGCCGCGGTCGCTCCGGCCAAACCCTCGGTGACGACCTTCCCCCGTCCAGCGGACCCGGACGCGGCTCTGCGAGCCGGAGTCGAGGAGGCCCGGAAACAGAACAAGCCCGTCGAAGTTGAGGCCGCCGGAACGGAGACGTCCCGTTCCTGGGCCAACCCCGACGGCACCATCACCATGCAGGCGTATTCAGGCCCCACCCGGGTCAAGCAGCCCGACGGCTCCTGGGCATGGGTCGACACGACTTTGGTGGAGCGTGACGGTGCTCTCAAACCCAAGATCGGTAAGGCCGATGTGGCCTTCTCCATGGGAGGCGACGGCAAGGCGTTCGCGTCCATGGGGCGAGGCGGCAAGGAACAGCGGTTCACGCTGGACTGGCCCACGCCCCTGCCCCGCCCGGAGGTCAACGGCAACGTCGCCCGTTACGTCGATGCGGCCGGACCGGGAGCCGACCTGGTCGTGGCCGCCCTGCCCACCGGCTTCCAACATGACGTCGTGCTGCGCGAGAGGCCCAAGGGTCCGGTGGAGATCCGGATCCCCGTCCGGAACGACGGACTGCGTCTCACCGAAGCCAAACGAGGGCGGCTGGAACTGGCCGACTCCAAGGGGAAACTGGTGGCACACGCCCCGGCTCCGATCATGTGGGACAGCACGGAACCGGGTGCAGACGGTCAGGGCAACCGCCGAACCGGCTCGATCGACACGCAGGTCCTCGAGAAGGACGGCACCGCGACACTCGTCCTGAAACCCGACGCCGGCTTCTTGGCCGATCCCGCCACGAAGTACCCGGTAGTGGTCGACCCGACGACCACACTCACGCTCGACACCGACACCTTCGTGGCCTCCACGGGGACGGGCTACGACAACCCCGGTGCCCCGCGCCTCAAAGTCGGTGGAGAGTCCGTGAGGGACAGCTCTTCCGCGCCGAGCGTCGTCAGGTTCCACAACGCGCTCATCAAGTTCGACACCACCCCGCTGATCGGTAAGGCGGTCGGCAGCGCCCAGTTGGAGCTGTGGGCACCCAAAGCCTCAAGGTGTGATCACTGGACCAGCGGCCTGAGGGTGTCCCGGATCACCGCGCCCTGGACCCCCGGGGAGCTCACCTGGGCGAACCAGCCCTCGGTCGCACAGGCCGGCTCCCAGATCCAGCTCTGCCCGCCGTACGATCCGGACGCCGATCCCTACCCTCGGGCATTCTCCTGGGCCGTGACCCCCATCGCGAGCAGTTGGGCGGGCGGCAGTCCCAACTACGGGCTGCAGATCAGCACCGTGGACGAGACGACGCCCTGGGGCGGCGTCGGATCGATCGAGTTCCACTCCGCGGAGACCACCGGCACCGGCGCGCGTCCGCCCAAGTTGACCGTCTCCTACATGCTGCCGCCCGAGATCCCCACCGTCACCGCCGAGTCCATCGACTCCATGGACGGCAACGACGCGATCGCACGCAGCACCAAGGTCAAGGTCGGGTTCAAATCCAGCGTCGCCGAAGGCACCAACCTCGACTACACCGTCTCGGTCAACGACTCCACCATGGGAACGCCGCCCACGATCCCCACGGGGGAGACCGCCTACTGGAAGTTCGACGAGGCATCCGGGACGACGGCCACCGACTCGTCGGGGAAGGGGTTCCCCGCGACCCTCAAGGGGGCGGCCAGCCGGGACACCGGTCAGCTCGGCAAGGCGCTGAAGCTGGTCAACGACATCTACACCGACCCCAGCGACGCATATGCCGTCACCGCCAAACCCGTGCTGAACACCAACCAGAGCTTCTCGGTCAGCGCATGGGCACGCCTTGACGGCAGCGCCGGTGACCACACCGTGGTGAGCCAGGCCGGTAACCAGCAGTCCGGCTTCTTCCTCTCCTACCACGAGTATGAGCAGAAGTGGTGGTTCGGCATGCCACGCAGCGATGCCGTACCCGCCCAGGTGACGATCGTGGCGTCCAAGGATCCGGCCCCGATCAACGTGTGGACCCACCTGGTGGCCGTCTACGACGCCACCACCCAGAAGTTGCGCCTGTACGTGGACGGCACGCTCTCGGGCGAGAAAGACCACCTCACCCCGTGGAACGCCCGCGGCAACTTCCAGATCGGCCGTACCAAGATGGACGGCTCCTTCACCGACTACCTCAACGGCGGCATCGACGACGTTCACGTCTACAACCGGGTCCTGACCGAGTCGGACGTCCGCGCCCTGCACGGTGTGCCCACCGCGACCAGCTACAACGGCATCCCCTCGGGACAGGTCGTCGACAAGCTGTTCACCCTGGACAACCCGGCCAGCTTCAAGTTCGTCGTGAAGGCTTGCCGTACCGGCGTCACCCCGCCCTCCTGCAACGAGAGCCCGGCCTACCGCATCACCTCGGACGCACCGTTCATCCCCACGGACGCCGAGACAGGCATGGCCGACCCCACCCGGCCGATCCTGTCCGGCATGGTCAACCGGCCTTCCGGCGGACCGGTCACCGCGAAGTACTTCCTGTACGACAGCACCGGCGCACCGGTCGGAACGAGCCCGCTCGGCGAACGTACGGTCAACGGCGGGGAGCGGGCGTCCTTCCAGGTACCGGAGAACACCGTCCAACTCGGCAGGACGTACACGTGGCAGATGCAGACGTGCGTCGAGGAGGTCTGCACCGCCAAGACGGCCTCGGTGAGCTTCACCGTCCCCGGCACCCCGCCGGAACTGCCCGCGGAGGACGTCCGCCACCTGACCTTGCTCAAGGACAACTTCGTCATCAAGACCACCAAGACCGACCCGACGGCCTGCGACGGTAATCCCTGTCCGTTGATAGATTCTCCGATCATGCGGATCGGAGGCGCGGGCACCGATAAGACTGTCAGCGTGATCAGGTTAAGGCTAGATGAGCTCCCCAATGGCGCCGGAGTTTCAGAGGCTCTTCTCAATCTTGGCTCTCCGGATTGCATGACGAGCACATGCCCTGTAGACGGTGTCATTACTGCAATACCACTGAAGAGCCAGACCAACAATGATACCAAGGGATCAGATCTAGCGGCTGACATAGACTCCTCTACGGCCGCTACCGCGCTTCCATTAAATTCCCCTAAGGGGGATATTGCCGGAAGTGAGTATTCATGGCTCATGCTCACCTCGAATAAAGAAGAAATCGTCACATTCGGTGATGTGCCCGCGGAACGGCAGCCATCTCTCGCTCTTACTTATCTTCCTGCCGGCCCGCCCGGCAGCGTGCTCAACCTGGTGGCTCAAGCTGGAGACGCCAGCGCGATAGCAAGTTGGGGCTTACCGGAGAGCAACGGTAGCGTTGCCATCCTCGACGGCTACGACGTCGAGGTCGCCGACAGCGGTGGAGGCATCGTTAAAACCCTGGAGGTGAAGGAACCGTACGCAGCCATAAGTGGGCTTTCCAATGGCCAGACCTTCACGGTTAGGGTAAGAGCAAAGACCGCGTTCGGCGTCAGTGGCTGGGAAGAAACTACTGTCACCCCTAAATTCGTCCCGCCGCCTCCTCCGCCAAGCCAGAAGGCGTCGTGTTCTATGTCCTCGAACACTTTCTCTGGCCATGTGGGCGCTACGACCGATTCGGAGTCCGGGGCAGCGGTCTACATAGATCGAGTCAAGAACTACTATCAGGCACAGGAAGCGGTATTGGAGGGGCGAGCAGATACTATTTGGGACGCTTCGGGAGTCACCCCTGATGCTCCGAGCGCGGCCAGCCTTTCATTGCTGAATGAACGGTTGGTTCAGCAGAGGGGCGCCATGGAGCGAGTGGGTGAATCCCGCACCGACTCCACCACTGTTTTGAAGGACACTGTCATCAGCGCGGGTAGTGATGGCTCTGTGAGGGTGACAACGAACGTCGATCGAACTTGGAAAATCCAAGGGGCATCTCCTCTCGGATCCTCCACTGCAGCGGCCGAAGAAGGCCAAGTCGACCCGAGTGACTTTACGATATCGGTATTTGTCTTCGACAGATGTGGAGATATAACCGTAATCGAGGTTCCGTACGACGCGAACGAGGATTCCAGCGACTTCTCGGACGACGAAGGATGGAATTGCGGAGGGGCGCAGAGGGGTGCCGCAGTTACCCAGGCGTGCAGCGGTGCTAGTGGATCCGCCCCAGGAAGCTTAATTTCCGAAGGTTTCGACAAGACGCTCAATCTGGGTAAGAGCTGGGTCGTGCACTACCGCTTCGGGTCTTCAACACCGCGTACCGTTCATGATGCGCTCGACCCTTGGGACTCCGAATGGCCTATCGAATCTTTCGTTAACTACGTACGCATATACCCGTATCCGAGGAATATCAGCGAAAACAAAAACTACGGATGGAGCTCCTCTTACGGAAAATATCTTGTAAGTCATGCGTACATGAAGGTGACAGGCGCAACCTGTCTTCGCAGCAGCAAGGGAGGGTTCGAGGTTGGAGTCACCATCAGCATGGACCCTCAGCTCAACCTCAAATGGGGAGGGCGTAAGGGGCAGGAAGAGTGCGGCTCAGTTTCGGAGGAAAGAAAGAGAGGGTCTCGGGAGAACGCGGGGGATCCGCAGATCAATGCTTACAGGGGGCTGACCTGGGGAAAGTGCAAGAACGCGGAGTGTAGTATAGATCGATTTAGGCATGACTATCGGGCAGAGATTCGGCTAGACTTCAAAAAGAATGACACCTGGTACAGAAATTATCTAATCGGAGCGGATAAATCTTGTCAGATCACTCGGTCGAGCGGCCTGCTCAGCTCTAGCGTCTCCTACTCTATGGGAGGGTGTATCGGAAAATCCTCCGTAGAGGATGTCGGGCCGCCGCTGTAGTAATCGCGCGGATGGAATAGGTGGACGGTAGATGGGGGGCATTGTACCCCCCATCTACTTTAGGCTTATCAGTTTACTTCAAGGACCTCCAAGGCCGGACGAGGGTGTGATGAAGTTTTCGATCACCATGCCATCATAACCTTCGGTGATTTATTTCGTTTGTCCCGGGGGGTCCATTCAACCTGTTTGCTGCCGGTATGGGATTTATTTTTTCCGGATATCATTATCTGGATTTTGGCATTCGGTGCTGCGAATTTCTGAAATTCCCCCAATTGAGATGGCTTGGATTGACGCCAACAAGAAAAGGGAAAAGTATGGATAGGTGTGTCCAGATATTCTTCACTTTAGATGGCCGACGATTGATAAGTATGTGCAGAGCGAGCGGGTGGATACGGTGCTTCTTCCCTCCGACGGCCCGTGGAGGAGCCTTTCTTCCGGAATAACAGCATGTTCTGCGAGGCAAAGAATCAGTGAGCCTTTTTCATCCTCGGTGGGATGGGCAGCGGGTCACAGCATGATCGCGGGTGCCGCGTTCGCCTGATGACATAGAGAAGCCCCTGGTAGACGGGTTGATCACCACAATCACGTCCGTCACAACCAGGAGCTCCGGGTGCTGTTCTACCGTGCCGCGGTCGATTTGTCGCGCTCAACGCTGAACTACGTGGCCGGAGTCATCCGGCGGCACCGCACCACGATCGGCACCCCTTGGCGGCGGCTCACCCCCGGCCAGCAGGCCCTGCTCGTGCTGGTCCACCTGCGCAAAGGCGAGACGTCACCGAGCTCGCCGCCGGCTTCGGCGTCTCGGTGGCCACCGCCTGGCGGTACGTGCAAGAGACCGTGATGCTGCTGTCGGCCCGCTCGCCGAGGCTCGACCGGGCACTGCGCACGGCCAGGCGGGACGGACTGCACTACCTGGTGCTGGACGGCAGGCTCGTCTGCACCGACCGGGTCAAGGCCGACCGGCCGTACTACTCGGCCAAGCACCGGGGCCATGGCATGAACATCCAGGTCATCGCCTCCCCGGACGGAACGATCATCTGGACCTCCGGTGCGCTGCCGGGCTCAGTCCATGACCTGAGCGCCGCCCGGATCTGGGGCATCTTGCGCGCGCTGGAGCGGGCCGGCGCCCTCACCCTCGCCGACAAAGGCTACCAAGGCGCGGAAGGGCCGGTCGTCACGCCGTACAAGGGCCGCGGCAAACCCGTCTCCCAGAAGCGGGCCAACCGCTCCCATGCCCGGCTACGCGGCCCCGGCGAACGGGCCAATGCTCAGCTCAAGAGCTGGCGCATCCTACGCAGACTCCGCTCCAGCCCCAGCCAGGCCGGACACCTGTGCAAGGCCATCGCCGTCCTGCAGAACTACGAGATCACGCGAGGATGGAAAAGCCTCAGTGCCTATACAGCGCAGGACCGATGCGTTCTCGGCTGGTGAGACGCTGCACCCCGGACACGGACGAGTGGTTGAGGGCACCCCGGCCTGGAGACGGCAAACGCGGCCCCTGATGATCGACGGTTGTCGAAGCCAGCCGATCAAGAACAGGGGCCGCGTTCGCGTGCCATCATCCCCGATCGACGTGCTCACCCACCACTGGGAACACGTCACCTTCGCCGACCTCATCACCGGCTCGGACGATCTGCCCGCCCTGGTCGAGGTCTTGGACGCACCGCCCGACCCGCGCAGCCGCCGGGGACGCCGCTACCGCCTGGGTTCACTCCTGGCGTTATCCCTGATCGCGGTGCTCGGCGGGGCCGCCTCCCTGGCAGCGATCACCCGATGCATCGGCGGATATGACCCCGGCCTTCTGGCCCGTGCCGGGCTGTCCGGCACCGTCCGCCTGGCCACCAGTACCCTCGGACGCCTGCTGTCGCACCTGGATGGAGATGCCTTCGAGGCTGAGACCTGTGGGTAACCAGCCACTCTTGCCGTCTGCGCCCCACCCGAAGCAGATGATGACCGACCGGCACACCGAGCACCGCTCGTCGGCTTGGCGGTGGACGGCAAGACGCTGAGTGGCAGCCGGACCGCCACCGGCGGAGCCGTCTGCCTCCTGGCCGCCCTGCGCCACGACACCCAGACCGTCACTGCCCAGCGGCAGATCGCGGCAAAAAGCAATGAGATCCCCTCGTTCGCACCGCTGCTGGCCGACGATGTCCGGCTGTGAGACGAACTCCCAGTCCGGCAGTTTCCGGAAGAACTCCTGGACGTCGATGACGACGAGTGCGTTGTTCACCCCTCAAGGGTGGCGGGGGAGGGGCGAGGGCTGAAGGCATGAACCGATCAGCCTGCGGAACGATCCGGTCGGCGACACGAGCGCCCGTCAGGTGGGGACGTGATGCGGCACATCGGCCCGGCCGGCTGAGGAATCGCCCGGCCCGGGGACCGGCACGCCACTGCCCTCGGCCACCTGGACTCTCCGGCACCCGCGACCCGGGGCGGGCGGAGAAGCCGCCGGTCCCGGTCGGTACGGTGTGTCCGTGATCAGGGATGTCTCGCTGCCGGACGACTGGGAGCAGAAGGTCCGGGAGGCGCTCGCCGGGGCGCTGCCCGAGCTGCGGGACGCTCCGCTGCGGCCGCTGGGGGCCGGCCTGGACAACGTGACGCTGCTGCTGGACGACGCGGTCGTGCTGCGGCTGCCGAAGAACTCCGACGGGGCCGGGAGCGTCGCCAGGGAAGCCCGGCTGCTGCCCGAACTCGCTCTCCGGACGGGCCTCGGCGTGGAGATCCCCCGGTTCCTGTTCACCGCGCCCAACCCCATCGGGCCGGGCTCGTTCTGCGGCTACCCGCTCGTCCCCGGCGAGGTGCTGACCCCGGAGGACTGGCACGCCCGGGGGCTGCCCGGCCTGCCGGGGCCGGCCCGGCAGGTGGCCGGGATCCTCGACGCCCTGCACGCCTTCCCCGCGGAGACGGCGGAGAGGCTGGGGGCCCCGTCCTGGGACCTGCGGGAGGACTTCGCCGACGATCTGGCCGCCGTCCGGGCAGAGGTGCTGCCCCGGCTCACGCCGGGGGAGGGCCGGACTCTGCTGGCCGCCTGGGAGGGCTACCTCGGCGACGACGCCAACTTCGCCTACCGGCCCTCGTTCACGCACGGCGACGTGAGCCTGGACCACCTGCTCGTCACCGGTGGCGAGATCACCGGGCTCATCGACTTCGGCGACGCCGAGGTCGGCGATCCCGACTACGACCTGTCCTACCTCTGGGCGGAGGCGGGCCCGGATTTCGTACGGCGGGTGCAGGCGCACCGGGGCCTGCCGTTCACCGTACGGCTGGCCCGCAAGCTGGACTTCTGGGCGCTGGCGGACCCGGCGCTGGACGTGCTGTTCGGCCTGGAGCAGCGCACGCCCGAGCTGGTGGACGACGCGCTGCGCACGCTCCGCGCCCGGCTCGCCGCCCCGGCGGACCGGCGGGCCGCGCACACGGCGGGGCCGTACCCGGCGGGACCGTAGGGGAACGGCGCCACGGCCGGACGGCGTACGGAACGGGCAGGCGGCGTGCGGAACGGGCGGACCCGGTGGAGTGCGGTCGTCAGGAGGCCGGGGGCCGGTCGGCGTGGCGGGCCTGCTCCAGGTCCCGCGCGCCCGCCAGCGTCTCGGCGAGTGTCTCGCGGTCGGCCTCGCCGAGCGGCGTGTCGCGGACCCGCGCCAGCAACTCGTCGGCGCGCTCGCCGTCGCCCAGGCGCATCGCCAGTTCCGCCCGGTACACCAGCGCTTCGACGAGTTCCGTCGCGGGCGCGGAGTCCTGCTCGCGGGCCAGTGCGGTGTCAAGGATGCGTGCGGCCTGCCGGTGGTCGCCCTTGGACTCGCCCAGCACGACCGCGTTCTCCATCGCCTTGGCGATCCTGCTCCGCTCGGCCCCTGGGCCGGCCTGCTCGCCTTGATCGGCGTCGCGGGAGGCCGAACCGGAGAGGGGGAAGATCCGGATCCAGTTGCCTCCCGGGTCCACGACGCTGAATCCGGCCAGGTCGCCGGTGTTCTTCCGCTTGCGGGGGCGCGTCATCCGGGGGGTGCCGGACACCAGCAGCTTGCCGTACGCGGTCCGCATGCCGGTGGCGAAGGACTCGAACAGCGCGCCGGTGTCCGGGACCAGGACCAGGCAGGAGCCGTAGGAGGCGGCGGGGTCGAACCCGTCCATCGCGAAGAAGTGCAGGGCGATGTCCTCCCGCTGGAGCACCGTGTACGGGTTGGGGCGGGTCTGGCGGTAGGTCTGCTCGAACCCCAGGACCCGGTAGAAATCGGCGATCTCGTCGATCGACCGGCAGGGGAGGAGCGGAACGGTCACTTCGCCGGCCATGAGATCTTCCTCTTCTGGTTCGGGGTGCCGGGCGGTTTCTGGTTCGGGGTGCCGGGCGGCGCCTGCATGCCGAGCAGGACACGGATCCGGCGCAGCGCCTCGATGGTCGCCTCCGTCTCGCCGGGAGGCATGCGCTCCGCGAGACGGTTGGCCCACTCGGCCTGGCGCCGCTCGACCTGGGCGAGCGCCTCGCGTCCCTTGGGGGTCAGTCTCATCAGTCTGGCCCGCCGGTCGGCGGGGTCGTCCTCGTAGGCGATGAACCCGTCCGCCGCGAGCGATTCGGCGCTCTGCCGGACGCTCTGCCTGGTCAGGCCCATCGCCCGGGCGACCTGGGCGATGGTGCTCGGCCCGTGCTCGACCACCCCGAGCACCTGCCATCTGGCGCCGGTCAGCCCGGCAGGCCGGGCCAGTCCGTCCCCGGCGGCGAGCAGCAGGCCGTTGGCCCGGAACACCTCGATGACGAGTTCGGAGAACGCCAGCCCGGACGCGGTGAGACTCTCCACGCGATGATCCTGGCCTGAATGACAGGTACCTGTCAATCTGTTCGCCGACGGGGCACGCTCCCGGTCTGAATCGGGCCCCCGCCTGAATCGCTCTCCCGGTCTGGACCGCCCTTTCGGCCCGGATCGCGCCTCTGCCTGGATCGCGCCTCTGCCCGCCCGGAGCCCGGCTCGCCGCCCCCGGGCCCCGTGTCGGCGGCCCGGCACGCGTCCCGGGGTCAGGGCCGGTCGAAGACCTTCAGCAGCAGGTCGTGCAGCCGGGCGCGTTCCCGGGCGGACAGCGCGGCCAGCAGTTCGTCCTGGAGGACCTCGGTGTCCCGCACCATCCCGGCCAGCGCTGTCCGGCCCTCGGGCGTGACGACGACCCGCACCCTCCTGCGGTCGTCCGGGTCCCTGGTCCGCTCGGCCCATCCGGCGGCGGTGAGGTCGTCCAGCGTCTTGACGACGTCGCTGGGGTCGATGCCGAGGCGGGCGCCCAGCTCCCGCTGCGAGTGGGGGCCGAAGTCGGCCAGGGCCGCCAGCGTCGACATGTGCCAGAACCGCAGGTCGCGCTCGCCGAGCCGGGCCGCGACCCGTCCCCTGGCGGTCTTGCCGACCCTCGACAGCAGGTAGGCGGTGAGCGCGGTCAGGGTGGGCGGGATGTCCGTCATGAAAATATTGTAGGTTGCAACCAATCATTGGTGTGAACCTACGGATTGGATGTGTGATGGACGCCCTCCACCCCCGCCTGCTCGTCGGCCGCTTCGCCGAGTGCTTCCGGCTCTACGACGCCGTCCTCCCGGCGCTGTGCGGCGCCGTCCTGGCACGGGGGTCGGCGGCCGGGCCGTACGCGAGCTGGGACGTCGAGGGCCAGGGGGTGCTCGCCCTCCTCGACCGGACCGCGATGGCCGGGGTCGTGGACGCCGGCGGACCCTCCCCGGACGGCGCGCCTCCCGTGGGTGGCCGGGACTCCGGGGTCCCGCCGTACGGCGAGGGCCGGGTCGTGCTCGTCAGCCGGGTGGAGGACGTCGCCGCCGCCGCCGACCTCTACGTGCGGTACGGCGCGCGGCTGGTCGCCCCTCCGGCGGAACGCCCCGACTGGGGGCCCGGCCTGCGCACGGCCCATGTCGGCGACCCCGAGGGCAACCTCATCGAGCTCCAGTCCTACTGACCGCCCTGGCTGACGGCCTTCGGTTCTCCGCCGCCGGGCGGACGGCGGGCGGGAGGGCGGCCGGGGATCGGCGGGCGGCCTGAGGCCGGGGTCGCGGCGGATGACTTCCGGTGAACCGCTTGCGGGTTTGCACGCAGGGTAATTGGATATCTACTTTGCGTTAGCATCGCAGGTGGCATGCCATGTCATGACCTTCGGTGGTCCGGGAGCCGCAGGTGCGATGCGAATCGAAGGGAGATGTCATGCTCGGAAAACGGGTCGCGGTCTCGTTCACCGTGGGCGCCGCCGTGGGCCTGTCCACGATGCTCGCCCCACCGGCCGCCGCCCTCGCCTCCTCGGCGACCCCTGCCCCCAGCCCGAGTCCCAGCCCCGTGACCTCCGCCACCCCTCTCACGACCTCCGGGCCGTCGGCCACGGCGACCCCCGGACACCCCTCGGCGACCCCAGTCCCCGCCGCCACCCCCGACCCCTATGGCGGACACGGCCACTCCACCGACGGAAGCGGCCACACCGTCCTCGCGTGCACCTACCGGGTCACGGGTGTGCGGGCGGACAGCTACCTCAACGTCCGGTCACGGCCATCGCTGGCGGGCAGGCGGATCGGCCGGCTGACGGTGGCCGACGGGGCGTTCGCGGGGTCGTGCTCGGCCGCCGGGGGCTGGGTGGAGGTCAAGGCGTCCAACGGCAGGCTGGGCTGGGCCTCGGCGAGATACCTCCGGAAGGTCGACGAGGGGCAGAGCCCCTCCGACGACAAGACCCCGCCCGGCCTCACGTGCAACTACCGCGTCGTCAAGCTCCAGCCGGGCGGTTACCTCAACGTCCGCTCCCGGCCGGCGGCGGACGCCCGCCGGGTCGGCAGGCTGACCCCGGCCGACATCCGGTTCGCCGGGGGGTGCTCGGCCGTCAAGGGGTGGGTGGCTGTCCGCGCCTCGAACGGCAAGCTGGGCTGGGCCTCGGCGAGATACCTCCACAAGGTCACCTGACGGCGATCCCCGGGCCGCCGTTCCGGTTCCGGTGGGACTCAATCCAGCCGGAACCGGAACGGCGGGCGACGATCGCCGCGAAGGCCGGGAGGCCGTCGACGGCCTCCCGGCCAGGCAT
>NZ_JBIAMC010000008.1:190992-370696 GCF_042873875.1 Streptosporangium sp. NPDC004379
CATTCGAACCGGCCAGGCATTCGAACCGGCCAGGCATTCGAACCGGCCAGGCATTCGAACCGGCCAGGCATTCGAACCGGCCAGGCATTCGAACCGGCCAGGCATTCGAACCGCTCCGGCGTTCACACCGCTCCGGCCGGTCAGACCGCTCAGGCCGGTCAGGACAGCAGGGTCTCGCCGATCCACCCGTCCGGTCCGCAGCCCGGCGGAACGGCGTACACCGCCGAGCCGATCGGCGTCGTCCACTGGTTCAGCAGGTCCGCCTCGGCCAGCCTTCTCTGGACGGGGAGGAACTGCCGGGCGATGTCGGCCTGGTAGGAGGCGAACAGCAACCCCGTGTCGGGACGCCCCTCGTAGGTGACGCCCTCGTCGTAGTTGTAGACCCGGCGGAAGATCCGCATGCCCGGATCGGCGACGTGCGCCCGCCGGATGTGCGCCTGCTCGGCGATGACCGGGAACCCCGCCGCCGTGACCATGCCGAAGTCCGGCGCGTCACGCTCGTTCCGGCCGGTCAGCGGGGCGCCGGTGTCCAACCGGCGGCCCACCGAGAACTCCTTGGCGGTCCGGTCGGCGGCGTCCCACGTCTCCAGGTCCATCCGGATGCGCCGCAGGACCAGCGTGGTGCCGCCCCGCAGCCACGCCGGGCCGCCGTGCACCCACACGGCCCGGTCGAAGTCGGGCGTGCCGGGGCGGGGGTTGACGGTGCCGTCGAGCTGACCCATGAGGTTGCGCTGGGTCATGCCCGGCGCCTGGGTCTGCGGGCCGCGCCGGAACCCTCGCTGGACCCAGCGCACCCGGGCGAAGGACCGGGCGTCCTTGACCAGCATGCGCAGGGCGTGGGCGAGGGTGACGGCGTCGTCGGCGCAGATCTGCAGCAGCAGGTCCGTGCCCGTCCACCGCTTGTCCAGCCTGTCGATCCCGAACCTCGGCAGGGGCGCCACCGAGGCGGGGCAGCGGTCCGCCACCTCCGCGGCCCGGAACAGGTCGGGCCCGAAGCCGAAGGTGACGGTCAGCCGGGAGGGCAGAGTGGCCAGCTCCGGATCGGTGTCGGCCAGGGCCGCCCGGCCCTCGCTCAGGCGGCGCGCGTCGTCGGTGAGCAGTTGCATCAGCCGTACGACGGCTTCACGGTCGGCGTCCGGCAGCAGGTCCAGGCCGACGAAGGCGGCATGGGCCTGCGGCGTCGTGGCGATGCCGGCCTGGTGCGGCCCGTGGAAGGGCTCGGCCGCCCACCCGGCGGGCGGCGCAGCCCCGCCGGACGGTCCCGCCGGGGCCGCCTTGGCGCCGGTCTGCGCGGAGGCGCACGCCGCGAGGGCGCCGGCCGCCGTGGCGGCGCCCCCGGCGAGCAGCCCGCGCCGGGTCAGCCGGGGCTGTTCCATCAGTTGTGCCCCTTGTCCGTGCCGGGGTCGTAGTTCTCGTTGCCCCCGGCGAAGTCCTTGCCGATCGCGGTGAACTCCACGGTCCCGCCGCCCTTGAGGGTCAGCGTGAAGGGGATCCGCGCGCCGGGCTTCACCTCCTCGGTGACGCCCATCAGCATGATGTGGTCGCCGCCGGGCTGGAGCTGGTGCGTGCCGTTGGCGGGGACGGTGAACCCACCCTCCTTGGGACGCATGACCGGTTTGCCACCGACGTCGGCCACCTCGTGCAGCTCGATCATCGACGACAGCGGGGAGGACGCGGAGACGACGGTCACGTCGGCGGCGGTGTGGTTGACCAGGGTGCCGAAGGCGGCGGTCATGCCCTTGTCCGCGGTCTTCACCCAGGGGTCGGTGACCGTCAGGGGAGAGGACGCGCCGGGGGTGCCCGGCCCGGACGGCGCGGTGGCCGGGGCGGTGGCCGGGGCGGCCTGCGTGGCCGCCCGGCCCGAGGTCGGCGCGTCCGGCTGCGCGCCGCAGGCGCCCACCGCGGCGGTGAGGACGGCCAGGAGCCCGGCCGGGACGACACGACGGATGATCATGGGAATGCCTTTCGAAGAGGGTACGGCGCCGCGGCGGAGCGGTGCTCCGCACGCCGCGGGAAGCGCTGGAAGGCACCCGGGATGCCCGGAAGCCGAAACGGAACGATCACGGCGGGACGTCGGGGCCGTACGCGGACGGGGCGGTGGGCCGGGTCGCGCGGCGGCCGTACGGAAGCCGCGTCGGCGTACAAGCCAGGCGGGCCGTACGGAAGTCGCACGGGCCCTACAGGCTGCGCGGACCGTACAAGCCACGCGGGCCGCCGTACGGGGAAGCCACGCGGGCCGTACAAGCCACGCGGGCCGTACGGGGAAGCCACGCGGGCCGTGCCCGGGGCCGCCCGCGGGCGTCCGAGGAAGGCCGGTGGCGGGTCACCGGAACACGTGGCCGCCGGAGACGGTCCTGGAAGGCGTGACCGCCGGAGATGTCAGAGAGAGAACGCCGCGGGCGCCGGAGGACCGCGCCTGCTGACCGCGTGCCGCAGCGGGGAGCGGCGCGGGACGGCGGAGTCGTCGCGGCGGGGCGTCCCCGGAGGCTTCCACGGAACCGGGGAGGGCTCGGCGGTGAGGACCGGCGCGAACCGGGCACCGAGCCGCCGGAGCACCGCCCAGAGCAGCGCCTCGCCGCGGGCCAGCCACAGCGCGGTCAGCCCGATGGCCCAGCCGTGCGTGACCAGCATCGCCAGGCCCGGAAGCAGCCCCGAGTGTCCGGCCATGCCCGCCGCCTGGCCCACGGCGGCGACCGGATCAGGAAGCGACCCGGGCGGCGCGGCCGGTCCGGCGTACGGGCCCGGTCCGGCCGTGTCCGTGAACGGCCCCGGCGCGACGTGGCAGGCGGCGGAGGCCGTCGCCGCGAACAGCAGGTGGAGCGCGGCCTGCACGCCGGTCAGCAGCGGCAGGATCGTCCCCAGGCCGCGCTCGCGGCCGGTCGCCGGCAGCGCCGCCGCGAACGCCAGTGCAAGCCCGCCGACCGCGCCCCAGGCGGTGACCGTGCTTCCGGCGAACGCGTGCGCGCCCGCGCCCAGCCCCAGCGCCACGGCGGCGAAGGCCGCGGAGCGGGTGAGGCGGAAGAGCGCGGTCGCGGGAACGGGCTCGCTGGCGGGCATGATGCGGCCATCATCACACAGGAAGGCGTCACCCTTCCGGCCGGGGACTCGCTTTCCCCGTGTCGTGTCCGGTGCCGTCGCGTGTTTCCGGCGACGCTGCGCTGTGAGCGGAAAGCGCCCACAGCGAACGGGAACGGATTCCGCGCCGGACGGCGTTATCGTCGGCAGCGATTCATCAGACGTACGTCGATGGATTTCCGATATGCGAGGCAGGTGAGAAGAGTTGACCAGCCCACAGCCCGTGTTCGAGGACCCGCTGTACCAGCGGCTGCTGCGCCAGCGGATCGTCGTGCTCGGCACCGAGGTGAACGACGAGGTGGCCAACCGTATCTGCGGCGAGCTGCTGCTGCTGTCCGCCAACGACGGTGAGCGTGACATCTGGCTCTACATCAACTCGCCGGGCGGTTCCGTCTCGGCGGGGATGGCGATCTACGACATCATGCAGTACGTCCCCAACGACGTCGCCACCGTCGGCATGGGGCTGGCGGCGTCGATGGGGCAGTTCCTGCTGTGCGCCGGCGCGTCCGGCAAGCGGTACGCGCTGCCGCACGCCCGTGTCATGATGCACCAGCCGTCGGGCGGCCTCGGCGGCACCGCCGCCGACATCGCCATCCAGGCCGAGCAGATGCTCTACACCAAGCAGATGCTGCGCGAGCGGATCGCACACCACACCGGCCAGCCTCTGGAGCGGATCGAGGCCGACTCCGACCGTGACCGCTGGTTCACCGCCGCCGAGGCGAAGGAGTACGGGTTCGTCGACCATGTGATCCGGAACACCAGCGAGGTGGCGGCCGGCGGTTGACCGCCCGTTCTCCGGAATGATCCCCTCTGCCCGATTCCCGGGTGACGGCTGAGAGGCGCCGTTCTCCCCGGGGGTCGCGCGGGTTCCCCGGAGGCCGTACCGGGCTCCCGGGCGTCGCGCGGGTTCCCCGGGGACCGTACCGGTTTCCCGGGGGACGCACGGGTGTTCCGAGGGGCGCACCGGTTTCCGGGGGCCGCACGGGTGTCCCGAGGGGCGCACCGGTTTCCGGGGGCCGCGGGACCCGGCGTTTCCGGGTGCCGCGCCCGGACGGCGGGCGCGTTCCCCTCCGCCCGGCCGGAGAGGGCTCTCAGGAACCCGTGGGCTTGTGGCCCCCGGAGGCGGTCATGACGACGTCGTCGGCGAGCTTCTCCAGGTCCTTCTGGGTGAACGGCTTGGCGTCGCCGCTGCCGGTGACGGTGACCAGGACGCCGGGAAGGCGGTAGGACAGCTCCGGTGTGCCGCCGTCCTTGAAGTCGGCGACCCCGCCGAACGCCTTCGCCGTCGGGGTGTCGTAGTACCTGCCGGCCGCCGGCGTCCGGGGCTGGGCGCCGAACGACGCGACGTCGTCCGACTCCGACACCAGGGTGGTGAGCGTCATCGTCGTGCCGGTGGGGTCCATGACCGTGTAGGCGCAGCTCAGCCTGCCGCCGGTGGTGCCGTCGTAGTCCTTGTGGTTCGTGGCCCGCACGCCCTTGAGGTGGCGGACGGCGATCTTCGAGAAGCCGAGCTTCGCGCAGGACTCCGGCACCGCGAAGACGGGCTCGGCCTGGGCGGTCTCCTCCGGGCTCGGGGACTTCAGCACCTCGGGCAGGTCCTCCAGGCCCGAGGTGTCCGAGCTCCGGGCCGTCCCGGGACCCGAGGCCGCGGACGGCTCCGATCCGCCGCATCCGCCCAGGGTGAGAATGGCGAGAACCGCGAGGCCGGCGGCGGTTCGGATCGCGAGGCGCGCCGGGGGGTTCACGTCCATGCGGGTCCTTACGTCGTGGGGGTGGCACGGCGGTCGCACCGCACCGCGCCATGGCGGACGCGATCATACCGGCCGGGTCTTTCGGAAGTGGGCGGATCGGGTGTTCCGCCCACCAGGGACGGAACACCCGATGACGTCGCGGCGGAGGTCAGCGGTGGCAGAGGAGGTCGTGCACGGCGTGTTCCAGGGAGCGGGCGCAGGCGGCGGGGGCGGGCCAGGGGAGGCGGGCCAGCGCGGGCCGGTCGGCGCCGTGGCGGACGGTCGCCCCGTACCGGTCGAGCTCCCACAGCCACACCTCGCGCACCGGGGCGCCGAGCAGTGAACGCAGGGCGTCCGTGAGTTGCCGGCGGTGGGTGTCGTTGACGTGGGCGAGCATGCGCTCGGCCTGTTCGGCCAGCGGGTCGGGCGCGGCGCGCAGATAGTCCTCGGCGTCGACCACCCCTGACTCACCGCCGGTCAGGTAGATCACCTGCCCGACGTCCACGCGGAGCAGGCGCGGCACGCCGGCGCCCTCCGATCGTCCTCCGCCGCCGGAGGCGGCGAGTTCCTCCAGGGCGTCGAACAGCGCCTCGTCCGGGCAGTGCCCGGCGATCGCCACCGCGGCCTCCCGCGCCTCGGCGGCGGGTACGGCCTGTACCCAGCCCTGCACCTTGAGCAGGCCCCGCGTCGTCTCCAGCCCGCCCAGGGAGCGGCTCGCCGCCAGGTCGACGGTGACCGCGGGCTCGTCGCGCGCGCCGTACAGGGGGTCGCCGGGCCGGACCAGCAGCACCGGGCGGCCCGCGCCGTCCACACCTCCCCTGGCGGGTACGGCGGGCCGGGCCGTGCCGGCGAAGGAGACGTGGGTCGGGACCGCCGCGGCGGCCAGGGTGCGGATCCGCTCCGGGATCGGCGGGGCGGTGACGGGGTGCTGCATGACCCGGCCCTCCTTGAGGTCGGCTGACGATGTCAGGTAGCTTAGGCTTGCCTAACTAAGGTTTGCCTAACCAAGTCTTACCGCAACAAGAGGGAGTTGTCAT
Organism: Streptosporangium sp. NPDC004379; assembly: GCF_042873875.1. Classification (NCBI taxonomy): domain Bacteria; kingdom Bacillati; phylum Actinomycetota; class Actinomycetes; order Streptosporangiales; family Streptosporangiaceae; genus Streptosporangium; species Streptosporangium sp. NPDC004379. The sequence goes on from NZ_JBIAMC010000008.1 coordinate 196,835, forward strand.
GCGCTACACCGGGCCCAAGGTGCGCCTGTCCCGCCGGGCGGGCGTCCCCCTGACCCGCAAGGCGGTCCGCTACTTCGAGGAGCGCCCCTACCCGCCGGGCGAGCACGGCCGCAAGACCCGGCGGCATCAGGCGAGCAACTACAGCCTGCAGCTGATGGAGAAGCAGAAGCTGCGCTGGTACTACGACGTCTCCGAACGGCAGATGCGCCGCTACTGGGACCTGGCGCACCGCGGCGGCGGCCGTTCCGGCGCCGAGCTGGTGACCATCCTGGAGAGCCGTCTGGCGTCGCTGGTCCTGCGTGCCGGTCTCGCGCCCTCGATCTACGCCGCCCGCCAGTACGTCACGCACGGGCACATCACCGTGGACGGCCGCAAGGTGGACATCCCCAGCTACCTGGTCAAGCCCGGCCAGGTCATCGCGGTGCGGCCCAGGTCGCGCGCGATGCAGCCGTTCGTCGCCGCGGCCGAGGGGACCTACGCCGACGAGCGGATCGCCCCCTACCTGTCGGCCGACCACGCGGACCTGACGTTCACCCTGCTCGACCGGCCACGGCGCGAGCAGATCGCCGTCCCGGTGGACGAGCAGCTCGTGGTGGAGTACTACTCCCGCTGACCGGCTATCTCCGGCCCCGCGCTCCCCGTGACGACCGGCCCCGCGCTCCTCGCGACGACCGGCCCCGGGACGAGCGGCTCCTCGGTGACGGGCTCCGCGGGGCCGTCCCCGCGGAACCGGGCCCGGCGGCGGCCGGTTCCGCGCCGACGGCCTCCGCGGTGACCGCTCCCGCGGCGGAACGCCCCTCCGGTCCCGCCCCCGCGCCCGCTCCCACCGGGGTCCGCTCGCGGAGTTCGCGCACCTCCGCCCGCAGCGCCGACAGCTCCGCCAGCACGACGGTCTCCAGGCCGCGGGTCGCCCGTGCCGCCTCCCCCGAGGCGTCCTCCTCCATCGCGTTGACGACCACCGCGATGAAGAGGTTCAGCACCACGAACGTGCAGACCAGCATGAAAAGCACGAAGAAGAGCCACGCCGACGGGTGCTCCGACATCACCTCGCGGGTGATGTCGGACCAGCCGTCCCCGGTCATCATCTGGAACAGCGTGAACAGCGAGGTGGGAAGGTCGCCGAAGTACCCGGGCGAGGTGGCGTGGTAGAGCTTCGTGCCCATCACCGCCGCGACGTAGAGCACCAGGCCGAGCAGCAGCACGATCGACGTCATGCCCGGCACCGCGGTCAGCAGGGCCGTCACCACCCTGCGCAGGCTCGGCACCACCGAGATCAGCCGCAGCGCCCGCAGGATGCGCAGCGCCCGCAGCACCGACAGCCCGTTGGCCACGGGCAGCAGGGACAGCGCCACGATCGCGGTGTCGAACAGGTTCCACGGGTCGCGGAAGAAGCGCAGGCGGTGGGCGTAGACCTTGGCCGCCAGCTCTGCCACGAAGACGTACAGCGCGGCGTGGTCCACCACCGTCAGCACCGTGCCGTACCGCTCGGTGACGGCGGCCGAGGTCTCCAGCCCCAGGGTGGCCGCGTTGACCACGATGACCGCGATGATGATCCGCTGGAGGCGGGAGGTCTCCAGGAAGGTGCGGACGCGTTCGCGCACCGGCACTGACGGCTCCGTGGGGTCGTGAGGGGATGAGATGCCGGATGATCATATCGCCGGATGATCAGCTCCCCGGCGTGGTCACCGCCCGGGGGCGCCCGCCCGTCCGCGTGCCCCCGTTCACGTGCCGTCCGTCCGCGCGTCGCCCGCCCACGCGCCGACCGGGGACCGTCATCGGGCCGGTCGCGGCCGGGAAGCCGCCGGCCGGGTCAGTGCCGGGTGTAGCGCCCGCCGATCCCCGTCTCCAGCAGGTCGAACGCCCGCCCTGCCCGCTCGCGCAGGTCCGGGAGGATGTCGTCGGCCCGTTCCCCGGCGACCAGGCGCCGTACGGCGTAACCCACCACGGTGCGCAGCACCGCGTTGATCTGCGCGGCCACCAGGGCGGGGGTCAGGTCGTCCGGGTCGGCGCCGGCCTCCTCGGCGATCGCCTCGGCGAGCCTGCGCTCCCGGGTCTCGCCCATCTCCCGCACCCGGGCGACCAGGCTGGGGGTGGTCTCGATCATCCGGATGAAGTCGTCGCCGGCCTCGTGGAACCCGTAGCGGTAGTGGCCGGTCTCCAGCGCCTCCAGGAAGTCACGGCGCACGGCGGCCACCGGGGTCTCCCCGGGTTCCCGCTCCCGCACCACCCGGGCGAGCAGGTCCTCGACCTCGGGCGCCCGGTCGAGGAGCAGGTCCTCCTTGGTGGCGAAGTAGTTGAAGACCGTGTTGACCGAGACGTCGGCGGCCCGGGCGACGTCGGCCACCGTCACGCCGTCGAACCCCCGGGCCATGAACAGTCCTGTCGCGATGTCGGAGATGCGCAGGCGGGTCTCCCGCTTCTTGCGCGCGCGCAGTCCCTCGCTCATGCCGGTCATTTTAGAGGTTGCAGAAATTTTTAAGTCACTCTATTTTTGGTGCGACTTCAAGATGGAGGCGATCGAGTGATCAGGACATCGGGCCTGCGCAAGACCTTCCCGGGCGGCGTCGAAGCCGTCCGGGGAGTTGACCTGGCCGTGGAGGCCGGGGAGATCGTGGGCTTCCTCGGCCCCAACGGGGCGGGCAAGACCACCACCATGCGCATGCTGACCACCCTGCTGCGCCCCTCCGGCGGCACCGCCGTCGTCGCCGGTCACGACCTGCTCGCCGACCCGCGGTCGGTACGGCGGCGCATCGGCTACGTGTCCCAGGGCGGCGGGGTCTCCCCGGCCGTCGCGGTGGGGGAGGAACTCGGACTGCACGCCGCGCTGTACGGCATGCGCCCCGCCGAGGCGCGCGGGCGGATCCGGGAACTGCTCGACCGGTTCGAGCTGACCGGCCTGGAGACCAGGCCGGGAGCGGCGCTCTCCGGAGGTCAGCGCCGCCGGTTCGACCTGGTGTTCGGCCTGGTCCACGCCCCGGCGCTGCTCTTCCTCGACGAGCCCACCACCGGCCTCGACCCGCAGAGCCGCGCCCACCTCTGGGACCACGTCCGGCGGCTGCGCGAGGAGGAGGGCCTGACGGTCTTCCTGACCACCCACTACCTGGAGGAGGCCGACACGCTGGCCGACCGGCTGTTCATCATCGACCACGGCGTGATCGTCGCCGAGGGCGCTCCGGCCGAGCTCAAGGGCGGTTCCGGCACCCTCGACGACGTCTTCCTGTCCATCACCGGCCGCTCACTGCGGGACGACGTCCCGGGTGCTCCGAGCGACGCGGGCGGGATCCCGGACGGCCCGGCGGACCGGGAGGACATGCGGGAGGACATGCGGGAGGACATGGCGGAGGCGACGGCGGCCGGCGTCCGCCGCGCGACGGACGGGGAGAGGTGAGGGACCCGATGGACGTCATCCGCGAGACCTGGCTGGTCTTCCGGCACAACGTGCGCATCCTGCTGCGGCAGAGGATCGGCATCCTGTTCGGGGTCATGCAGCCGCTGCTGTACCTGGTGCTGTTCGGCCCGCTGTTCTCCACGATCGGCACCTGGGAGACCCTGGTCCCCGGTCTGCTGGTCCAGGTGAGCCTGCTCAGCGCGGGCATGGCCGGGTTCGGCATCGTCTTCGACCTGCGCGCCGGCGTGCTGGAGCGGCTCCGCGTCACCCCCGCCCACCGGGTCGCCCTGCTGCTGGGCCGGGTGCTGGGCAGCTCGCTGGTCCTGCTGATCCAGTCGGTCGTGCTGGTCGCGCTGGGCTACGCCTTCGGCCTGCGGGCCCCGCTGCCCGGTGTGCTGGCCGGACTGGCGATCATGGCGCTGCTCGGGGTCAGCCTGGCCGCGCTGTCCAACGCGGTCGCGCTCACCATGAACCCCGACCTGTTCGCACCCGTGGTCAGCACCGTGGTCGTCCCGCTGATCCTGCTGTCGGGGGCGTTCCTGCCGATGTCGATGGCGCCCGCCTGGCTGGACGCCGTGTCGCGGGCCACCCCGTTCCGGCACGTCGTCGAGGCCGTCCGTGACCTGTTCGCCGGGCACTACGCCACGGCGACCGTGGGCGTCGGGGTCACGGTGGCACTCGCCCTGTCCGCCGTGTGCGTGGCGGTCGGCACCCGCGTCTTCAACCGCGCGAACGCCTGAGGAACACCCGATTCCGGCCGGGCGGACGACTGAGGCGCATCCGGTCCGGCCGGGCAGCGCGTGAGGCGTACCTGCCTCCGGCCGGACGGACGCCCGGGATGCGCCCGGCCGGGATCAGTCCGGCGGGCCGTACGGTTCGATGCGGGGGTCGGCGTACGGGCCGCCGCCGGCGGACGGGTCGATCCGCCGGGCGGCGGCCTCGCTGACGCGCAGGCCGTACAGGTCCTTGCCGGGATCGATGAGCACCAGGCCGTAGCCGGTGTCGACGTCCTTCTCCGACAGCTTCAGGCGGCGCATGGCCTGTTCGAGCGTCGCCTGGGGCGCGAGCCGTACGGTGACGAGAAGCATGAGGCCAACGCTACGCGTCCCGGGCGCGACGCCAAGAGGCGGGAGGGGGCGGACTTCCGTCCTCCGCGCCTGCTACATGTGCTTCTCCACGGTCTTGCGGATCGACTCGACGCCCTTGCGCAGCTCGGCGCCCACCGCCTTGAACACCGCCTCCGCCGGCTGGTTGTCGGCGTAGATCTTCTGGAGGCCGCCGTAGATCGCCCGGTTGGCGTTGGGGACCAGGAGCCGCACCGGGTCCTGCGCCTTGGTCCTCGGCAGCTGGTCGACGGCCTTCTTGAAGTTGGGGTTCTCGTCGAACAGCTTGCGCATGTCGGGGGTCTCCATCGCGGCCTTGGTCGCGGGGAGGTAGCCGGTCTCGACCGTCCACCGGGCCGCGTTCTCCGCCCTGGCGACGAACTTCAGGAACTCGAACGCCGCCTGCTTGCGCTCCTTGGAGGCTCCGGCCATGATCGACAGGCCGCCGCCGCCCGTGGGGCAGCCGAACGCGGTCTCCTCGGGGAGGTACGCCGTGCCGACCTTGAACGGGGAGTCCTTGGTGATGCCGGTGAGCGCGCCGGTGGACTCGACGAGCGTCGCGATGAGCCCGTTGGAGAAGTCGAGCTTCGGGCTCTGCGCCATGTAGGCCAGCTTGTCGTCGTGGATGAGCTTGCGCTGCCACTCGCCGGCCTCGACCGCGCCGCCGGTGTCGATGGTGACGTCGAGCCCCTTGGAGTAGTTGCCGCTCCACTGCCAGACGGTGCCCTGGAACTGCCAGTCACCGTCGACCTGGGCGTAGGCGGTGAGCTTGGGATTCTGGCCGCCGACCTTCTGGGCGGTGATGGCCTTCGACCACTCGTGCAGCTCGCTCCAGGTCTTCGGGCCGCGGTCGGGCAGCCCGGCGGCCTCGAACAGGTCCTTGTTGTAGTAGAAGATCGGTGTGCTCCGGGCGAAGGGGACCCACCACACCTCGTTCTTGGCGGTGCCCTCGGCGATGAGCTGGTCGACGTACTCGGCAGGCTTGAGGCTCCCGGCGGAGAAGTAGGAGCCGAGCGGTTCGAGGGTGTCGTTGAGATGGAACTTGTTCCAGGTGACGTCGCTGAACACGCACAGGTCGGGGAGCTGGCGGGCCTGCATGGCGGTGGCGAGCTTCTGGGCGGTCTCGTCGTAGCTGCCCTGGTACTGGGCCTCGACGTAGATGTCGTTCTGCGCGCCGTTGAACGCGGTCACCAGCCGCTGGAACGCCTCGCCGGGGACGGCGGCCCAGGGGTACCAGATCACGACGCGCTGCCGCTTGGAGTACTGCGCGGGCACCTTGCCCTCGGGCTGCGCCATGCCGGAGCCGGAGCCGGATCCGCAGCCGGTGGCGAGGGCGAGGAGGCCGGCGCCGGTGGCGCCGAGGAAATGCCGCCGGTTGAGCGAGGGGGTCATGGCGGGGTCCTTTCAGGGTGGAACGGGGGGTGCGGCATTCAGGCCGGGGCCGGGCGGGGAACCGGTGGGCGGAGGGTCAGCCCTTGACCGCGCCCTGGGTGAGGCCGGCGACGATGTGACGCTGGGCGAGGAAGAAGATGACGAGGACGGGGACGACGACGAACGTGGCGGCGGCCATGACGGCGCCCCAGTTCGTGTAGCCCTCCTGGTTCTTGAGCAGGAGGAGACCGACGGGCAGGGTGCGCATCGACGCCGTGTTGGTGACGATGAGCGGCCAGATGAAGTCGTTCCACTTGCTGACCAGCGACACGATGCCGACGGTGACGAGCATCGGCCGGGACATGGGCAGCACCACGCTCCACAGGGTGCGCAGGTGCCCGGCGCCGTCCATCCGGGCGGCCTCGACGAGTTCGCCGGGCAGGGTGAGCATGTGCTGGCGGAGCAGGAACGCGCCGAACGCCGAGGCGACGCCGGGGATGATGATCCCCTGGTAGGTGTTGATCCAGCCGAGTTCGGAGACGGTCAGGTAGTTCGGCAGCAGCGTCACGTGGCCGGGCACCATCATCGCGCCGAGCAGCAGGATGAACAGCACCCGCTTGCCGGGGAACCGCAGGAACGTGAACGCGTACGCGGTGAGCACGGCGTTGGCGACCTCCAGCAGGGTGCCGGCGACCGTGGTGATGACGGAGTTGAGATAGAAGTCGGCGAACGGGGCGCTGTTCCACGCGTCGACGTAGTTGGCGAACCGCAGGTCGGTGGGCAGCCACGCGGGCGGCCAGGTGTAGATCTGCGACGGGTCCTTCAGCGAGGACGACAGCAGCCAGTACAGCGGGCCGACCATGATCACGCCGACGACGACGAGCAGGCCGTACTGGGCGGTGCGGGCGAGTCTCACTTGTAGTGCACCTTCCGCTCCAGGTAACGCGTCTGCACGAGCGTGATCGCGAGGAGGATGACGAACATGATGATCGCGCTCGCCCCGGCGGGCCCGGCCTGGAAGCTGCGGAACCCCGAGTCGTAGACGAACCACGACAGGATGGTGGTGGCGCTGCCGGGGCCGCCGTTGGTCATCAGCGCGATGACGTCGAACGCCTGGAACGAGCTGATGGTCGAGGTGACGACGAGGAAGAACGTCACCGGCGACAGCAGCGGCAGGGTGAACCTCCGGAAGGTCGTCCAGGCGCCGGCGCCGTCGAGGGAGGCCGACTCGTAGACCTCCTTGGGGAGGTTCTGCAGCCCGGCGAGGTAGACGATCGCCGCGAAGCCGGTGGTCTTCCACAGGTAGACGATCATGACCGCCGGCAGCGCCCAGTCCGAGTCGGTGAGCCACGAGGGCGACGAGGCGCCGAAGGCGGAGAAGAACGCCCGCGACAGGCCGTAGTTGGGATCGAAGATGAACGTCCACGCCAGGCCCACCGCCGCGCCCGAGAGCACGTGCGGGGCGAACGTCATGGTCCGGACGAAGTCGCGGCCCCTGAGCTTCTGGTTGAGCAGCAGCGCGATGGCCAGGCCGAGCGCCATGCTGCCGCCCACGACGCCGACGGTGAAGTACACGGTGGTCAGCATCACGTCGCCGAACCCGAGGCCGGTGAACATGTCGACGTAGTTGTCGAAGCCGACGAAGTTCTTGATCGGCGCGATCATGTTCCAGTCGGTGAGGCTCAGGTAGGCGTTGTAGATCACCGGCCAGTACGAGAACACCGCGATGAACAGGAAGTTCGGCGCGATGAGCGCGAGGAACAGCAGGTACTCGCGGCGCAGCCGCCGGCGGTTCCCCCCGGCTCCGGGGGCGGGCTCGCGCGCCGCCGCGGGCGGGGCGGGGTCCTCGGTCCCGGCCTTGGTCAGCGCGGCCGGCATCAGGAGGTCCCGGCGTCCGCACGCAGGCGCAGCAGCGAGGAGATGTCGTCGGCGACGATCCCGTCGACGCCGTACTCCAGCGCGGCGATGACCTCGGTCTCGTTGTCGAGGGGGCCGACCCAGACGCGGTAGCCGCGCTCGCGCATGGCGGGCACGCCGGCCGCGTCGGCGACCTTCCAGCGCGGCCCGAAGTACTGCGGGCGCATGGCGTCGAGCAGCTCCGCGGGCGGGGGGCGCTCCTCGGTCCAGTCCAGGCCGATGACGGCGTCGGGCGCTTCGGCGCGCAGCCCGATCAGCGCCTCGCGGCCGCCGCGGCGGGCGGCCACGAAGATGGAGCGCTCGAAGGCGTCGCCGTGGCGGCGCAGCGCGGCCACCGCCGGGGCGATCACGTCGTCGGTCTTGAGGTCGACGAGGAACGTCGTGTCGCCGAACGCGTCGAGGACCTCCTCGAAGGCGGGGACCTCGTACTCGCCGTCCAGCGCGCGCACCTCCTCGAAGGTGAGGTCGGCGATGTCGGCGTCACGTCCCCACATCCGTCCGAGACCTCCGTCGTGGAGGAGCACGATGCGCCCGTCCCTGGTGAGGCGCAGGTCGAACTCCAGGGTGTTGGCACCCTTGTCGACGGCCGAGCGCAACGACGGGATGGTGTTCTCGCGGTGGACGAGGGGGTCGCCACGATGCGCGATCGTGAGGAACACGGGTTCTCCTTGGGGGCGGGAGTCGTCACGGGAACATGCCACTCTTAACACTCAAGAGCGTTGTGTTCACGGAGGTAGTTAACACGATGGTCACATGGCGGGCAAGAGGCGCGGACCTCGTGTTCGCCCCTGTCGCAGTCGGACAAAAGCGGTAAATAATCGCATAAATGGCCAGGTCGGCGCACCGAGGAGAAGGGTGCGCCGACCTGGACGAGATGATTTTGTTACGACGAACGTTAAGAAGGCCGTCGCCCGGTGTTAGGGGCGAGGTCGCGTGAGCGCGGCGAGTTCGTCGAGGACCGGGCCGGAGCCCGCCACGGTCACCTCCGAGTCGAGCAGGTGCTCGGCGCCGCCGCGGTCGACGACCCGGCCGCCCGCCTCACGCACGAGCACGACGCCGGCGGCCGTGTCCCACGGGTTGTTGGAGAACATGACGAGGCCGTCCAGCCGGCCCTGCGCCACCCAGGCGAGGTCCACCGCGGCGGTGCCCAGCATCCGCACCCGCTGGGCGCGCGCCGCCAGCTCGGCGGTGGCCGCGAGGCGCTCCACGTTGCGTTCCGCCGCGTCCTCGCCGACCGCGTAGTCGCCCACGGCCACGACCGCGTCGGCGAGCCGCGACGGCCGGCTCACCCGCATGGGCCTGCCGCCGGCGTACGCGCCGGAACCCTGGACGGCGGTGTAGCGGTCGCCCAGCAGCGGCAGGTCGACCACGCCGAGCACCGGCCGCCTCCGGTACACCAGCCCGAGGGACACCGCGACCAGCGGCAGCCCGTGCACGAAGTTGACCGTCCCGTCGATCGGGTCGAGCACCCAGGTCAGCTCGTCGCTGCCGGTGGAGCCCTCCTCCTCGCCGAGGAAGCCGATCGCGGGGGTCTCCTGGCGGAGCAGGTCGCGGACGGCGCGCTCCACCGCGAAGTCGACCTCCGAGGCCATGTCCCGGTCGCCCTTGGCGGTGAGCACGCCCGGCCGGCGCCCGCGGATCATGTCCGCGGCCAGCGCCACGGCCTTCTCCGCGATGGGCAGCAGCGACGCGAAGCCGCTCACCGGGTTTCCACGGCCGGAGCGGCCAGGGCGGCCAGGGCGGCCAGCGTGGCCGGGGCGCTTTCCGGGGTCTTCGCGGCGGCACGGAGACCGGTGCCCGGCCACGCGTGCGCCGCTCCGGGGAGCGGACCGTCGGCGGCGAGGCGGCCGACGGGGATGAGGACCTTCACGGGGGGATTCCCTTTCCATTGGTTTTCCGGCGTCTTCCGCCGTCCGGCGCCTTCGTGAGGGCGCGCCTTCGTCAGGGCATGCCTTCGTGGGGACGGCACCCTCGTGGGAGCGGGACCGGACGGCCGGATCAGACGACTTCGTAACGGATGCCGTTCTCCCGCATCTCCAGCAGCGCGTCCTCGGGGGCCCGCGAGTCGGTGAGCACCAGGTCGAAGTCGGACAGCGAGACGAGCCGGTGCAGGGCGACCCGGCCGAGCTTGCTGTGGTCGACCGCGAGCACCGACTTCCTGGCCGCGCGGATCATCGCCCGCTTCACCAGGACGATCTCCTGCTCCTGGTGGTAGACGTAGTTGTTCGACACCGCGGAGACCGACGCGAAGAACATGTCGACGTGCAGCGACTCGATCGCCTCGATGCACGGCACGCCGAGGAAGGAGTCGTGCGTCGGGTAGTACTCGCCGCCCAGGGCGATCAGCCGGATGCCGCGCATGCCGGTGACCAGCTTGATGGTCTCCAGGAAGTTGGTGACGACGGTCAGCGGGGCGGCGTCCTCCAGCAGGCGCGCGAGCTCCAGCGTGGTCGTCGAGTCGTCGAGCATGACGGCCATGCCCGGCTCTATGAGCTCGCGGGCACGGCGGGCCAGGGCCGCCTTCTCCTCCCGGGCGGTGCGCAGCCGGTAGGTCACGTTGCTCTCGAAGACGCTGGAGGGCTGGGCGCTCACCCCACCGCGGAACTTGTGGACGACGCCCTGCCGTTCGAGCTCGTCGAGATCCCGGTGGATGGTCATGAGGCTGACGCCGAACAGCTCGGAGAGGTCGTTGGCCGAGACCGAGCCGTGCTGCAGGACGTGCTCGGCTATCTCGGCCTGCCGCTGGGCGGGCCGGTTGCGCTCGGAGGACTTGGGTGTCGTCATGAAGGTCATCCTTCGGAAGCCGGCACGCCGTACGCCAGCGGCGCGGCCGAATCGTCTCCGTGTGGGATCCGCGGCGTCGCCCCCGGGGCCCCTGAGGCCCCCGGGGCCACCGGCCTCCGCCGGTCCCCGGCCCGGGTGCCGGCATCGGCACCCGCCCCCACCTCTGCTGGATGGTCTGTGCGCATGAAGAGTCCGGCTCCCGGCTTGAGGAGAAGAGTCATGGATCGGTGTGAATTTAACACCGTTTGAGAGGAGCGGCCAAGCGTCTCCTACGGCTCCACACTCACCGCATCCGCGATGACCAGGGAAGTCTCCATCAATTATCACTTTTCCCTTGATAAGAACACTCAAAGTGATGTTAACTACCGGTCCACAGAACATCATTGAATGGGAAGAAGGCGCCTACGGTGGAGATGGTGGTGGCGTCGATCTTCGCCGTGTTCACCGGCTTCAACGACGCCGGAACCCAGGTCGGGCTGGGCTCGCGGGTCCGCGGACTGCCGCCGCTCGCCGCGCTGGCACTGCTCGCGGCGGCCGTCGCCGCCTCACCCCTGATCGTCGGTACGGCCGTCGCCGCCACCCTCGACGGCGGGCTCGTCACCTACCCCGGCGGGGACGGGCACACCGGGCTGCTCGTCGGGCTCGTGACCGCGGTCGCCGTCACCGCCGGGCTCGGCTGGCGCGGCCTGCCGACCAGCCTCACCCTCGCCCTCGTCGGCGGGATCGCCGGCGCCGGCACGGGAGGAGGCGGTGACGTCTCCTGGACCGTCGTCGCCTCCGTGCTCGCGGCCGCGGCGGCCGCCCCGCTGGCCGGGGCGCTCATCGCCGGTCCCGCCTGCCGCCTGGTGCGCTCCCTGCCGCACGTCGGCGCGGCGGGCACCCGGCTGCGGTGGCTGCACACCGCGGCCTTCGGTGCGGGCTGCCTCGCCTACGGCGCCAACGACGGCCAGAAGATCCTCGCCGTCTACCTCGCCGTCCACGGCGGCGCGTCCCCGGACGCGGCCGGTCTCGCGCCGGTGCTGCCGCTGCTCGCGGTGTGCTTCCTCGCCGGCGGGCTCGCCGGGATCCCGCGGCTCGCGTCCGGGCTCGGCGGCACGCTCACCCCCGCCCGCACCGACGCGCTCGTCGCCACGGAGCTCACCGGCGCGGGCGTCGTGCTCGGCACCGCGGCGCTCGGCGCGCCGGTGAGCATGACCCAGTCCCTCGCCGGAGCCCTCATCGGCACGGGCCTCGCCGGAGGCACGCGGCGCGTGCGATGGCGCGGCGTCCTGGCACTGGGCCGCGCCTGGCTGTTCACCCTCCCGCTCGCCTACGGGCTCGCCGCCCTCGGCGGCGCCGTACTCGGGGCGCTGCGGTGAGGCCCGGCCGGATGCGCCGCGTCCTGCGCGACCTGTCCGGTCGCACCGACCGGACGCTCGCCGACCTCGTGGTCGCCCAGTTGCAGGCCGCCGCCCGCGGGGTGGCGCTCGCCCGCGCCGCCGCCGGAGGCGAGCTGCGCCCGGGTGAGGCACGCCGCCGCATGGCCCTCGTCGAGCACGAGGGCGACGCCGGGCGGGCCAGGCTCGTCACCCGGCTGCGCCGCAGCGTCACCTCCCCCGTCGACCGCGAGGACCTGTTCCGGCTGTCCCGCAGCGTCGACGACGTCCTCGACGCCCTGCGCGACTTCGTCCGGGAGGCCGACCTCTACGAGGCCCCGCCCGACCCGCTGCACGAGCCCGTGCTGGCGGCCCTCGCCGACGGCGTCGACCGGCTCACCGCCGCGGTGGGGCTCCTCGCCGACCGGCCGCGCGCCGCGGCCGACGCGGCACTGCGCGCGAAGAAGGTCGGCGTCCGCCCCGCCTACCAGCGGGCCGTCGCGACCCTGCTCGTCCGTCCCGAGCCCGCCCGGCCCGCCCGGTCCGTCCAGCCCTCTCAGAGCACCGAGCCCGTCCAGACCGCCCAGTCCCTCCAGCCCACTCAAAACGTACAGCCCGTACAGACCGCCCTGATCTCCCTGCTCCTGCTCAACCGGCTCGACACCGCGGGGGCGCACCTCGCCGCCGCGGCCGACGCCCTCGCCGACGGAGTCGTCAAACGATTCCAGTGACGAAGTGACGAAAGGAATCACCCCCCATGCAGACCCGACGTTCCTTCCTGACCACCGGCGCCGCGGTGGGCGCCGCCCTCCTCGGAACCGGCGCCGCCGCGGCGGCCACCGCCACCGCCACCGCCACCGCGCCGCGTTCCGCCCCGGCCGCCCTGCCGCCGAGCCCCCGCTTCGACTGCGCCGCGCCGGGGGAGAGGCTGCTCGGTCCCGTGCCCCTGCACGACGCGACCGTCATGCAGTCGTTCGCCTTCGACGACGTCAACGGACACCTCTACGTCGTGCAGCTCGTCCAGGGCGGCCGACGGCTGCCCGGCGAGGCCGAACCGGTCAGCGGCTCCGCCCGTGCCCTGAACGGCGACCTGTGCCTCACCCGCCTCGACCGCGCCGGCCGCGAGACCGGCCACATGTACCTGCTCGGCTTCGGGCACGGCGTGCAGATCGGCGTGGAACCCGTCGGGGGCGGCGCCTTCCTGTGGACCGAGACCGACGCGGTCAGCGACGACGGGGTCAGCGGCTGGGGGTCCCGGCTCTGCCGGTTCCGGTTCGCCGACGGGGCGGTGCTCACCCGGGACTCGCCCGAGCTCGCGCGGCACGTCCCCGTGCCCGGGGCGGACCGCACGACCTGCGGGACCGACCCCGTCCACCGCCGTCTCGTCGTGCGGCACCGCCTCGACGGCACGTTCCGCTACGCGCTGTACGACCTGGCGGACGTCCGGCGCCACCGCTACGAACCGCTCGCCGTGGCCGCCCAGCCGGCCCTCGGCTTCTCCTTCCAGGGGTTCGCCACCTACGGCTCATACCTGTACCTGCTGGAGGGCACCTCCGGCGGCGCGCCGGGCAACACCCATCTGACGTGCGTCGACTGGCGGACCGGGAACGTCGTCGAGCGGCGGTTCGTCACCGACGGCGCCGACGTCGACTTCCGCGAGCCGGAGGGCATGGCGATCCACGTCCCCGGCCCGGGGGACGTCCGGCTGTGCTTCGGCTTCGCCTCGGGCGTGACGGGCGGGCGCCTGGCCAACGTGTACGGCAAGCGCACGCTCGTCTGAGCCCTGGAGCCGTCCCCGGCCGTGCGCACGGCTCACGCCATGAACGGCTCACGCCATGCGCGCGGTCCTCACGCCACGCGCGCGGCCCTGCGCCGCAGCGAGGCGGCCACTCCCGCGGTGTCGATGACGCCGTAGCCGTAGTCGAAGTCGAACCCGACGTCGCTGCGGTCGTCCGCGGTACGGCGCAGCAGGGTGCGCAGCTGCGCCGGGGCGAGCCGGGAGGCCGGCCACACCGTGCGCACGGCCGCGACCACCCCGGCGGCGACCGGGCAGGCGGCCGAGGTGCCGGAGTCGGGTTCGCGGTCGCCGAAGGCCCCAGAGCCGGAGAAGTGGGTGTAGGAGCAGATGTCGGGCTTGCGGGAGGCGAGCCGGCCGGGGCCCTGGGAGGAGTAGCCGACCCGTTCCCCGGCGGTGTCCACCCCGCCGATGGACAGCACACCCGGGTGGGAGTTGGCGCCCGTGATCGGCCGGTCCGGGTAGGCGCACCGGCTGTCGCGGCACTCGCGCCCGCAGTTGCCCGCGGCGAACAGCACGTCGGCCCCGGCCTGCTCCAGGCTGGAGACGATGAGGTTGAAGGGGTGGGCGGGGTTGTCGGAGTAGTTGCCGGGGTGGCCGACGGGGAAGTCCCAGCGCGGTGAGAACGACCCCCAGCTGTTGGTGATCACCAGGGCCCGCGACTCGGCGGGCTGCGCCGCAAGGACGGTGCGCAGGTGGGCGAAGGCGGCCACCGCGTCCGACAGCATGCCGTCCATGGCCGAGCCGCCCGGCCTTCGCGACAGCAGCACGGGCAGGTCGAGCAGGGTGGCGCGCGGCGCGGCGATCAGCGCGTCGAACGCGCACATCGAGCCGTGGTCGACGGGGAACCCTCCCGGCGTGCCGTCCACCCCGTCGGGGTTCCAGCTCCGCGCGGCGTCCAGGGTGAGGTCGCGGCCGAGGCGGCGGGTGACGTGGGCGGTGTTGACGCCGGTGTCCAGTACGGCGAGGGCGACGCCGGAGCCGTCCATGCCCTCGGCGCCCAGCCCGGCGACGTCCAGCAACCGCTCCACGTCGTGCCAGTCGCCCACCGGGCCGTCGCCGCCGCAGGTGGGGTTGGGCTCGATGACGGGGTCGGCGAAGACCGCCACGACGTCGCGGTGCAGCGCGGGCAGCAGCGTCATGCGGGTGGACAGCTCGTCGTCGGAGATCTCGCCGCGGACCATCACGGTGGCGTCCTCGGCGGCGAGCGAGAAGGTCAGCGCCTGGTTCAGCGACAGCGGGTCGCCGCCGGTCGCCGGAACGGGGCGCGGGACGGCGACCGGGGTGAAGGAGTGGTCCAGCGCGACGCCGGGCAGGCCGTCGGCGACGTCGGCCGTGGTCGCGGTCGCGCCGGGGTCGGCCACGGCCGCGACGACGTCGGGGGAGGGGCGGAGCTGGATGAGGACGCGCATGACGCACCACCGGGGAGCCGAAGGAATGGGCCATCCCACATTCCTCCATTTCCGCCGGGCGCGTCCAGCCTTTCATAACAACCCCGACCGGCATCTTCTCCCGTTTACACCGGCAAATCGCCGGAGCAGTTTTCCTTCCGCGGGAGCACGGCGGTCACTAGGTTGTCCGGCATGACCACAGCGGCGGAGACCACGCCATCACCGCATTCCGACGCCTTTCCCCGGCACTGGCTCGCCACCCGGCCCAGGCTGGTCGCGGCCAGCGCGTTCATGCTTTTCCTGGAGCTGGCGCTGATCCGGTGGACCGGCTCGAATATCGTGCATTTGAGTTATTTCACGAATTTTGTCCTTCTGGGGTCCTTCCTTGGAATCGGGCTGGGTTTCCTGCGGGTGGGGCGCACGACCCGCCCGCCGTACTACTCGGCGATCGCGCTGGCCGTACTGGTGCTGGTGATCCTGCGGTTCCCGGTCACGGTGGACCGCGACACCGAGGGCGTCCTGTACTGGACCAGCCTGAACACCACCGGCCCGCCCCCGTGGCTGATCCTGCCGCTGATCTTCGTCGCGGCCGCGGTCGTGCTGATGGGCCCGGCCGAGCTGGTCGGCCGCTGCTTCCCCGAGCTGGACCGGCTGGAGGCGTACCGCTACGACCTGGTCGGCAGCCTCACCGGCATCGCCCTGTTCACCGCGCTGTCGTTCCTCGGCGCCCCGCCGGTGGTGTGGGGGGTGATCGCCGCGGCCGCCTACGTCGCGTTGCTGTGGCCGCGCGGGCTCGGCGGCAGGGTCGCGGTGCTCGTGCCGTCGCTGGTCGTCGTCGGCGCGCTCGCCGTCGAGACGCTCACCGCCGGGGCGCTGTGGTCGCCGTACTACAAGGTGACCTACGACCGCTTCCGGTGGCAGGGCGTCCCCGTGATGGACATCCAGGTCAACGGCATCCCGCACCAGCAGGCCATCCCGGCGCGCGAGCGGCTGTCGTGGGAGCGGCAGTACGCCCTGCCGTACGAGAGGTCGGCCGCCCACCGGCTCGACGACGTGCTGATCGTCGGCGCGGGCAGCGGCACCGACGTGGCGATCGCGCTGGCCAAGGGCGCGAAACACGTGGACGCCGTGGAGATCGACCCCAAACTCCGCGAGCTCGGCGCGACCTACCACCCCGACCGGCCCTACGCCGACCCCCGGGTCACCACCGTCATCACCGACGGCCGCGCCCACCTGGAGCGCACCGGGAAAAAGTACGACCTGATCCTGTTCGCCCTGCCCGACTCGCTGACCCTGGTCTCCGGCGCCAGCTCGCTGCGGCTGGAGAGCTACCTGTTCACCCGGCAGGCCATGGAGGCCGCCAGGGACCATCTCAAGCCCGGCGGCACCTTCTCGATGTACAACTACTACCGCGAGGGCTGGCTGGTCGACCGGCTCGCCGCCACCGCGCAGGCCGCCTTCGGCCATGAGCCCTGCGTGGACGTGGTCAGCCAGGCCGGGCAGCAGGCCGTGATCACCGCCGGGCTCACCGCCGCCGACCAGGCCTGCGGCGCCCGGTGGACGGGCGCCGCCGCCGGGACCCCGCCGCCGAGCGACGACGACCGGCCCTTCCTGTACCTCAAGGACCGCACGATCCCGCAGATCTACGTCGTCACCCTGCTCCTGATCCTGCTCGTGAGCCTGCTCGCCGTCCGGGCGGTCGCCGGGCCGTACCGCAGGATGCGCCCGTACGCCGACCTGTTCCTGCTGGGCGTGGCGTTCATGCTGCTGGAGACCAAGAGCGTCACCGGGTTCGCGCTGCTGTTCGGCACGACCTGGGTGGTCAACGCGGTGGTGTTCGCCGGGGTGCTGGTCGCGGTGCTCGCCGCCGTGGAGGTGACGCGCCGCTTCCCGGTCCCGCCGCTGCCCGTCATGTACGGCGTTCTCCTCGCCGGGCTGGTCCTGGCCTGGCTGGTGCCCGACTCCTGGCTGCTGGGACTGCCGCTGCCGCTGCGGGCGGTGACCGCCGTGATCGTGGCGTTCCTGCCGATCTTCGCGGCCAACGTGGTCTTCGCCAAGCGGTTCGCCGGCTCGCACGACGGCACGACCGCCTTCGGCGCGAACCTGCTGGGCGCGATGGCCGGCGGCTGCCTGGAATACCTGGCGCTGGTCGTCGGCTACCGGGGCCTGCTGATCGTGGCGGGGCTGCTCTACCTCGGCGCCTTCGCGCTGCTGCCCCGGCGGGCGGCGGCGGCCTGACCGGCCGCCGGTCCTTCCCATCGTCCCGCGCGCCGCGGTCGTACGGCGATGCGTGCGAGGGGCGTACGGCGGTCGTACGGCGGTGCGGTGGCGTGCGGCCGGTGGGGACCGGGTGGGAAAGGCCGTGGCCCGGCCCCCGGGAGGGGGCCGGGCCACGGGACAGGACCGGCGGCGGCGGGTTCCGCCGGGCGTCAGAGCCCGCAGGTCTCCGACAGGGACTGCGCCGAGGCGCTGCCGTTCCGGGTGGGGGTCTGGCTCGGCCTGGCACCCACCCCCGACCTGGACGGCGTGGGCGTGGGCGTGGTGCCGCTCACCCCGGGCTCCGGGGTGGTCCCGCCCACTCCGGCCGAGGACGTCCCGTCGGCCGGAGAGGCGGTGGCGCCCGCGGCCTGGGCGCCGCGGGCGGGCCGGACCGACTGGCGCAGCGCCCGCGCGGTCGCGGTGCGGATCTTCGCCCAGTCGGGCGCGCCGCTGTAGAACTCCGGCGGCACGAACTGGAGACTGGTGATCTTCGCGCCCTTCACCTTCAGGGCCAGTTCGGTCAGCGGGTCGAGCAGCTCGCGGGGGATGTTCGTGGTGGCGAGCTTCTTGGCGGCCTGTGCGATCTTGATGAAGTTGGTCAGCACGACCTGCGGCGTGGCCTGCTGGGCGAAGGCGCCGATGACGCACCGCTGCCGGCTCATCCGGGAGAAGTCGTCGCTGTCCACCCGGGAGCGCCCGTACCAGAGGGCCTCCTCGCCGGAGAGCGTCCGGTGACCCGCCTTGATCGTGCCGGCCGTGCCGAAGTGGCCGCCCCAGCGGATGTCGTGGTCCACCCGGATCTTCAGGCCGCCGATGGCGTCCACGAGGTGGGCGAAGCCGTACATGTTGATCAGGGCGTAGTAGTCGATCTTCAGGTTGAGCGTGTAGCCGATGGTCTCCATCAGGGCCTTGGGGCCGCGCTGCCCGTCCTTGCCGTGCACGAGGTCGGGGTTGTCCTCGGCGTACTGCCAGATCTCGTTGAGCAGGCCGCCGTTGGGCAGCTCGGCCATGTAGCCGTTGGGGAACCGCTTGGCCAGCGGGGTGCCGGGCCGGAAGCGGACGTGCTGCAGGTTGCGCGGGAGGCTGAACAGCACCGTGTTGCCGCTCGCGACGTCGATGCTGGCCACGGTCATGCTGTCGGTCCGTACGCCGGTGCGGTTGCCCGCGGCGTCACCGCCGACGAGCAGGAAGTTCACCCGGGAGTGGCCGGCCCAGGGATCCTCCTCCTTGATCGGCGCGGCCGTCGGGTTCGCCGTCTCCTGGCTCTGGAAGATGGCGTTGGCCGTGTCCTTGACGGCCAGCACGCTGCTCGCGGCGTATCCGAACGGCGCCATCACCGACACGCACAGCACTCCGGCCGCGACGCCGGAGACGATCTGGTCCCGGCCCTTCAGCCGGTTCGGGCCGAGGGTGATGTAGGAGAAGAGCACCAGCAGGAACCAGGCGAGCGCGCCCACCCCGGTCAGGGCCACCAGACCCGCCAGCGTGCTGTCCCGGGTGAAGAAACCGACGTTGTTCGACAGGGTGAGCCCGGTGACCAGCGCCGCCACCAGCAGCGCGGCGAAGACGCCGAGCAGGATGTACCCGATGCGGCGCCGTCCGGAGCGCAGGTGCGCCGCGCCCGGGAGGATCGCCGACAGCGCGGTCCAGCCGACGATCGAGGCGGCCGTCAGCGGCCTGGCGAACCGCATCCGTTTCCCGGGGGCCGCCTTCCCGGAGCCGGCCGTCCCGGGGGTCCGCTTCCCGGAGGCTCCGCCGGGGGCCTCGGGGGCGGCCGGGCCCGAGCCGGACGCGGGAGAGGGCCCTGAGCCGGACGAGGGGGAGGATCCCGATCCGGGCGCGGAGGAGGGACCTCCCGCCGAGGCCGTCACCGCGGGCTGCCCCGCGGCCGGTCCGGCGGGGGCGGCCTGCGGCGAGGGCGTTCCGGCGACGAGCTTGTCCTGGGGGCCGGGCGGCTGCCCCGGGACGCCCGGTGCTCCGGAGCCTCCCGGGCCGCCGTTCAGCGGGCCCGGCGGGACCGCTCCGCCCTGCGGGGCCGTGCCGTTCCGGACCTTCCGGAAGGCCCGGGTCTTCTCCGGATCGGCGGGGCCGTCCGGAGGCGCGGCCGGCGTGCCGTGCGGGCCGGAGCCCGGTGCTCCGTGCGCGGCCGATGCTCCGTGCGCGGCCGATGCTCCGTGCGCGGCCGATGCTCCGTGCGCGGCCGATGCTCCGTGCGCGGCCGATGCTCCGTGCGCGCCCGGCGCGCCGGAGGGATCGTGCGGGCCTGGGGATGTTCCGGGGGTTTCTGCGGGTGTTCCGGGGGCCGCGTCACGCTGCCGGGTGCGTCGTTGCCCGCCCTCGGCTGCGCCGTCCCCCGAGTCCTGCCCAAGGTGCATCGTCACACCGCTTCCTATGGTTCATCCCGGCCCGTCTGGCAAAACAGCCAAGATTCCCTGCTTACACGAAATTTGCCAGGATTCTAGCTCCCATACCGGTACATGACAGACACATGATCAAGTAGCGGTTAACGGAGGCCGAAGGCATGGCGACGGTCAGGACGTCGTGGACGCCGGAGCCAGCCAGGTGTTGCACTGGAAGGTCTTGTTCTTCTCGTAGCCCTGGCGGAACCAGCGGTTGTTGTTGGCGGGGGAGCCGTGGTCGCGGGGGGCGCCCGCCCAGTCGCCCACGCGGGAGTAGAAGTAGTAGAGGGTGTTGCGCCGGGCGGGGGTGACCGGATAGGTCGCCGAGACCGAGCGCATGAACATCGCGCCGAAGCAGGTGGCCTGCAGCTCGAACCTGCGGCTCAGAGCCAGCCTGCCGCTCCTGCTGCTGGAACGCAGGCTCTGCTGCCACCAGGTGTTCGACAGGCCCGAGAGCTGCTGGACGTGGTGGCCGTACTCGTGGGCCATCATGCTGACGATCCCGCCGTGCCAGTTCGTGAGCTGGCCGTACCCCAGGGAACGGCCCGAGCCCCGCACCATGGCGGAGGTCGAGGCGTAGATCGTCTCGTTGCGGGGGCAGTAGTACGGCACGATGCTGCCGGCCGAGGGGAAGTCCCCGCACGCGCCGCGCCCCCTGGTGGAGGTGAGGGCGTAACCCGGCCTCCGCCATTCGATGCCCTGCTGCCGCAGGATCTGCGACCAGCCCTTGTCCAGACACCGGGACGTCTTCATGATCACTGACTTGAGCTGGGCGTTGTCATAGAGGTTCGCCGACCCGGCGGGGCAGGAGACCCGGGGCAGGCCCCCGGCGCGGTAGAGGGTGTTGTTCTTGAGACTGGTGTTCAGCACCCTCCGGGGCTGGGCGTCCGTCGTGTCCGTCGTGTTCTCGGAGGCCTGGGAGTCGCCGGAGGTGTCGGCGGCGCCCGTGCTGCCCGTGGTGGGCTCGGGTGAGTCCGTCTCCGTGGGCGTCGGGTCGGCCGGCTCGCTCGTCCGCGCCTCGTACGGGGTGAAGGTGGGGAGGGCGACCGGCGAGATCGGGTCGGAGCGGTGGCCGCCACGGATGACCGCGCCGACCACGATGAGCCCGACGAACGCGACCGCGATCGCCCCGAAGAGCCCGCCGATGACCGCGCCGGCGTTGGAACGGCGGCGCGGCGGCTGCCACTGGGGGTAGGGCGAGGGGCCCTGGAGGGGGGCGGGCGGCGGCATGGGCGGCGCGGGCGGCATGCCGTACGGCGGCGGCCCCTGCGGCTGTCCCCGGGGTGGTCCCTGTGGCGGTCCCTGCGGTGGAACCGGTTGCGGGAACGGCTGAGGGGACGACTGCGGGGCGGCCGGAGGGTACGACTGCGGAGCCGTCGGGAGGAACGACTGCGGCGGAGGCCCCTGGACCGGCCGGGGCGGGTACCCCGGCGCCGGAGGCGTCCGCGGAGGACGTCCCTGCGCCGGGTGTCCATGTGCCGGATGTCCCTGCGGCGGCCGGCCCTGAGGAGGGTGGGTCGTACCCGGGTGCCCCGGACCCGAGCGCCCCGCTCCCGGGTGCTCCGGCGACGGGAAGTGCCCCGGGGCGGTCGGCCGCGGGGGGAACGGCTGGGGCGGGCGCCCCTGCTGCGGCGGGGAAACGGGCACATCCGGACCCCCGTACGGATGGCCGTAACCCCCGGGTCCGGCCTGCCCCGGCGGAGGCCCCGGAGGCGGTCCCTGCGGTGGAGGGCCCTGGGGCGGGTACCCCGGCGGCGGGGCCTGGGGCGACCCCGGGGGAGGGGTGGAGGCCCAGGCCTGCGGTGGCGGGTGCGGATGTCCCTGTGGCTGAGGCGGCGGCGGAGGGAATTGCCCGTTGCCTGTCACGCTGTCTCCCCGTAAACCATCTGTCCCCTGTGACCCGTAGATCGGGATCATTCTGGAATTTGGGGCGTAAGCATACTGATTTATCATCCGTCACGGATGTAGCCGCAATCAATTACATTCCGGAATCATCCGAGGTGATCTCAGTGATGTACCGGACTGAGCGGGTTCGCGTGTCCTAGCTTCAAGGCATGAATCTGCAGCAGCTCCGCTACGTGGTCGCGACAGCGGAGCATCGCACCATGACCGACGCGGCCAAGTCGCTGTACATCGCGCAGCCCGCCCTGTCGCGGGCGATCAGGGATCTGGAACGAGAACTCGGAATGACGTTGTTCGCCCGCTCGGGGCGGGGCGTGGTCGTCACGGCGCAGGGCCGCCGGGTGGTCAAGCTCGCCCGGGAGGCACTCGACGCCGTCCGCGAGATCGAGGAGTTGTCCGCCCATGGCCAAACGTCCGACACCGAACTGCGCATCGCCTCCACCCCCAGCCTGGAGCCGGGGCTGGCCGGCCGCCTCCTGCCCGCCTACACCGCCGAGCGTCCCGGGGTACGGGTGCACATCGTCCGCTGCGACGGGCGCGACGGCGTGGTCAACGCCGTCCGGGACCAGCGGGCCGACCTCGGCCTGACCGACCTGCCCGTCCCCGCCGACCTGGTCAGCCACCCGCTGGAGCGCCAGGAGATCGTGCTGATCTCCCCGCCCGGCGTCGAGCTGCCCGACCCGGTGCCGATGAACCGGCTCAACGGCATGCGGCTGGTCCTGCCGGTGCCCGGCAGCGCCCGGCGCAGGGAGTTCGACGCGCTCTTCGCCAAGTACGGCGTCGCCCCCGTGCCCGCCGTACAGCTCGACGAGCGCGGCAACTGGCTGAACACGGTCCGCTCAGGCGCGGCCTCGCTGCTGTGGTACCGGGGGATGGCCGACCAGGCCCTCCGGGCCGGACTGCGGGTCCGCTCCCTCGACCCCTCGGTCCGCCGGGTGATCGCCCTCATCCACGCGCGACGGCGGCTGCCCGCCCTCGCCCAGGAGTTCCTGTCGGTGGCCGAAGGTGGGTCGGCCGCCTGACGAAGACCCCGGTGACCGGATGTGGGCCGGTCTCCTGACGAAGAGGTCTTCCGTACGACATCCCCCAGAGGCGGCGCAGGTGGGAGCGCCGGCCTCTCCGGCTCCGGGCGATAGGCTCGGCCCCGATGAACACCCTGCGCCTGCGCGGCCGTGAGTTCCGGCCCGGCGAATTCGCGATCATGGCGGTGGTCAACCGCACCCCCGACTCGTTCTTCGACAGGGGCAGAACGTACGGCTTCGCGGCGGCCCTGGACGCGGTGGACGCCGCCGTCGCCGGCGGCGCCGACATCGTGGACATCGGCGGGGTCAAGGCGGGTCCCGGGGACGAGGTGGACCCGGCCGAGGAGATCCGCCGGGTGGCCGGTCTGGTCGCCGCGGTCCGCGAGCGCCACCCCGATCTGATCATCAGCGTCGACACCTGGCGCGCCGAGGTCGGCGCGGTCGTCGCACGCGCGGGCGCCGACCTGCTCAACGACACCTGGGGCGGGGTGGACCCCGACCTCGCCGGCGTCGCCGCCGAACACGGCATCGGGCTGGTCTGCGCCCACGCCGGGCGCGCCGTCCCCCGTACCCGCCCGCACCGCGTCGCCTACGACGACGTGGTCGCCGACGTCATCGGCTACACCGTCGGCCTCGCCGAGCGCGCGGTCGCCGCCGGGGTCGCCAGGGAGTCGATCCTCATCGACCCGGCCCATGACTTCGGCAAGAACACCTGGCACTCCCTGGAGGTCGGCCGCCGCCTGCACGAGATGGTCGCCACCGGCTGGCCGGTGCTGGTCGCCGTCTCCAACAAGGACTTCGTCGGCGAGACCCTCGGCGGCCTGCCGGTCGAGCGGCGCCACGCCGGCACCCTCGCCACCCTCGCCGTCTCCGCCTGGCAGGGCGCGCGGGTCTTCCGGGTCCACGACGCGGCCTCCGCCCGCGCAGCCCTGTCCGCCGTCACCGCCCTGCGGGAACGGACCGGCGCCTGAGACCCACGCCGTACGGCCCGCACCGCACGGCCCACGCCGTACGGCCCGCACCGCACGGCCCGCGCTGTACGGCCCGCGCGCCCGTCGGGAGCGGAGACGTACGGCGGACCGTCGTCAGGAGTAGAGGACCGACAGGAACCGGACGAGCACCGCCTCGCGCCGGTCGGCGGGCAGGGCGTCCAGCACGGCGTTGACCACCGCCATCTCCGGGCGGCCCGACCCGCCGCGGAGGTCCGCCCCGACGGCGGCGGCCAGCTCGGCGAAGGCCGCGTCGTCCAGCGCGTCCAGGTCGAGCCCGGCCACCAGCTCCACCAGGCCCTCCGGCAGTTCGACGGGCCCGCGCCGCCGCGCCGCCGCCGCGCACTCGGAGATCACCTCCAGCATCGCGTCCACCCCGCGCAGGGTCACCCCGGTGACCGTGACGTGCAGGTTGGCCGGGATGCCCGCGTAGGACAGCTGCGGCTGCAGGAACCAGCCGCGCTTCCTCGCCTCGTCGGCCAGCACGAACACGTCCGGGCCGTCCGGGGCGTCCGGGTCCTCGGGGCCGAAGGCGACCAGGGCCGAGTCCGGGTCGCCGAGCACCCGCAGGCCGTCGATCGCCGCGACGCCCTCGCGCAGCCTGCGGGCCGCCGCCAGCGTCGCCCGGCCCAGCTCCAGGTAGCCGTCCCGGCCGAGGGCCTGCAGGGTGGCCCAGGCCCCGCCCAGCGGGCCGGCGGACTTCGAGCTCTGCACGGTCGCGTTGATGATCGTGTAACCGGGCCAGGACGCCGACGCGAAGTACGCCGCGCGCCGCAGCGCCGGGTCGGCGAACAGCACCACCGAGGCGCCCTTGGGGGCGTAACCGAACTTGTGCAGGTCGCAGGAGAGCGAGGTGACCCCCGGCACCGACATGTCGAACGGCGGGACGTGCGCCCCGGCCTCGCGCAGCCACGGCAGCAGCCACCCGCCGACGCAGGCGTCCACGTGGCAGAGCACGCCGCGCGCGGCGGCCGTCGCGGCGATCTCGGCGACCGGGTCCACCACGCCCTGCGGGTAGGACGGCGCCGAGGCGACCACCAGCACCGTGTCGGGGGTGATCGCCGCCTCCACCGCCGCCGGGGAAGCCCGGAACGTCACCGGGTCCACCGGCACGGCGTCCACCGCCACCCCGAGGTAGTGCGCGGCCTTGTGGAACGCCGGGTGCGCGGTGACCGGCACCGCCATCCGCGGCCGGCCCGCGACCGGCCGGGAGTCGCGCGCCGCCTTCACCGCCAGCATGATCGACTCGGTGCCGCCGCTGGTGAAGACGCCGTGACCGCCGCCGAGCAGGCCGGCCACCGCGCCGACCACCTGCCGCTCCATCTCCACCACGCTCGGGAACGCCGTCGGGTCGAGGGTGTTGACCTCCAGCATCTCGAAGTAGGCGCGGGCCGCGGCCTCGTGCACCTCCGGCCGGCCGGTGTCGTAGACGTAGGCGGTCACCCGGCCCCCGCGCACCGGCAGGTCGTCCTCCCTGAGCCGGCCGATCTCGGCGAGCACGTCCTCGATGTCACGGCCTTTTTCCGGCAGGCTCACGCGGGTCTCCTTCGGGTCGGCGCGGGGGGCGAAAGGTGGGGTACGGCGCGCACCCCCGACTCTACGGTCCGGGTCACCACGGGGAGGAGCCCCGGAACGCCCCGGGGGATCGCGCCGGGAGAGGACCAGGAGCGGCACGGGGTGCGGCGGAGAGGTTCCCGGGAGCCGGTCGGACCCGGGCCGCCCGATCGCGGCGGGGTTCCTCCCGGTCCCGCGTACGGCGGGTCAGGCGGGAGCGGGCGCCGGCCGGCCGGGCCCCGCCAGGCCGGCGAGCACGACGTCGACGGCGCGGTCCAGGGTGTCGGGCGGGGTCCGCGTCGTCGCCGATGCCTGGGCCAGGCCACGGATGAGCAGGTAGACCTCCTCGACCGTGACCGAGGGCCGCACGGCCCCGGCGTCCTGCCCCCGGCGCAGGATCTCGCCGACCACGGACTTCAACCGGTCCGACGCGGCGACGGCGCCGGCGGGGAACTCGTCGCGGTCGGCCACCAGGGAGACGAGGGTGAGTTTGGTGGCACCAGTCTTGATCATCGTCCGTATGAGGACGCGCCATGCCACGGCCGGGTCGGCGTCGGCGATGAGCGCGTGGGCCTGGCCGGTGAGCAGCTCGAAATGCCGCAGCAGCGCCGCCTCTACCAGCTCCTCCTTGGTCGGGAAGTGGCGGAAGACCGTGGCGATGCTGACGGCGGCTCGCCGGGCCACCTCCTCGGTCGATCCGGCGGCGCCGTGTTCCCCGAACACCGCCTCCGCCGCGGCCAGGATCCGTTCCCGGTTCTCCCGCGCGTCCTGCCGCATCCGGCCTCCTCGTGATCGCTGATCTCATTTCGGGGCTTTAACCGTAGTCTGGACTACGGTACGGTTTCCGAAGTCCAGACTACGGTTACCTCCGGAGGATCCCATGCCGCAGCCGTGCACACCGACAGAGGTCGTCCAGGCCGTCGCCGCGGGAGTCAGCCGCCTGATCGCCGGCGGGCTCACCGAGCGCGAGCGGGAGGCCGAGCTCGACCATCTGGCCGGCCTGTACGCCGAGCGGACCGACGTCCGGCACCCGTTCGCGCCGCTGGGCGACACGCCGCTGCGCACCCGCGCCGAACTGCGCCGGCACTTCGCCGAGGGGCCGGCCCAGGCACGGCGGCCCGACCGGTTCGAGCCCGTGGGCCATGTCCACGAGACGGCCGACCCCGAGGTGGTCGTCTTCGAGTTCAGCTACGTCGGCTCGATGGCCGGTCGTCTTTTCGAGCTGCCATGCGTCTTCGTGTCACGGGTGCGCGACGGCGTCATCGTCGAGTCCCGCGACTACGGTGACCATCTGGGCCTGGCGCGGGTCTTCGGCGGGCTCGACGGTCTGGTCACCGCGCTGGCCGCGGACTCCCGTCCCGAGTGAGCCTTCCGCCTCACCAGCGCGTTTCTCATACAGGCGATCAGGCCCAGCGGATTCCGCCACGAAAGTCCGCGGCTAGGACAGCGGGAGGCGGACGACCGCGCGCAGGCCCGGGGCGGCGTCCTCCAGGGTGACCGCGCCGCCGTGGGCGTGCACGGTCTCCCGGACGATCGCCAGGCCCAGCCCGGCGCCGCCGTGGTCGCGGCTGCGGGCGCTGTCCAGGCGGGTGAAGCGGTCGAAGACCCGTTCCCGGTCGGCCTCGGGGATGCCGGGGCCGTCGTCGGTGACGGTCAGCACGGCGTCGGCCCCTTCTGCGCGCAGCTCGACCACGACCGGCGAGACGTTGTGCCGCAGCGCGTTGTCCACCAGGTTGACCAGCACCCGTCCCAGGTCGAGCGCGTCCCCGGTCACCGCGATCGCGTCGTCCGGGCACTCCTGATCGGACGGCCGCCCGTCCGGGCGGTCCCGGCCGGGGAGACGGACGTCCGGATCACGCCGCCCGTCGAAGGGCTCGTCCCGGCGGATCCGGTCCGTGGAGCGGCCGTCCGGGGCGGGGGCGATCCGGACCGTGACGGCGTCGCCGTACCGTTCGACGGTCTGGAGGATCAGCCGGTCCAGCTCCACCGGCTCCCGGCGGGCCAGGGCGCCGCCGCGTTCGTCCAGCCGGGCCAGCGCGAGGAGGTCCTCGGCCAGCCGGGCCAGGCGCATGGTGTCCTCCAGCACGCCCTCGGCGGTCTCCCGCCAGTCCTGCCCCTCGGGATGGCCGAGCGCCACCTCCAGCTGGAGGCGGATGCTGGCCAGGGGGCTGCGCAGCTCGTGCGCGGCGTCGGAGACCAGGGCCCGCTGGCGGGCGTCGGCCTTCTCCAGCCGGGTCAGCATGTCGTTGAGGGTGACGGCCAGGCTGTGCACCTCGTCGCGGGCCTCCGGCACCGGCAGCCGCCGGGAGCGGGCGGTGTCGGTGATCTCCTCCGCGCCCCGGCGCAGCGCCGTGATGGGCCGCAGCGTCCCGCCGATGATCACCCAGCTCACCCCGGCGAGCAGCACCAGAAGCAGCGGGGTTCCGACGAGCAGCACGTGCGCGGCGGTGCTGACGCTGGTCTGCACCTCGCTGAACGGACGGGCGGCGATCACCGTCCGCCCCTGGTCGGCGCTGAGCACCAGGACCCGCAGCACGTGCGGGATCCCGTACGGCCCGCCGTCCACGAAACCGGCGCGGCCCCGCGCGACCGCCGCGGCGCGCTCCCCGGCGTCCAGCAGCGGCAGGAGCCGGTCGGTGCCGGGGGTGGCGTGGGCGACCCGGCCCGCCGCGTCGATCACCTGCACCAGGACGCCGTCCGGCGAGGTCATCTCGACCGGCAGCCGTCCGGCGTCGGCCAGCGAGACGACCTCCCTGGCCCGCCGGTGGATCGCGTCGTCGGTGCCGGTGATCAGGGCCCGGCCGAGCACGCCCACCAGCACGTAGGCGGAGGAGGCCAGCGCCACCGCGAGCACGGCGGAGGCCACCGCGGTCAGCCGGAAGCGCAGGCTCCTGCGCCGCCACCAGCCCGTGCGCCGCCCGCGCGGGGAGGCGGGGACGGTCGTGCCGCCGGGCGGCCGGACCGGATCGGTCACGGTGCCGGACGGTCGCGCCGGGCCGGTCACGGCGCCGGACGCTCGTGCCGGACCGGTCGTGCCGCCGGGTGGCCGGGCCGGGCCGCGTGCGGGCGGGTCAGCCGCCATCGCCGGACAGCCGGTAGCCGGCGCCGCGCACGGTCCGCAGCGCGTTCCGGGAGAACGGCACGTCGATCTTGCGGCGGAGGTAGCCCACGTACACCTCGACGACGTTGGGGTCGGTGTCGAAGGTGTCCCAGACGTGCTCCAGGATCTCCGACTTGGACACCACCTCGTCCCGGCGGCGCATGAGGTACTCCAGCAGCGCGAACTCCCGGGGCGTCAGCTCGACCGGCGTCTCGTCCCGGGCGACCCGCCGCCGGGCCGGGTCGAGCGACAGGTCGCCCGCCCGCAGCACCGCGGGGCGGCGGCCCGCGCCGCGCCGCAGCAGCGCCCGCAGCCTGGCCACCAGCACGACGTAGGAGAACGGCTTGGTCAGGTAGTCGTCGGCGCCCAGGTCGAGGCCGTCGGCCATGTCGTACTCGCCGTCCTTGGCCGACAGCATCAGGATCGGCACCCAGTTCTCCTCGGCCCGCAGCGCCTTGCAGACGTTGTAGCCGGACAGGCCGGGCAGCATGATGTCCAGCACGACCACGTCGTAGTCGCCGTGCCTGGCCAGGTGCAGGCCCTCGTGGCCGTCGTGCGCGAGGTCCACCGCGAACCCCTCGGCCTGCAGGCCGCGCTGGAGGGCCGCCGCCATCCGCCGTTCGTCCTCCACGACGAGAACCCGCATTCCGCCTCCTTCGCTGTCGGTCGCCCCATTTTCCGCCGACCGCCCTGAGAGGCGGCTGAGAACGCTGTGAGCCCTCTCAGTCTGTCTCAGCCTCAGCACAGGGTCGTTCGCGCAGGCTGACGATGCAGGCACTGAAGCAATACCGTTAAGGAGTGATATGTCACAACGAACCACACGGGGTCGGGTCGTGAGGTGGGGTGTGCCGGTCGCCGCGATGGCGGTGGTCGCCGCGGCCGTCGGCGCCGGCCCGGTCATCGCCGCGGTCCAGGGCGACCCGGTGCTGCCCGAGCGCACCGCGAGTCAGTTGCTGGCCGACGCCGTACAGGCCGGGAGATCCGGCCCGAAGCCCATGTCGGGCACGCTCGTGCAGACGGCCTCCCTCGGCCTGCCGGGCCTGCCGGACGTGTCCGGTTTCGGCGGCACCTCACCCGCCGCCCTGCTCGCCGGCTCCCACGAGCTGAAGGTCTGGTACGGCGGAGCCGACCGGATGCGGTTCGCCCTGCCGGGACGGATGAGCGAGACCGACCTGATCGTCAACGGCGGCCAGGCGTGGCTGTGGGAGAGCGACGCCAACAAGGCCACCCGGCTCACCGGCGACACCGGCGCGGCCGCGCGTTCCGAGACGGCCGTGCCCGCGGCCGTCACCCCGCAGAAGCTCGCCGACGACCTGCTGTCCAGGCCCGGCACCGTGGTCGGCGTGACCAACACCGAGCGGGTCGCCGACCGCTCGGCCTACCAGCTCACCTTCGCGCCCGAGGACGCCTCGTCCCTGGTGCGCGAGGTCAGGCTGGCGCTCGACGGGGAGACCCTCGTCCCGCTGCGCGTCCAGGTCTACGCCAGGAGCGCCGCCGAGCCGGCCTTCGAGGTGGGCTTCACCTCCGTCGCCTTCACCCCGCCCGCGCCCGGCAACTTCGCCTTCACCCCGCCGCCGGGCGCCAAGGTCGAGGAGAAGCGGATCGACGACCTCGCCGCCGTGGCCGGCGAGCGGGCAGAGCGGGCCGAGGACCTCCGGCAGGAGGCCAAGGTCATCGGTGAGGGCTGGACCGCCGTGGCGGTGCTGCCCTTCTCCGAGCAGGACCTCAAGAAGCGGCTCCCGCCGGCGGACGGGGAACCGCCGGCCGGCCGGACCCCCACGCGGGACGCCGGGCAGGACGCCGGGCAGGACGCCGGTCAGGGCGCGGGCGCCGTCGTCGACGCCGTGCTGAAGTCCGCCCGGCCCGTCAGCGGCCCGTGGGGCAGCGGCCGGGTCGTCCGGACCAAGCTGGTCTCCGCCCTGCTGACCGACGACGGCCGGCTGCTGGTCGGCGCCGTCACCCCGGAGAAGCTGACCGAGGTGGCCGGACAGAAGTGAGCGACATGCCAGGGGACACCGGCCTCCTGGCGGGCCGCCGCGGGGAGCGTTCCGGCGCTCCTCGCGGCGCGGAGCCCGCCGCGGCGGAGGACCGCTCGATCGTCACCCGCGGGCTGACCAAGCGGTTCCGCGGCGGGCAGG
This sequence comes from Streptosporangium sp. NPDC004379, assembly GCF_042873875.1. NCBI lineage: Bacteria > Bacillati > Actinomycetota > Actinomycetes > Streptosporangiales > Streptosporangiaceae > Streptosporangium > Streptosporangium sp. NPDC004379. The sequence goes on from NZ_JBIAMC010000008.1 coordinate 227,302, forward strand.
TGGCCGTGGACGCCCTCGACCTGGCCGTGCCCAGGGGGTCGGTCTTCGGTTTCCTCGGGCCGAACGGCTCGGGCAAGACCACCACCATCCGCATGCTGCTCGGTCTCGTCACGCCGACGGCCGGAACCTGGGAGCTGCTCGGCCGGCCGATGCCGGACGGGATGGCCGCGGTGCTGCCGCGGGTGGGAGCGGTGGTCGAAGGGCCCGCCTTCTACCCGTACCTGACGGGTGAGGCCAACCTGCGCCGTTACGACGCCGCCGACCCGTCGGCCGACCCGCGCACGGCCGCGGCGCGGATCGGGAACGCCCTGGAACGGGTGGGCCTGACCGCCGCGGCCGGCAAACGCTACCGGGCCTACTCGCTGGGCATGCGCCAGCGGCTGGCCATCGCCGCCGCGCTGCTGGGCCCTCGGGAGCTGCTGGTCCTGGACGAGCCGACCAACGGCCTGGACCCGCAGGGCACGCGCGAGGTGCGGGCGCTGGTCAGGGAGATCGCCGCCGAGGGGACGACCGTGTTCGTCTCCTCCCACCTGCTGGCGGAGGTGGAGCAGATGTGCTCCCACGTGGCCGTCATGCGGACCGGACGGCTGGTCGCGCAGGGCACCATCGCCGATCTCCTGGCGCGGGAGACGGTCCGGATCCGGGTGGAGACCCCCGACGTCGCCCGGGCGGTCGAGGTGCTGGCCGCCGCCGGGCTGACCGGGATCCGCCCCGGGGACGGCGAGGCCGACGCCGAGCTGGGCGCAGGGGAACCCGATCGGGTCTGCGCGGCCCTGGTGGCGGCGGGCGTCGCCGTACGGGGGCTGGGCGTACGGCGGCCCAGCCTGGAGGACGTGTTCGTGGGCCTGACGGGGGAGGGGTTCGATGTCGACGGTTAGCGGTGCGGTCCCGGTGACCGGCGCCGGACGGGCGGCCGGCGCGACGCGGGCGTGGCTGCGGCTGCTCGGCTCCGAACTGGGGATGATCTTCCGCAGGCCGCGGAACCTGGCCGTGCTGGCCGTCCTCGCCGTGGTCCCGGTGCTGCTCGGCCTGACGCTGCGGTTGATGACCGGCGTGGACGACGGCGGACGGATCGAGGGTGAGCTGGCCATCCTGGACCGGGTCACCGGGAACGGCCTGTTCCTGGCCTTCGCCGCGCTGATGGTGCTGGTGCAGTTCATGCTGCCCGTCGCGGTCTCCGTGGTGGCCGGGGACTCCGTCGCCGGGGAGGCGGGCGCGGGCACGCTGCGCTATCTGCTGGTCGCCCCGGCGGGCAGGCTCCGGCTGCTGGCCGTCAAGTACGCGGGCGCCGTCGTCTTCTGCCTGGCCGCCGTCTCGACGGTCGTGCTGTCGGCGCTGCTGATCGGGCTGGTGCTGTTCCCGGTCGGCCCGGTCACCCTGCTGTCCGGCGCGACCGTGTCCTTCGCCGACGGCCTGCTGCGGATGGGCCTCGTCGTGCTGTACCTCACCGCGGGCATGGCGGCGCTGGCCGCCGTCTCGCTGGCGATCTCCACGCTGACCGAGGTGGCCATCGGCGCCATCGCCGCCACCGTGGTGCTGGTCATCGCCGCCCAGGTCCTCCGCGCCATCCCGCAGCTCGCCGACCTCCAGCCCTACCTGCTGACGCACTGGTGGACGGGGTTCGACGGGGTGCTGCGCGACCCGGTGGCCTTCGGGGACATGGGCCGGGGCCTGCTGGTCTTCGCCGCCTACATCGCGGTCTCCGGCTCGGTCGCCTGGGCCCGGTTCGCCGGGAAGGACGTCACGTGCTGACCTTCCCGGAAGCCGGTCGCGGCCGGGACCGGGACGGCGGTCGCGGCCGGACGCGGGCCGGGGCCGTGATCCCGGCCCAGGTGCGACTCAGGGAGCGTGACCTCGACCGCGTACGGGACCGCGTAGGGAACGGCGGCCGGGACCGGGACGGCGGCCGGGACCGGGCCTGAGCCGGGTCGCGGCCGCCGTCCGTTCACGCGCCGCGGGTCGTGAGCGTCACCGTGACCGGGCCCGCCGGCCGCGGAACCCCGCACGAACCGCTGTCCGCTCCCGCGTCGGCGGCGGGGGCGGCCTCGGCGGCCGGGGAGACCGTCACGGGGACGCCGTTGAACACCGCGTTCCCCGACAGCGGGTCGATCACCGTCTCGTCGGTCAGCGCGTTGGCGTTGACCCCGGCGTGCCCGGCCGCGACCCGCAGGGAGCTCCCGGCGTGGCCCCACCCGTGGGGCAGGCTGACCACCCCGGGCATGATCGACTCGGTGGTCTCCACCGGCACGGTCAGCTCACCGGCGGCCGAGCGCACCAGCGCCTCCCCGCCCAGGCCGAGCCGGGCCGCGTCGCTGGGGTGGACGTGCAGGGTGCAGCGGTTGCTGCCGCCGACCAGCGTGCCGACGTTGTGCAGCCAGCTGTTGTTGGACCGCAGCTGACGCCGCCCGATCAGCACCATCTCCGGCGGGGCCGCGTCCAGCCGCCCGCGCAGCCGGTCCACCTCCGCGGCCAGCGGCTCCGGAGCCAGCTCCACCCGTCCCGACGGCGTGCACACCAGCTCCGACAGCCGGGGCTCCAGCGGGCCCAGGTCGATGCCGTGCGGGTTCTCCCGCAGCTTCGCCAGCGACAGTCCGTACGGGCCGAGCTGGAGGATCGCGTCCAGCATCAGCTCCGGACCGCTGTCGCCGGTGAGGCCGGCGCGCAGCTCGGCCACCTCGCGGCCCTCGAACGGCGAGCCGGGCGCCTGGACGGCCCCGCCGAGGACCTGACCGACGATCATCTCGTCGAGTCCCGCCGGGTCGGCGTCCGGTCCCGCCCCGGCGGCGATCAGCGTCAGCTTCGCCAGGATCTCCGCCTCTGAGAGCTGCCCCGGCTCCAGCGGCAGGATCGCCGGGGAGAAGCGGGTGTAGTTGCGCACCGTCACGGTCAGCAGCAGGAAGTCGTAGTGCGGCATCTGCAGCATGCGCGGCGGCGGCAGGATGACGTTCGCGTGCCGGGTCGTCTCGTTCAGGTACGGGTCCACGCAGACCATGAAGTCCAGGTCGGCGAACGCCCGGTCCAGCCGGGGCCCGTTCGGCGCCGACAGCACCGGGTTGCCCGCGATCGTGATCAGCGCCCTGACCTGGCCCTCGCCCGGCGTCTCGATCTCGTCGGCCAGCGTCGCCACCGGCAGCTCGCCCATCGCCTCCGGCACGCCGCGGGCGCGGCTGCGCCAGTTGCCCCCGCTGTACGGCTGGCCGGTGCGGAAGAACTCCAGCGCGGCGGTCCTGGTGAACATGACCCCGCCGGGCCGGTCGAGGTTGCCGGTCAGCGTGTTGACCACGTCCACCAGCCACTGGGTGACGGTGCCGAACTCGGCGGTGCAGGTCCCGATGCGCGAGTAGACCGCGGCGGAGGGCGCGGCGGCCAGCTCGCGGGCCATCCGGACGATCTGGTCGGCGGGCACCCCGCAGACCCGGGAGACCGCCTCGGGGGTGAAGTCGCCGGCCAGCCGCCGCAGCTCCTCCAGGCCGCCGACCTCGACGCCGACCCGGTCGAGGACGGTGAGGTCCTCGGCCAGCAGGGTGTGGACGACGCCCATCAGCAGGAAGGCGTCGGTGCCGGGCCGTACGAAGACGTGCTCGTCGGCCATGGCCGCGGTCCGGGTGCGGCGCGGGTCGACCACGACCAGCTTCCCGCCGCGCGCCCGCAGCGCCTTGAGGCGGCCGGGGAAGTCCGGGGCCGCGCAGAGCGAGCCGTTGGACACCGCCGGGTTGGCGCCGATCACCAGCAGGTGGTCCGTGCGGTCCAGGTCGGGCACGGCGATGGCCATCGCGTCGCCGTACATCAGGCCGCCGGCGACCTGCTTGGGGATCTGGTCGATGGTGCTGGCCGAGAAGACGTTGCGGGTGCCGAGCGACTGGGTGAGCGGCATCCGGTACATGAAACCGGCCATCGTGTGGAAGGTCGGGTTGCCGAAGTAGACGGCGAGGGCGTCGCGGCCGTGGGCGTCGATCACCCCGTTCAGTCCCTCGTGGACCGCGCGGAACGCCTCCTCCCAGGTCGCCTCGCGCCACTCGGCGCCCTCGCGGATCATCGGCGCGCGCAGCCGGTCGGGGTCCTCGTCGATGCGGCCGAGGCTCGCCCCCTTGGGGCAGACGAACCCCTTGGAGAACGGGTCGTCGGGGTCGCCCTTGACCGAGGTGACGCGTCCGGCGTCGTCGAGCGTCAGCCGCAGGCCGCAGACGGCGTCGCAGATGGGGCAGGTCCTGTGCGCGGTTCTCATGGGCCCTCCTGGCTCGTCGGAGATCGTCATCGTGTGGTCGGGTCGCGCTCGTCGGACGTCCTCGTACGGCGTCCTCATACGACGTCGAAGTCGACGGTCACCCGGTCCGTCGCGGGCACCGACCGGCACGTGAGCACGTAGCCCGCGGCCAGTTCCTCCTCGGTCAGCGCCCAGTTGCCGCTCATCCGCACCTCGCCGTCCACGACGCGGGCGCGGCAGGTGGCGCACACGCCGTTCCGGCAGGAGTACGGCAGCTCCGGACGGTACGGCAGGGCGTCGTCGAGGATCGGCCGGTCGCCCCGGACGCGCAGGGTGGTCGCCCGGCCGTCCAGCAGGACCCGCACCTCGCGGCCCTGCCCGGCGGGCGGCGGCACGGCGGGCGTCGCGGGCGGCGTGGCCGGGGACGGCCCGCCGGTGTGGAACAGCTCGGTGTGCACGGCGGCGCCCTCCCCGGCCACCTCCGACAGCACCCGCCGCGCGTCGCGCACCATGCCCTCGGGCCCGCACAGGAACCACTCCCGCACCCCCTCCGGCGCCACGAGGCGGGTGAGGACGTCCGCCAGCCGGCCCGCGTCCAGCCGTCCCCCGGCCAGGCCGAGGCGCGGTTCCTCACGGGAGAAGGAGTGCACCAGGTGCAGCCGCCCCGGATGGCGGTCCTTGAGGTCGGCCAGCTCCCCGGCGAACATCATCGAGTCCGCGGTGCGGTTGCCGTACACCACCGTGAACGTGCTGTGCGGTTCGGTGGCCAGCGCGGCGGCGGCCAGCGACAGCACGGGCGTGACGCCGGAGCCAGCCACGACGGCCCCGTAGCGCCGCCGCCGCGCCGGGTCGAACGCGGTGCCGAAGGCGCCCACGGGCGGCAGCACGTCCAGCGCGTCCCCGGCGGCGAGCGCGGCGGCGTGGGAGGAGAACCGCCCGCCCGGCACGACGCGGATCCCGATCCGTATCGTGCCGTGCCGTTCCAGCTCGGCGGGGGTGGAGCAGAGGGAGTAGCTGCGGCGGGTCTCCACGCCGGAGACGACCGCTCGCACCGTGACGTGCTGCCCGGGGGCGAAGGCGAACGTCCCGCGCAGTGCGGCGGGGACGCCGAACGTCACCGCCACCGCGCTGCCGTCGGCCGCGACCGGCTCCACGGCGGTGACCGCCAGGCGGTGGAAGCGCAACCGGGCACGGACCGGGACGCCGGCCGTCGTGGTCTCCCCGGCCGTCACGGTCGTCGAGGGGGTCGGGGGCGTCGCCGTCGTCCCGGGCGCCGTGAGGGGCCCGGGGCCCGTGGCCGCCGGAGCCGCCGGGGGCGCCGGAGTCGTCGTGGCCGTCATCAGTGGCCCTTCATGTGCTCGAACGGCTCGCCGCAGACGCGGCAGCGCCACAGCGACCGGCACGCCGTGGCGCCGGCTCGGGCGATCTCCTCGGTCGCCGCCCCGCCGCAGCGCGGACAGCCGGGACGGTACGGCGGGCGCGGCGAGATCGTGAGCAGCGGCAACGCGCGAGCCCGGAGCGGGACACCGGCCGTCCCCGCCGCGTCCTCCCGGGAGGCCGTGCCCTCCGGGGAGACCGTGCCCGCCGGACCGGGGGCGGCCGGGGGTGGCGGGGCGATGCCTGCGGCGGTGAGCTTCGCGCGGGCCGTCTCGCTCAGCCAGTCGGTCGTCCACGGCGGCGAGAGGGAGACGACGATCTCGACGTCGGGGAAGCCCGCGTCCCGCGCCGCCGCCGCGACGCCGGACCGGATGACCTCCATCGCGGGGCAGCCGAGATAGGTGGGCGTGATCGTGACGACCACCCGTCCGCCGGGCCCGGCCGCCACGTCCCGCAGCACGCCCAGCTCCCCGATGGACAGCACCCGCAGCTCGGGGTCGGGCACGGCCGCCACGGCGGCCCGCACCCGGGCCTCGGCGTCGGCGGCCGAGACCTTCCCGTGGGGCTCCGGATCGGCGGCCCGGTCATGAGCACGGGCCTCGAAGGCGGGTGCGGGCCGTACCGGGGACCCGGGGGCGGCGACTCGAGCGTGGCCGGTCACCAGCGGGCTCCCGGGTGCGCGCGGTGCACGTACTGGAGCTCGGCGAGCAGGTGGCCGAACGCCTCGGTGTGCGCGCCGCGGCGGCCGCCCGCCGGCGCCCAGCCGTCCTCGGGACGGCGCAGCGTCGCCTCGTGCAGCACCCGCTCGACCGTCTCCAGCCACGCGCCGCGCAGCCCGGCCGGATCGACCGTCCCGGGCGCCGGCGCGAACGGCTCGAACAGCTCGTGGGTGAAGGGCCACACCTCGTCGACGGCGTCCTGCATCCGCCGGTGGGACTCGGCGGTGCCGTCGCCCAGCCGCAGCGTCCACGTCACGGCGTGGTCGGCGTGGTAGGCCGTCTCCTTGGCCGCCTTGGCGGCGATGCCGGCCAGCCGCCCGTCCGCCGAGGACGACAGCGCCGTGTACAGGAGGTGCTGGTAGACGCCGAAGAACAGCATCTTGGCGACGGTCACGGCGAAGTCGCGGTCGGGCAGCTCGACGAGCTGGACGTTGCGGAAGTCGCGCTCGTCGCGCGTGTAGGCCAGCGCGTCCTCGTCGCGGCCCAGCCCTTCCAGCTCGCCCGCGTACGACAGCAGCGCCCGCGCCTGGCCGAGCAGGTCCAGCGCGATGTTGGCCAGGGCGACGTCCTCCTCCAGCTGCGGGGCCCGCGCGCACCACTCCGCCACCCGCTGGGCGGCGATCAGCGCGTCGTCCCCGAGCCCGAGCACGTAACCGGGCAGACCGGGCTCCCCGGCGTTCCGGGTGTCCTCGGCGAGAAGGTTCCCCACGCCGGGCCGTGCGGCATCCGGCCCGGCCGGTGCGGCGGTCGGCTCGTTCACAGGTGCTTCACCCCTTCGGGAAGGTCGAAGAAGGAGGGGTGCCGGTACGTCTTGTCGGCCGCCGGGTCGAAGAAGGCGTCCCGCTCGTCCGGGCTCGACGCGGTGACGGCGGCCGCCGGCGTGACCCAGACGGACACGCCCTCGCCCCGGCGCGTGTACAGGTCGCGGGCGTTGCGCAGCGCCGTCGCGGCGTCGGCGGCGTGCAGGCTTCCGGCGTGCGCGTGGGCGAACCCGCGACGGGCCCGCACGAACACCTCCCACAGCGGCCAGTCGCCCCCCGGAAGCCCCGGGTCGGCGGCGGTCTCCATGTCCGGCGCCGTCCTCGCGGTCTCCGGGGACTGCGGGGTCCGCGCGTCCGATGGCTCCCGGGCGCCGACGGTCCCGGCGGTCTCCGAGGTCCCGGCGGTATCGGAGATCTCAGAAGATCGCTGGACCCGGGCGTCCCGCGTCGTCTCCGAGGTCTCCGGGACGTTCGGGGACGCGGCGGACTCCGGGGAGGCGGGCGGCTCGCCGTACGGCTCCGCGGGGTGTTTGGCGGCGTAGGCCGCCGCGGCCTCGCGCACCCAGGCGCCCTCCTCGTGGGCGCGGCGGCGGTGGGCCATGCGCTGGCGGTTGCACGGCCCGTCACCCGCGACGACCCGCATGAGCTCGTCGTAGTCGGGCGGGGTGAAGTCGTGGTGCCCCCGCTCGGGGTTCCAGCGCAGCGCCGGGTCCGGCAGTTCGACGCCCAGGATCTCGGCCTGCGGCACGCAGATGTCGACGAACCGCTGCAGCAGCTCGTCGTTGGGGGCGCGCTTGATGCGCCACGCCAGCGACAGGTCCGAACGGGTGGACCTGTCGCGCGGCAGCCCGAACATCGCCAGCGCCGGATACCACCAGCGGGCGACCGCGTCCCGCAGCATCTCCCGCTGCGCGGGCGTGCCGCGTGACAGCGCGTACAGGATGTCGAAGCCCTGCCGGTGGTGGAACGACTCCTCCCGGCAGATGCGCACCAGCGCCCGCGCGTACGGGCCGTAGGAGGTACGGCACAGCGACACCTGGTTGACGACGGCCGCGCCGTCCGTCAGCCACGCGAGCGCCCCGACGTCGGCCCAGGTGAGCGTCGGGTAGTTGATGAACGACAGGTACTTCTGCCGCCCGGCGTGCAGCTCGTCCAGCAGCCACTCGCGGGTGACGCCCAGGGTCTCGGCCGTGGAGTAGAGGTAGAGCCCGTGCCCGGCCTCGTCCTGCACCTTCGCGATCAGGATCGCCTTGCGCATGAGGGTGGGGGCGCGGCCGATCCAGTTGGTCTCCGGCTGCATGCCCATGATCTCGGAGTGCGCGTGCTGCGCGATCTGCCGCAGCAGGGCCCGCCGGTAGCCGTCGGGCATCCAGTCCCGCGGCTCGACCTTCCCATCCGCCGCGATCAGCGCCTCGAACCGCTCCGCCTCCACCGCGCCGGCCGGGGCGGGACCTCGTGCGGCCGCGGCGTCGGTGAGCTCCCGCTCGGCCGCGTCCACCTCCGCGAGCAGATCCTCGGTCCCGAACGCCCGCTCCCCGCCCCCGGACGCGGCCTCCGCCGATCCGGGTTCCCCCGCTCCGAACGGCGACGGCCTCTCGACGATCTTCACCCCTGCCCCTCTCGAAAGCTCCCCGGGTCGCCGGGGCACCAGGTCGCGGTGCTGCCGCCGCCGAAGCGGGCTCCCTTCCGGCTGGTCCGGCTGCTCGGCCATCTCAGCTTCATCCCGCCCGGTTCGCCCCGCATCTCTGGAATTGCGGTCTGCCGCGCCGTACGACCGGTCCGCTGCGCCGTATGACCGGTCTGCCGCCCCGTACGGTCCGCCTGTCGCACCCGGGGGAGACCCCGCCGTTGCTCAGAGGCCGTCCCGCACGGCCCACAGGTCGGGGAAGGCGGGGACGGAGACGGTCCGGTAGAGGTACGGCGCGCCCGACGAGCCGCCGGTGCCGGGCCGGCGGCCGATGATCCGCTCGACCATCTTCACGTGGCGGTAGCGCCACTCCTGCACGTCCTCGTCCAGGGACAGCAGCTGCTCGAAGATCCGCGCCGCGAACCCCCCGTCCCGGCAGGCCGTGAGCAGCACCGCCCGCAGCCGCTCCGAGGGCTCCGCCGGCCGGGTCACGTCCCGGCCGAGCAGGTCCGGCGGCACCGGGTAGCCCTGCGTGACGAGGTAGCGCAGGAACGAGTCGAGCAGGGAGGGACGGCTCATCGCGGCCTCGATCCGGGCCCGCTCCGGGGAGCCCTCCTCGAAGGTCTGCGCCGTCCGGGGGTCGCGCCGCCCCAGCACCGCCTCGATCTCCCGGAACTGCGCGGACTGGAACCCGCTGCTGCCCCCCAGGTCGGGCCGGAAGGCCGCGAACTGGGTCGGGGTCATCGTCTCGATCACATCGATCTGGGCGATCACGGCTTTGAGGACGGCCAGGGCCCGGCGCAGCGTCTGCAGTGCGTGGACCGAGTCACCCGCCGACAGCTCCTCCTGCAACCTGGCGAACTCGTGCAGCAGCTCCTTGAACCACAGCTCGTGGACCTGGTGCACGATGATGAACAGGATCTCGTCGTGCTTGTCGGTCAGCGGCCGCTGCGCCGCGAGGACCTCGTCCAGGGCGAGGTAGGAGGAGTACGTCAGCGCGGTGGACTGGTCGGCGGTCACGGGCACGGGTCCCCTCGTCGGAAATCACGCCTCGTCGGAGGACTCGTCGAAGGAGCCTCATCGAGGACTCATCGCAAGGAACGAAAGGGGCGCGCACCCCGCGGGACGCGCCGGGGGAACTCCGCCGGCCGTCCCACCAGGTCAAGCTATAAGGCGTTCCACACCCCGGCAAGGGACGCCGTTGCGGCGTCGCAGTCCCGGCAATCGCGAAGAAAAACCACCGGCGTGCGGCGGCGGCACCGCACGCTGGAAGATGCGCCGCCCCCGGTACCGGCCGGACGATGTCGCAGTGGCGCGGGCGACGGCGTCCGCCGCCGGCGGCCGGGCCGCCCCCACCGGTCCGTGCCCGGTCCAGCACGCGACCCGAGGAGGACGCATGAGGGGCTCCGGAGCCGAGACCGGTTCGACGCTGCTCCAGGACGGCCCGGCCGCGCGGCCGGACGGCCTCCCGCCGCGCTACGAGGACATCCCCCTCGAGTTCAACATCGCCTCGCACTTCCTGGACCGCGGCGACGGGCGGCGGACCGCCCTGATCACCGCCGCCGGTCCCGTCACCTACGCCGAGCTGCGGACGCTGGCCAACCGGGCGGGTCACGCGCTGCGCGCGCTGGGCGTAAGGCGCGGCGACCGGGTCCTGCTCGCGCTCGGCGACGGCGTGGAGTTCGTCGCCACCTGGTACGGCGCGCAGAAGATCGGCGCCGTCACCGCCGAGGTCTACACCTTCCTCAAGCCCGGGGACTACCGCTACTACGCCGACTACGCCGAGCCCGCCGTCGTCGTGGCCGACGCGGTGACCCTGGACCGCCTCCGGGAGGCCGGGGTGACGAACCTGCTGGTGACCGGGGTGCCGCCGGAGGAGCTGCGCGCGGGCGAGCACTGCTTCGAGACGCTGCTGGCAGCCCAGCCGGCCGAGCTGGCCGCCGCCCCGACGACCCGCGACGACGTCGCGATGTGGCGGTTCACCAGCGGCAGCACCGGCGCGCCCAAGGCGTGTGTGCTGGCCGCCCGCAGCGCGGCGCTCAGCTTCGAGTGGTTCGCCCGCGGCGTGCTGGACATCCGGCCCGACGACGTCGTGCTGCCGGTGCCCAAGCTGTTCTTCGGCTACGCCAACAACATGACCGCGCTGTTCCCGCTGGGGGTGGGGGCGGCCGGGATCGTCTTCCCCGAGCGCAGCACCGCCGACCGGATCTTCGAGCTGATCGCCGAGCATCGGCCGACCATTCTGGTCAACGTGCCGACGATGATGAGCGCGATGGTCTCCCATCCGGAGGCCGCGAAGCAGGATCTCAGCTCGATCCGGGTGTGCATCTCGGCGGGCGAGGCCCTCCCCGTGGAGCTGCACCGCCGGTGGCTGGACACCTTCGGCGTCGAGGTCATCGACGGCATCGGCTCGTCGGAGTCGTTCCACGGCTACGTGTGCAACCGGCCCGGCGGCGTCCGCATGGGCAGCCTCGGCCAGGTCGTGCCCGGCTACCGGGTGCGGGTGGTGGACCGGGACGGCGAGCCGCTGCCGGACGGCGAGACCGGGCTGCTGGAGGTGACCGGCGAGACCGTGGCGCTGGAGTACTGGCGCTCGCCGGAGAAGTCGGCCCGGACGTTCGTCGCCCCGCACACGGTGCGTTCGGGCGACCTGTTCACCCGCGACGCCGAGGGCTACTTCCACTACAAGGGCCGGGTGGACGACCTGCTGCGGGTCGGCGGCAAGTGGGTCGCCCCCGCCGAGGTGGAGAACTGCCTGCTGGGTCACCCCGCGGTCGCCGAGTGCGCGGTCGTCGGCTACCAGGTGGACGGGCTGACCCTGCCGCGCGCGTTCGTGGTGGCCGCGGGCGAGGTCACCGCGCGGGAGCTGCAGGACTTCGTCCGCGCCCGGCTCGCGCCGCACAAGTACCCGCGGGACGTGCGGTTCGTCGACGAGCTGCCCGAGACCGCCTCCGGCAAGCTGAACCGCCTGGCCCTGCGCGAGGACTGAGCGGGCGGGACCGTCACGCCTCCGGGGACGGCGGGGGCGGGGGGAGTTCGTCCAGGTCCAGGCCGAACCAGGTGCGGTACGCCGCGCGGACCTCCTCGTCGCCCGAGAGGACCCGCTTCTCCCGCCGGCCCTCCTCCCGCACCGACAGCGTGTCGCCGCTCAGGGTGACCCGGCCGGTGGGGGTGGGCAGCGTGCAGTACAGGTGGGTCAGGTGCGGCGAGCCGGGGAAGTTGCAGTACCACCACCACATGTGCGTGAAGTCCTCGACCGTCCGGGGACGCGCCTCGATCCGGTACTGAGGGACCTCGTCGCGCAGCAGGTCGAGGTCGCCGTACGGGGCGCCCTCGGTGAGCCGGAACACCCCGTGCGGGTCGCGCTGCGGTTCGAGGGAGTCGAAGCGCAGCGGCCGCCGGGCGCCCCGGCCGTAGCCGACGTCCACCAGCCACGGGTGCGGCGAGTCCCCGGCGACGACGCGCAGCAGCATGTGCCCGAGCACCGGACCGAGCACGCCGTGCTCGGAGACCCGCCCGGCGAGCACGGTGACGTCGTAGCCGAGGGCGCGCAGCAGCTCGGAGAAGGCCCCGTTGAGCTCGTAGCAGGTGCCGCCGCGCCGCCTCGTGACGATCTTCTCGATGGCGCCGGCGCCGATGTCCATCGGCACGCGCAGGTGGAAGTCGACGTTCTCGAACGGCACCGCCATGACGTGCCGCTCGTGCAGCTCGGCGAGCGCCCCGGCGGTGGGCCGCGCCGGGCGGCGGGCGCCGATGCGCGCGAGGTAGGCCGCCACGGTCCGCTCGTCCAGCGGCGCGCGCCCGCCCGTCTCGTCTCCGGATCCGGTCGCGGGGCGCCCGGCCGCCGCATGGCCGGCCGTCGCGTGTCCGTCCGCGGCGGACGCCCCGCCCGGCGCCGGACGGGGCGTCCCCGTCCCGGTGTCCGTCTCCCCGGCCCGCAGCGTGAAAGTCATTCCCGCGCCCCTGTCGTCCGCCGATCCGTCGCTGAACAACCCTGGCGCGGGAAAGCGCCGCGCGCATCTCCGGAATTGCGGAACGGTGATTTCCGGGCCGCATTGTCCACCCGCCGTACCAGGGCTTCGTCCCTTCGCAATTCAAGAGATGCGTCACGGCGAGACCGCAGGTGACGATACGACCGTTACCGTCACCTGCGGCGTGAAAAGGGCCCGTGTTCCAGTGAATTGATCGCCTCTGCCGCCCGTCTTCGCCGTGCCGGGCGAGGCGGCCGAACTTTCACGCGGGAAATCGGAACTTGGAGGCAAAATTGACCGAGGCGAGCACTGCGGTCCGCGGCGCGCACGAGGCCGTGACCGCGCGCGTCGCGTGGTGGGCGCAGGTGCAGCCGCACCAGCCCGCCGTCACGCACGCCGGAACCGTGCTGACATACGCTGAACTGTACGAACGTTCCTGCCGGGTGGCCGCGGCGCTGCGCGCCCGCGGCGTCACCCGTGGCACGCTCGTGGCCCTGGCCCTGGAGCGCTCACCCGACCTGGTCGTCGCCGCCCTGGGGGTGCTGCTCGCCGGCGGCGCGTACGTCGGCACCGACGTCGACGAGCCCGACACCCGGCTGACCTCGATCCTCACCGACTCGGGCGTCCCGCTGGTCGTCACGCGCGCATCCGGCGCCGCCCGGTTCGCCGGCGGCCCGGCGCGGGTGCTGACCGTCGAGGAGGCCCTGCGCGGCGACCCCGGCGGGGGCGACGCCGTCGAGATCCCCGAGCCCGAGCCGGACGACCTGTGCTACGTCGTCTACACCTCCGGCTCCACCGGCGTCCCCAAGGGCGTCCTGCTGCCGCACGAGGGCCTGACGAACCTGGTCACCTGGCACCGGCGGACCTTCGAGGTGCGGCCCGGCGACCGGATGACCCAGCTCGCCCGGCCGTCCTTCGACGCCTGGGCGCTGGAGGTGTGGCCCTGCCTGGCCGCCGGCGCCACTTTGTGCGTCGTCGAGGGGCTGCCCGACTCCCCGGCCGACTTCGTGCGCTGGCTCGCCGACGAGCGGATCACCGTCTGCTTCCTCACCACCGCGCTGGCCGCCGAGATGCTGGAGCAGGACTGGCGGGGGTACGGCGGCGCGCTGCGGGTGATGCTGACCGGCGGGGAGAAGCTGCACCGCCACCCGCGGCCGGGCCTGCCGTTCCGGCTGTTCAACCTGTACGGTCCGACCGAGACGACGGTCGTCGCCACCTTCGCCGAGGTGCCGCCGCGCGCCGGGCGTGAGGAGGTCCCGCCGATCGGCCGGCCGCTGCCCGGTATGCGGGCCTACGTCCTGGACTCGCGGCGCCGCCCGGTGCCGCCCGGCACCGCGGGCGAGCTGCACATCGGCGGGACGGGCGTGGCCCGCGGCTACCTCGACCGGCCGGAGCTCACCGCCGAGAGGTTCCTGTCCGACCCGTTCGTCCCCGACGGCGACGCCCGCATGTACGCCACCGGGGACCTGGTGCGCGAGCTGCCCGACGGCTCGCTGGACTTCATCGGCCGCGCTGACGACCAGGTGAAGCTGCGCGGCTTCCGCATCGAGCTCGGCGAGGTCGAGGCGGCGCTGCACCGGCTGTCCGGGGTGCGCGAGGCCGTCGCCGTCAAGCACGACACCGGCGACCGGCTCGTCGCCTACGTGGTGCCCGCCGGTCCCGGCGACCCGCCCGACGCGGCGGAGGCCCGCCGCGACCTGGCCGGGTGGCTGCCCGACTACATGGTGCCGCAGACCGTCGTGACCCTGGAGTCGCTGCCGCTGACCCCGCACGGCAAGGCCGACCGCCGGGCGCTGGCCGCCCGCCCGCTGCCCGCCCAGGCCCCGGCCGGGCCGGCCGCGCCGGACTTCCGTACCGACACCGAGCGCCTGATGGCGGACCTGTGGCGCGACGTGCTGCAGATCACCTCGGTGAAGCGCGACGACAGCTTCTTCGACCTGGGGGGCGACTCCCTGCAGGCGATGCGCCTGGCGACGCGCGCCAGGGAGCGCGGCATCCGGCTGGGCGCCGACGACCTCTTCGAGTACGACGTGCTCCACGAGCTGGCCGCGTGGATCGCCGAGACGGGGGAGGCGGGATCATGAGGCGGCTGAAGGTCAGTCTCGTCGAGCTGTCGGTCTACGCCCACACCCTGCCGCTGGCCTCGGGCTATCTGCAGGCCTACGCCCAGCAGGACGAGGACGTCGCCGCGACGTGCGACTTCACCATCCACGCGCCCGAGGTGCAGACCCCGGTCGAGGACCTGGTCGCGCTGATGCTGGAGGCCGACGCCGACGTCTACGCGATGAGCTGCTACCTGTGGAACATGCGGCGGATGAAGGCGCTGCTGGACGAGCTGGTACGGCTCCGCCCCGACGCCTGCTTCATCCTGGGCGGCCCGCAGGTGATGAACCACGCCGCCGAGTACGTCCCCGCCGACTGGGAGAACGTCGCGGTGTGCAACGGCGAGGGGGAGAAGCCCTTCACCGCCTTCCTGCGCGAGGTGGCCGACACCGCCCCCGGGAGCGTCCCCGACCTGGGCAGGGTGCCGGGGATCAGCTACTGGTCGGACGGCGCGCTGGTCACCACCGACAAGCCCGCCCGCATCAAGGAGCTCGACGAGATCCCCTCGCCGTTCGCCGCCGGGGTCTTCGACGGCGGCGAGTACGTCTTCGCCGTCGTGGAGACCAACCGCGGCTGCCCCTTCCGCTGTACGTACTGCTACTGGGGCGCGGCCACCAACGACAAGGTGCACCGCTGGGAGCTGGACCGGGTCAAGGCGGACCTGACGTGGATCAGCGAGCACGGCATCGAGAGCATCTTCCTCGCCGACGCCAACTGGGGGGCGCTGCCCCGCGACGTCGAGCTGACCCGGCACATGGTCGAGTGCAAGGAACGCAACGGCTACCCGCTGATGGTCACCATGCAGGCGGCCAAGAACCGGCCGGACCGGGTCACGGAGATCACCGAGATCCTCGTCGAGGGCGGCATGCTGACCAGCCAGCCGGTGTCGCTGCAGACCCTCAGCACGCAGACCCTCGAACTGGTCGAGCGGTCCAACATCAAGGAGTCCACCTACGTCGAGCTGCAGTCCAAGCTGCGCGAGAAGCAGATCAGCTCCTACACCGAGCTGATCTGGCCGCTGCCGGGGGAGACCCTGGACTCCTTCCGGGAGGGCATCGGCAAGCTGTGCCGTACCGGCGCCGACGCGGTGGTGGCCTACCCGCAGCTGCTGCTGCGCAACACCCCGATGTACGAGCGGCGCGAGGACCTGGGCGTCGTCACCGTCCGCGTGGACGACCCGGTGGCCGAGGCCGACGTGGTGGTGGCGACGAACTGGGTGACCCGCGACGACTTCAAGGCCGGCGTGTGGTTCTACTACGCGGTGATCAGCCTGTACAACGCCCGCGCCGGCTTCTACGTCGCCCGCGAGCTGGACCGGTCGGGGGTGTGCTCGCACACCGAGTTCCTGACGATGGCCGCCGACTACTTCCGGCGCCGCACCGACACCGAGATCTGCCGCTTCTTCTCCGACTCGGTGGAGACCCTCGGCAACTACGACATCAACAACATCGGCAAGGTGCTGCACTACGTGCTGCACTCCCACCGGGCCGAGATGGACGCGCTGCTGGAGGGGTTCCTGCGGGAGCGGGGCTGGCTGGCCGACCGCCGGGTGCGGATCGCCTTCGAGCTGGACCTGCTGGCCCGGCCGTACGTCTACCGGGAGGCGGTGGCCGAGCCGACCGTCGCGCTGGAGCACGTGCGGGTGGTCTCGCGGGGCCGCCACGACCTGGTGGCGGAGCTGCCGGCCGAGGCGGTGGAGATGCTGTCGTCGTTCGAGACGGTGCCGGGCCTGGTCGTCACGGAGGAGCCCCGGGACCTCGCCGCGGACCTCGCGGCGGACCTGCCGGGGTTCGGGACGTACGGCGCGGACACGGTACGGCTGCGCGTCAACCACGCGGGCCGGCACAAGATGCCCTACCCGCGCCGCCGCAGCCTGGACCACAACGCCGCGTACTGCCAGGTGATGATGAACCGCCTGCGGGACATCCTGCCGTCCTGGGCGCCCGTGGTGCCGGACGCGGTCGCCGGAGCGATCGATGCGCCGTGACGTGTTCACCGACGAGCACGAGGCGTTCCGCGACCTGGTGCGGACCTTCGTGGCCAAGGAGATCCTGCCCTCCTATCCCCGATGGGAGGAGGAGGGCGGGGCCGACCGCGAGGTGTGGCGCAGGGCGGGCCGGTGCGGCCTGCTCGGGATGGACGTCGACGCCTCCTACGGCGGGGGCGGCGACCCCGACTACCGCCACCACGTGATCCTGGCCGAGGAGATGGCCCGCGCCGGGGTGTACGCCCCGGCGCTGTCCCTGCACAACGAGATCGCCGGCATGTACCTGCGCACCCTGGCCACCGAGGAGCAGAGACGGCGCTGGCTGCCCGGTTTCTGCTCCGGGGACCTGGTGACGGCGATCGCGATCACCGAGCCGGACGCCGGCAGCGATGTGCAGCGGCTGCGCACCCGGGCGGTGCGCGACGGCGACCGGTACGTGCTCAACGGCCAGAAGACGTTCATCACCAACGGCTCGGCCGCCGACCTGTTCCTGGTGGTCGCCCGCACCGGCGGCGGACCGGCGGCCTCCGGCGCCAGCGTGCTGGCCGTGGAGGCCGACCGGCCCGGCTTCACCCGGGGCCGCAAGCTCGACAAGATCGGCATGCGGGCGATGGACACCGTCGAGCTGTTCTTCGACGACGTCGAGGTCCCGGCCGCCAACCTCCTGGGCAAGGAGGGCCGGGCCTTCGCCTACATGATGCGCACCCTGCGCCAGGAGCGGATGATGATCGCGGTGGCGGCGCTCGCCGCGGCCGAGAGGGTCCTGGAGGACACCCTGGCCTACTGCCGGGAGCGCGAGGTCTTCGGCCGGCCCGTCGGCCACCACCAGTACAACCGCTTCGTGCTCGCCGAGCTGGCCACCGCGCTGGCGGTGGCCCGCGCGTTCACCGACCGCTGCGTCGCCGAGCACGCCGCCGGGCGGCTGGCCGCCGAGGAGGCGGCCATGGCCAAGTGGTGGAACACCGAGCTGTGCCAGAAGGTCGTGGACCGCTGCCTGCAGCTGCACGGCGGTTACGGCGTCGTGCGTGACTTCCCGGTGGCCCGCGCGTTCGTCGACACCCGCGTGCAGACCATCTACGGCGGCACCACCGAGGTCATGAAGGAGATGATCGGCCACTCGCTGATCTGAGCGGCCGGTCGCGAGGCGAAGGGGATCGGCCGCCCGCCGGTTCGGACGGCCGGTCGTGAGGCGAGGAGGACGACCGGCCGCCCGCTGTGCCGAGCGGCCGGTCGGAGGTGAAGGAGACGATCGGCCGCCCGCTGATCCGGGTGGCCGGTCGCGAGGAGATCCGGAGCGAAATGGTCACCCAGCCCTCGTGGTATCTGACGTTCGAGCCCCGTCCCGCGGCGCGGGTACACCTGTACGGCCTGCCGTTCGCCGGCGGCGGCGTCTCGATGTTCCGCCCGTGGACGCGCCACCTGCCGCCGTGGGTGGAACTGCGCGCGGTCCGCCTGCCGGGCCGTCCGGGCCGCCACCGTCAGGCGCCGTTCACCGACTGCGAGGAGGCGGCCCGCTGGCTGGCCGACGCGCTGGCCGAGACGCGGGCCGGTGAGCGGGCCGGAACACGGGTCGGCGAGCCGGCCGGTGAGCGGGCCGGTGGCCCGGCCGCCGGTGCGGTGCCGTACGCCGTGTTCGGGCACAGCATGGGGGCGCTGCTGGGCTACCGCCTGACCCGGGCGCTGCTGCGCGACGGCACGCCGCCGCCGTCGCTGCTCGCCCTGGCGGCGTGGCCGGTGCGCGGCGCCACGGCGGCCCTGACCCCCGACCCGGCCGACCCCGACGACCGCTTCGCCGCGACGCTGCGGTCCCTGGGCGGGCTGCCGCCGGAGATGGCCGACGACCCGGAAGCGCTCGCGCTGACCCTGCCCGTCGCCAGGGCCGACTTCACGCTGTGCCGTTCCTACGCCTACCGCGACGAGCCGCCGCTGCCGGTCCCGGTGACCGCCTTCGGCGGCACCGCCGACGCGGTGGCTCCCCCCGGGGAGCTGGCCGAGTGGCGGGCGCACACCCGCGACTTCCTGGGGCTGCGGCTGTTCGAGGGCGGCCATTTCTTCCCGCGCGAGCACCTGCCGGAGCTGGCGGCGGCCCTGACCGCCGACCTCTCCCGCGTCCTCGGCCGCCCCGGCCCGACGCTCCCGCCGAACCCTTCCGGGACCTCCGGGGCCTCCGGGACCGTCGCCGGGACGATCTCCCGAGCCCCCGGTGGGACCGCCGTGTCCGCCGGCGGAACCTCCGGCGGTACGGCCTCCGAGACCGTCGCCGATGACGCCGGAGCCGTCACTTCCGTCCCGTTCGTCACGTCCAACCCCTGAAACGCCCGCCCCGCCCGCGCCCCCGATGCCGCAATCCAGGAGATGCGCCGCTGATCACCGCGCACCCACCCTTAAGGGGTCGTTTAACTCCTCAAGGAGCGGCCATGGCAACAGACATCGTCAGCGGGACAGGTAGGGGTGGGCCGGACACCCAGCCCCCGCAGACCCGCGACACCAAGCGCCAGTACTTCCCCGAGCTGCAGGGGATCCGGGCCATCGCCGTACTGGCAGTGATCACCATCCATTCGGCGTTCACCGCCGGGCAGATCGGGTTCGGGGACTACCCGGGCAACGGCGCCTTCGCCGTCGTGCTGGAGAGGTTCACCAGGGAGTCCCTGCCGATCCTCTTCGCCCTGTCCGGATTCCTCATCTACCGTCCCTTCGCCCTGGCGACCATGGCCGGCACGGCACGGCCCGACCTGAAGGCCTACGCCTGGCGGCGGGCGCTGCGCATCTTCCCGGCGTTCTGGCTGGTGTCGGTCGTGGTGATGCTCACGCTCGGCCGCGAGCAGGTCACCGACATCTGGTACGCCCTGCGGGTGCTGTCCATGCAGCACGTCTACAACGCGGGCGCCATCCCGGCCGGTCTCGAGTCGACCTGGAGCATGGCCACCGAGAGCGCCTTCTACGTGCTGCTGCCGTTCTTCGCGTGGTTCGCCGGCCGTCTCGCGAGCCGGGTGGCCGACCCGGCCGCCAAGGCACGCCGCATCCTGGTGCCGATCGCCGCGATCATCGTGATCGGCTACGCGTTCAGCGCCTACAGCCACTCGGCGGCGCTGGGACCGTACCCCGTCCAGGGCAACTGGCCGCCCGGATGGTTCGGCTACCTGGCCGTCGGCATGGCCCTGGCGGCGATGTCGGCCGCCGCCGAGGCGTCGCCCACGACGATGCTCGCCCCCTACCGCCTGGTGGCGAGGTATCCGGGCTGGTGCTGGCTCGCGGCGCTGGTCGTCATCGTCCTGTTCTGCTTCTCACCCGTCGGCGGCCAGGGCACGGCGAACTACCCGACCATGGCGGTCGTCATGTTCGACCAGCCGATCGACCTGCTGATCGTCTTCCTGCTCCTGGCGCCGCTGACCGTGCCGGGGGTGCGGTCCCGGTTCATCGAGTCGGTGCTGACCTTCCGGCCGCTGCAGTACATCGGCAAGGTCTCCTACGGGATGTTCCTCTGGCACATCCCGATGATCCTCTTCTACACCGGCGGCACCATGTCGTCCGACAACTTCCCCCTGACGTGGCTCATCGTCCAGGCCGGCAGCTTCGTGGCCGCCCTGGTGAGCTACTACGCCGTCGAGAAGCCCGCCATGCGGCTGCGCAACCGGTTCGGCAAGAAGCCGGTCGAGCCGAGCATCCCCGTGCTGGCGCGCTGACCCGAAGGCACCGGGGCCGCCGCGTGCGGGAGCGCGGCGGTCCCCGGTCTTCCCGGG
The DNA here is from genome assembly GCF_042873875.1 of Streptosporangium sp. NPDC004379. Lineage (NCBI taxonomy): Bacteria > Bacillati > Actinomycetota > Actinomycetes > Streptosporangiales > Streptosporangiaceae > Streptosporangium > Streptosporangium sp. NPDC004379. The sequence goes on from NZ_JBIAMC010000008.1 coordinate 247,791, forward strand.
CCCGGCGGTGGTACCCCCCACCGCCGGACCCGGATCTCCCGTGCACTCGGTAAGTACAAGGAAAGGGACAATCGGATATGCAGCCAGCTCAGGAAACCGCGCGGACCCGGCAGACGGGGCGGACCGGCATGAGGCGGACGCGCCTCGCCGTGGCCGCGCTCACCGCCGCCGCCGCGGCCCTGCTCACCACGGGCGCCGCGGGCGCCGACGTGAGCCGGACGGCCACCAGGCCGTCGGAGGGGACGGCGCAGCTCGCGCCCGGTTTCACCCACGGGAAGGTCTCCGTGACCGGCGGGACCCTCCACTACGTCCGCGGCGGCTCGGGCCCGGCGCTCGTGCTGCTGCACGGCTGGCCGCAGACCTGGCAGATGTGGGAGAAGGTGATGCCGACGCTCGCCCGCGAGCACACCGTCATCGCCTTCGACCTGCCGGGACTCGGAGACTCCTCCATCCCGTCCGGCGGCTACGACAAGGCCACCGCCGCGAAGAGGATCCACGAGGCCGTCGTCAAGCTGGGCCTCAAGCAGGTCGGGATCATCGGGCACGACCTCGGCGCACTGGTCGCCTACCCCTACGCGCGCGACTTCCCCGGCGAGGTCAGCCGGATCGCCGTCGTCGAGACGCCGCTGGCTGGCTTCGGCCTGGAGGACCTGTACGGCATCAGCTGGCACTTCCGGTTCAACATGTCCCCGGCTCCGATCCCGGAGACGATCATGGACAATGACGACGTCCGCACCTACCTCGGCATGATGTTCGGCTTCAGCCACCAGCCGGGCGCGATCAACGCCGAGCCGTACTTCCAGGCCTACGCCGACCCGGCCAGGCGGACCGCGGGCTACGAGTACTACCGGGCCTTCGCCGCCGACGCCGAGAACAACAAGGCCGGGGCCGGCACGAAGCTGACCGCGCCGGTGCTGGCCGTCGGCGGGCAGTACTCCTTCGGCGAGGGCGTGGCCGGCTCGTTCCGCCAGGTCGCGACCGACGTCCGCCCGGTGGTGGCGCCCGACGCCGGGCACTTCGTCCCCGAGGAGAACCCCGCGTTCCTCGGCCAGTGCGCGAACCTCTTCTTCGGCGCGAAGGGCACCGTTCCGCCGGCCGGCCTGGAGGGCTGCGCCGCCTAGCGCGGACGCCAGGTGAGGTAATCCGGACCGCGGGCGCCCGCCGCCCGCGGTCCGGTCATGTCTCCCACCGGTCCCGGACGGGCGCGGAGCGGTCCGCGTCCCCGTGTGACCGGGGCCCGGCGCGCCGCACAGCCGTCTTCCGTTCCCGACTCCCGCGGCCGTCTTCCGCCGCCGGGTTCAGGCGGGCGCGGGGCAGCCCAGCGCGGCCAGCTCGGCGCGGCCCTCGGCGGCGCGGTCCGGCAGCAGCAGCAGGGTGCAGGCCCGCTCGAAACGGGCGCCGGCCCGCTCCCAGCCCGCCACCGAGGCCGCCAGGGCGGCGCCGTCGCCGCTCCGCCGCCCCTCGGCGCGGGCCAGGCAGGCGGCCGCCCAGTCGTTCTCACCCGCGACGGCGGACGCCGAGGCCAGCCGTTCGGCGGCGTCCGGCAGCCCGGCGGCGACGGCGAGCTCGGCTCCGGCGGCGCGGGCGTAGGTCTGGTACCGCCCCTGGGGGAAGTCGGTGAAGACGAGCTCCACCAGGCCGGCCGCGCCGCCGAACCGGCCGGTGTGCACGGCGACGCGGGCGTCGGCGAACGCCGCGAACGTCGCGTGGTTGCGCGGGCCGCCCGACACCTGCGTGGCGCGGGCGCGCCAGAACCGGTACCGGTGGTCGTCGCCGCGCAGGCCGTGGACCAGCGCCACGGCGGCCACGGCGGGCGACATCCAGCCCGCCACGGGACCGCCGGCGCGCTCCCAGCCGTCCCACATGCCGTCCGCCCGCCGCAGCGCCTCGTCGAACTCGCCGGTGAGCGCCAGGGGAAGGACCAGGCTGCTCTCCGACAGGTAGGAGTGACCGCCCAGCAGGTCGTCCTCCAGCGCCGACCGGGCGGTCTCCAGCGCGGTCCGCAGGTCGCCGGTGGCCACGGCGTAGGTGGCGGCCATGTTGTAGGTGTCGGTGACCTCCGGGGCGGAGCGCGGGTCGTCGCGGGACATCGCGGCGAGCAGGGAGAGCCGTTCGCGGGTGACCCGGTACGCCTCCCGGAGCCGGCCCGCCGTGGCGGCGGCGGTGCTCACCGCGTCGAGGGCCCCGCTGACGAGCACCGGGTCGCCGGTGGCGCGCGCCGCCTCGGCGGCGGACGCGGCCAGCCCCGGGTCCGGCGCCATCTTCTCCCGGCCCGCGTTCCACGCGGCCGCCGCCGCCAGCAGCGCCGCCACGACGGGATCCCCCCGGTCGCCGGCCGCGGCGGCCTCCTCCAGCAGGGCGGAAAGGCGCTCGTGGGGGACGTCGGCGGAGAAACCCGCGGAGAACCGGTTCGCGGTGACCACCGCGGAGGCCAGCGCCACGGCCACGCCGTCGCCGTCGCCCGCGGCGCGGGCCCGCCCGGCCGACGCGAGCAGCAGCTCGAAGGCGTGGTGGCCCGCCGGGGCGACGGCGTGCGCGCCGTCGGCCGCGCTGCGCAGGTCCCGGGCGGCCTCACCCGGGTGGGGCGCCCGCTCGGCCGCCTCCCGGTAGTGGTCCAGCGACTCGGTCAGGAACCGCCGCGCGTAGCACAGGCGGCCCAGCGCGCGTGCCAGCCGGTGCGGCGTCTCGCCGGGGCCGGGCGGCGATCCCGCCAGCGCCGCGCGCAGGTCGTCGGCGACGGCGTCGAACCCGGCGTCGAAGTCGTCGCGCCCCCCACCCGGCCCCTGACCGGGGAGCGCGGTCGCGTCCGCGGTCCGGGCGGGGAGCGCCGTCGTGACGGCCTGCCGGTCGGGGAGTGCGGTCGTGACGGTCTGCCGGTCCGCGAGCGCCGTCGCGACGGCCGTCGCCCACTCCAGGTGCCGCCGCCGCGTCTCGTCCGTCTCGCCGGCCGCCGCGAGCCGGTCCGCGGCGAAGGCACGGACCGTCTCCAGCAGCCGCCACCTGCTCTCCCCGCCCCGCCGGACGACCAGGCTCTTGTCCACCAGGCGGCCCAGCACGTCGGCGACCGGCCCCCGGCCCCCGGCGCGCGTCACGGCGACGGCGGCGTCGAGGTCGAAGCCGCCCGTGAAGACGGCCAGCCGCCGGAACAGCGTCCGCTCCTCCTCGCCGAGCAGATCGTGGCTCCAGCCGATCACCGCCCGCAGCGATCGGTGCCGCTCGACCGCCCCGCGCCCGCCGGCGAGCAGCCGCAGGACGTCGTCGAGGGTGGCCAGCAGGCCGTCGGCGCCCAGGGAGGCGCTGCGCGCCGCGGCCAGTTCGATGGCCAGCGGCATGCCGTCCAGCCGGGCGCACAGCTCGGCGACCACGGCGGGATCCGCGGTGAACCCGGGATCGGCCGCGGCGGCGCGGTCGAGGAAGAGCCGCTCGGCGTCGGACCCCGGCGGCAGCGGCGCGACCGGCACGACCCTCTCTCCCGGCACGCCCAGCCGCTCACGGCTGGTCACCAGCACCCTCGCACCGGGGCAGACCGACAGCGTCCGCTCCACGAACCCGGCCACCGCGTCGAGCAGGTGCTCGCAGTTGTCGAGGACCAGCAGCGACCGGCCCCGGCCGAGCCGCTCGGCGACGGCGTCCTCCAGCGGCTGCCGGGGACGCTCTGTGACGCCGAGTGCCGCCGCCACCGCCTGCGCGACGAAACCCCCGCCCACCGGGACCAGGTCCACGAACGCGCCGCCCGCGGGGAACGACGGCGCCGCCTCCCCGGCGGCCACCGCCGCCAGGCGGGTCTTGCCGACCCCGCCCGGACCCAGCAGCGTCACCAGCCGGGACTCGCCGAACGCCGCCAGGACCGCCGCGCGCTCCCGCTCGCGGCCCACGAACGACGTCAGCGCCGCCGGCAGGCCCGCCATCCGTCCCGGCGGGGCCGCCGGCCGCGGCGGCGGGACGGCCTCGGCCGGCGCCGCCCCGCCGGCGAGCGCGGCCAGCGCCCGCCGGTCGGCGACGCCGTACTTGCGCAGCAGCGAGGACACGTGACTCTCGACGGTCCGTACCGAGATGTGCAGCCTGCTCGCGATCTCCGCGTTGGACAGCCGCGCGCCGAGCGCCTCCAGAACCTCCGCCTCGCGCGCCGACACCTCACCCGGCCCCGTTGTCGTCACCCCGACATCATCACCCATCGGCACCGCGATCAGTGGTCTTTACGTGCCGAATCCGTGGTTTTCACGGATGACCAGGGGGGTGTTCGCGGAGGATGCTGGTCGAAGCCGGACGCGGCTCACCGAAGACGCCGGGCGGCCCGTCACACGAAGGACGCCCGCTCCGCACACGAGAGACGAAAGGGTTCGAGATGAGCCAGCAGGTCCAGAGCCGGCCGTACCGGGCCGGCGACGCCGTGGCCGGCGGTCCCGAAGCCGCACGCCGCCTGGGTGAGGAGTTCGGCGGAGCGGTCATCCTGCCCGGAGAGCCCGGATACGACGAGCAGCGCGAGGCCCCCAACGCCGACATCGACCCGCGGCCGGCGCTGATCGCCGAGGCGACCGGCCCCGCCGACGTGCGGACCGCGATCCTCACCGCGCGCGAGCACGGCCTGCCCTTCGCCGTCCAGGCCACCGGGCACGGCACCTATGTCGCCTCCGACGGCGGCCTCCTCCTCAGAACCGGCAGGATGGACTCCGTCCTGGTCGACCCGGACCGCCGGACCGCCCGCGTCGGCCCCGGCACCACGTGGGCGGAGGTGATCGCCGCCGCCGAGCCGTACGGCCTCGCGCCGCTCGCCGGCTCGCACCAGACGGTCGGCGTGACCGGTTACACCCTCGGCGGCGGCATCGGCTGGCTGGCCCGCCCGTACGGCTTCGCCTCCGACAGCGTGCTGCGCGCCGAGATGGTCACGGCCGACGGCCGGCTGGTGACGGCGAGCCCCGACAGCGATCCCGGCCTGTTCTGGGCGCTGCGCGGCGGCGGCGCCAACTTCGGCGTGGTGACCTCCCTGGAGTTCCGGCTCCACCCCGTTCCCCGCGTCCACGCCGGCGTCGTCTACTTCACGGCCGACCGGGCCGCCGAGACACTGACCCGCTACCGCGACTGGATGGCCGACGCCCCGCGCGAGCTGAGCACCTCGATCCTGCTGGCCCGGTTCGCCGACGCCCCGGAGACCCCCGCGCCGCTGCGCGACAGGTGGGTCCTGGGCCTGCGCGTCATGTACGCGGGCGAGGCCGAGGAGGCCCGCGCCGCGCTGCGCCCCCTGACCGACACGGCCGGGACGGTGCTGCTGGACCAGCTGCGGACCACGACGTTCGCCCAGGCCGAGATGGGCGGCATCGCGCCCCGCGACTTCAACCTCCTGGAGACCCTGCCCGACGAGGTGATCGAGGCGGTGGCGGCCGTCGTCGTGCGGCCCGACTCGCCCGTCACCATGGTGGAGGTCCGCCACTGGGGCGGCGCGATGAGCGACCCCGGGCCCGGCGCGGGGCCGGTGGGCCACCGTACGGCGCAACTGTCGGTCGTCCTGGACGCCTGCGACCCGCAGGTCTCGCGGGTGCTGCGCCCGCACTCCGGCGACCGGACGTTCCTGAACTTCCTGGGCGACACCACCAGGGCCGAGACGGCGTACACGCCGGACGACCACCGGCGGCTGCGGGAGGTGAAGCGGGACTACGACCCCGACAACTTCTTCCGCCTCAACCACAACATCCCCCCGGCCCGGCCGGGCTCCCGCTGACTCCGCCGAAGGCGATCGATCCCATGCGGTACGTGACCTCCAGCGACGGCACCGGCATCGCGTTCGACCGCCGCGGTGAGGGGCCGCCGATCGTCCTGGTGAGCGGGGCGCTGCACCACCGGTCGCTCGACCCGGTCTCGGAACGGCTGGCCGAGCTGCTCGCCCCGCGCTTCACCGTCTACCGCTACGACCGCCGGGGGCGGGGCGACAGCGGCGACACCGCCCCCTACGCGGTCGCCCGGGAGGTCGAGGACCTGGAGGCCGTCATCGCGGAGGCGGGCGGATCGGTGTTCGTGTGCGGGTTCTCCTCCGGCGCGGTCATCGCCCTCGACGCGGCCCGCCGGCTGCCCGGCATCGCGAGGCTGGCGCTGTACGAGCCGCCGTTCGTCGTGGACGCCACCCGCCCGCCGCTGCCCGACGACTACGTGACCAGGCTCGACGGGCTGGTGGCCCGGGGGCGGCGGGGCGAGGCCGTGGAGTTCTTCATGACCCGCGCCGCGGGCGTGCCCGCCGAGGCCGTCGCCCGCAGCCGGAGCACGGCCGGCTGGCGGGCGTTCGAGGCCGTGGCCCACACCCTCGCCTACGACGGCGCGGTCATGAGGACCACCATGGCGGGCAGGCCGCTGCCGGCCGACAGGTGGAGCTGCGTCACCGCCCCCGTCCTCGTCGCGGACGGCGGCCGGAGCAGGGACTACCTGCGCACCGGCGCGCGGGCGCTCGCCGCCGTCCTGCCGGGGTCCCGGCACCTCACCCTGGAGGGCCAGAGCCACGCCGTGGACCCGGCGGTCTTCGCCCCCATCCTGGAAGCCTTCTTCACCGCCCACTGACCTGCTCGGGGGCGCCGCCATCACGGCCGGAAACAAAGCGCCATGACCGCAAGGAAGAAGAAGCGCCGGTCTGCGAACGATGCCAGTGTTTCCAGCGCGCCTGAGCCTTTCACGCCCCCGGACATCCAGAAGTGGAGCGCCCCATGCCCCGATCACTCATCTCCAGGATCGGCCCGCGCAAGAGCATCGCCGTCCTCGTCTCGGCCGGCGCCCTGGCCACCGCGGGCATCCTCCCGTTCGTCGGCCCCACCAACGCCGATGCCGCGCCCGGCGAGTCGACGATCCGGTGCAGCAACGCCACGCTGAAGGGGCACTACATCTTCGGCGCCAACGGCACGTCGGTGCCCCCGGGCGGCGAGAGCATCCCGATCTCCACGGGCGGCCTCGACTACTTCGACGGCAAGGGCGGCGGTACCGGCATCGCCACCTTCGTGGTGAAGGACGCCCTGGTGAACGACCACACCCCGATCACGCTCTCCTACAGCATCAAGAGCGACTGCAGCGGGAAGGCGTCGTTCCACCTGGGCGACAGCTCGGCGAACTTCAACGTGTACGCCGACCCCTCGGGGGCGTCGTTCGTCCTGGTCGCCACCGACCCGGGCAACGTGCTGGCGGGCACCGAGACCCGGGTGAGCCGGTAACCTTCCCCGCCCTTTCGTCCCGACCGCGGGGATCCGGCCGTCACGGCCGGTCCCCGCGGTTCTTCGTGCGCCGCCGCGTTGTGCGCCGCTGCGTCGCGCGCGGCGCCGGGCGCCCGCGGGGAACGCAGCGTCGCCGCCGGCGAAGCCGCCGCGTCGTTTTCCGCCCGCCGCCGCGCAGAAGGACGGCGGCCGGGACGCAGCTCATTCTTCTAGTCCCACGTCGTCCCGTTACGGGACTTCTGAAGCGATTCAATAATGCGCTGGTTTTCTCTCATGCGGAAACTGTGCGTCCGGCGGGACCCGATGGCAAGACGCGACGGATGCAACATGTTGTCCTCCGGTTGCCGCTTCCTGTCATCCGTTCCGCGCGCCTGCGCCTCCGGGATGGCGCATCATCGAATGACCAGGCAGGAGGGGGCGCGGCACCGCGCGGCGGGCGGCGTGCCCGGTGGCCAGCACGCCAGAAGATGCACCGGGTGACGCCCGGACGTGACGATGTCGTGGTGAGGACCGCGCATATCCCGTATGCCGCGGGAGCCGCCGGCGACGACACCGCCCATGCTCCCCGGCATTCGCGCCGGAATTCGGCCGACGTCGTTCCACGCGGAACATCGACCGCTATTTTCGGCCGTAATTCGCTGCCGTGGGGGAATTCACGTCGCGACCCGACGTCCCGCGCACGCACGGCCGCTCCGGTCGACGCGCAAGCCGTACCCGCTGAAGCCGTTAGCCCCTCTCTGGCGAGGTGAGAAACTTGACTCTGGTCGAGACCCAAACGTCGGTCGACTTCGATGGCGAGACCCTGGACATCGCCGCCGTGCGGCAGGTCGCCGAGGACGGCGCCGCCTGCGTCGTCTCCTCCGAGACGCTGTCCAAGGCGGCCGCCAACCGCCGCATGTTCGAGGACATCATCCAGCAGGGCATCCCCGTGTACGGGGTGACCACCGGCTACGGCGAGATGATCTACATGCTGGTCGGCACCGACAAGGAGGTGGAACTGCAGACCAACCTGGTCCGCAGCCACAGCGCGGGCGTCGGCCCGACCTTCGCCCAGGACGAGGCGAGGGCGGTCGTCGCGGCCCGGCTGAACGCCCTGTCCAAGGGCTACTCGGCGGTGCGCCCCGAACTGCTGGAGCGCCTCGCGCTCTACCTCAACCTGGGCATCACCCCCGCCATCCCCGAGATCGGCTCCCTCGGCGCGAGCGGCGACCTGGCCCCGCTCGCGCACGTCGCCTCCACCCTCATCGGCGAGGGCTACGTCCTGCGCGAGGGACGCCGCGTCGAGACCGCGCGGGTCCTGCGGGAGTTCGGCATCGAGCCGCTGCAGCTGCGGTTCAAGGAGGGGCTCGCGCTGATCAACGGGACCTCCGCGATGACCGGCGTGGGCTGCCTGCTGGCCGGACGAGCCATGGACCAGATCCGCCAGGCCGAGATCGTCACCGCCCTGATCTGCGAGGTCCTGCAGAGCTCGACCAGCCCGTTCGGCGCCGAGGGGCACGACATCGCCCGCCCGCACCGGGGCCAGATCGACAGCGCCGCGAACATGCGGACCCTGCTGCACGGCAGCGAGCTGGCCGTCGAGCACAGCGACCTGCGCCGCGCGCTCAGCGCCGACCCCGACCGCCTGCGCGCCCTGAAGGCCCGCGAGGCCGCCCGGCGCGACTCGGGCGAGGACGCGGACGGCGGCGTGCACCGTACCGAGGTCTACCTGCAGAAGGCGTACACGCTGCGCGCCATCCCGCAGGTCGTCGGCGCGGTCCGCGACACGCTGTACCACGTGACGGACGTCCTGGAGACCGAGCTGAACTCCTCCAACGACAACCCGCTGGTCTTCGAAGGCCAGGAGGTCTTCCACGGGGCCAACTTCCACGGCCAGCCGGTCGCCTTCGCGATGGACTTCCTCACCATCGCCCTCACCCAGCTGGGCGTCTTCTCCGAGCGCCGCACCAACCGGCTGCTCAACCGGCACCTCAGCAACGGCCTGCCGGAGTTCCTCGTCGCGGGCGACCCCGGCCTCAACAGCGGGTTCGCCGGCGCCCAGTACCCGGCGACCGCGCTGGTCGCCGAGAACCGCACCATCGGCCCGGCCAGCACCCAGAGCGTGCCGTCCAACGGCGACAACCAGGACGTCGTCAGCATGGGCCTGATCGCCACCCGCAACGCGCGGCGGGTCATGCAGAACAACACCAGGATCCTCGCGGTGGAGTTCCTCGCCGCGGCGCAGGCGGTGGACGTGTCCGGCCGCTACGACCGGCTCAGCCCGGCGGGCAAGGCGACCTACGACGCGGTGCGGTCGCTGGTGCCGACGCTGAGCCACGACCGCTACATGTCCGACGACATCGAGCTGGTGGCCGCGGCGCTGTCCCGCGGCGAGTTCGTCGGCGCCGTCGCCCGGAGCGACGTCGAGCTGCGCTGAGGGACCGGCCCGCCGTACGGCCGCCCGCCGCGAGGCCGGGGGAGTGCCGTACGGCGGGCACGGGCCGGCGGGCCGGGCGCCCGCCGGCCGTACCGGGGACGGGAACGAGCACCGAACGAGCACGGAACGAGCATCGAACGAGCACGGAGAAGGATCGCGGAGAAAGGCGGTTCACCATGGCTGGCCTGATCAGGGTGAGGCCGGACGCCGATCTCGACGACGTCGTCGAGATCCTGGAACGGGACGGGGCCGTCGTCGTCGAGGACTTCGTCGACCAGGAGACCCTCGCCGGGCTGTGGGACGACCTCGGTCCGTGCCTGGAGTCCCACGACTACAGCGACAACTGGTACGACGGCCTGCGGACCAGGCGGGTGTCCTCGCTGTTCGCCCGGACCACGCGCCTGACGCCGGTGGTGACCCAGCGCCTCTACCTGGGGGCGGCCCGGGCCATCATGCAGCGGCCGATCCCCATGTGGATCGGCAGGTCCCGGCAGGAGATGATCCCCACCATCCAGATCAGCGCCACGCAGCTGATCCAGATCCACCAGGGTCAGGGCAAGCAGCCCCTGCACCGCGACGACGCGCTGCACCTGCGCTCGCACCCGGGCCCGGCCAGCCGGGTGCAGATGATGCTCGCGATGAGCGAGTTCACCGCCGACAACGGCGGCACCCTGGTCATCCCGGGCAGTCACCACTGGGACGACGAGCGCGCGCCGAAGGCCGCGGAGGCCATCCCCACCGAGATGCCGGCCGGGTCGTGCCTCATCTGGCTGGGCGGCGTCTATCACGGCGGCGGCCGCAACGTCACCACCGTGCCGCGCACCGGCATGACCATCTCGCTGGACCTGGGCAACCTCCGCCAGGAGGAGAACCAGTATCTCGCGGTGCCCCGGGAGAAGGTGCTGGCCTACCCCGAGGAGGTCAGGCGGCTCCTCGGCTACGACCGCTGCCCGCCCGGCCTGGGCTGGGTGGAGATGAACGACCCGTACATCATGCTGGAGGACGAGGAGACCCGCCGCGCGGCGGGCGTGGACATCGCCTCCGGCGCCGCCTCCGTCACCGGCTGATCCGCCGCCGGGCAGGGCACGCCGGCCGTGACCGCCGAGGCGACCGGTGTGGAACGGGGGCTCCCTGGGCGCCGGACGACGCGAAGCGCCTTGCGGGCGCGCTCGTTCCGCGCGTCCGGGGGAGTCCCCGGGGTCACCCGGCCGGGAACGGAGGCGCCCCGGCCGGGTGGGGCGTCACCGGGCGCTGGTGCGGAACGGCTTGGCCGGCCTGCCCAGGTTGGGGGTGCCGAGCAGCTTCTTCGAGGAGATCGCGTAGATGCCGTCGTTGGTGAAGACCCAGGCGATCTTGCGGTCCCATTCGACGTAGACGCCGTGGGTCTGGTTGCCAAGGGCGTAGCCGGGCACGCCCTTGGCGAAGCCCGCCGGGACGAACTGCGCGGCGATCTTCGGGTGCTTCGGGTCGCGGGTGTCGAAGAACTGCACGCCCGCGTTGTAGAACGCGTACGGCAGCAGGCCCTGCCTGGGCTCGCCGGGCGAGGTGTAATAGCCCGAGCGCTTGGGGCCGAAGCTGCCGCCGCGCTGGCAGTAGTCGCCGAACGGGGCCGCCGCGGCGGGCTCGGGCCGGGGCAGGGCGCCGACGATGCGGGGCTTGGCCGGGTCGCGGACGTCGATCTGGAAGATGTCCTTGTAGGGCTCGTGGCAGTCCTCGCCCAGCGGGTAGCCGGAGACGTAGATCATGCCGGTTCTCTCGAACTGGGAGACGTCCACGTTGTCCGCCTCGGTGCCGCCGACCGACATGGGCAGGTCCAGGTGGGAGACCTCGGTCATCTTGGCCGGGTCGGAGATGTCCAGCACCGACAGGCCGTAACCGCCCAGGGCCGCGAAGCCGTACCTGCCGCCCTCCTCGACCGGCTCGGGGATGAACAGCGGCATGCGGGCGCCCATCCAGGAGGTCTGGTTGCCGCAGCGCGGGTTCCTGGCGTAGTCGGCGGACTCGCCGGCGACCTGGCCCTTCCGGTGCCACTCACCGATCTTCTTCGGCCTGGCCGGGTCGGACATGTCGTAGGCCTGGTAGCCGGCCGAGTACAGGTAGGTGGGCACCTCGGTGTTGCTCCAGGTGTCCAGCGGCGCGGCGGCGACGAACATGTACCTGCCGCCCGTCCAGTACGGCACGTCCAGTGAGCCCGAGCCCTGCTGTGGCCCGTCGACCGGCGCGTTCAGCGGGTCGGTCACCGAGCCGTCGGTGGTGACGGTGGCCAGCAGCCTCCAGTCCCTCTTGCGCGGGCCGTCGAGCCGGTAGACCTTGAAGCCCTTGAAGCTCGTGGTCTCACGGAGCTTTCCGACGCCCTCGGCGTTGTGGAACTTGGAGTGCTCCACCGAGTCGCCCAGCTCGCCGACCTGGCGCTTCTGCTCGAAGCTCTGGACCATGACGTAGGCGCCGAGCCTGGTGTTCCACTGGATGGTGGAGGCGCCCCAGTAGTCGTGGGCCTTCCAGTCCTTGCCGTCCTTGAGCTCGACGTTCTCACCGTACTCGGCCTTGATGTCGTTGCGGCTGAGCGACTCGACGATCTTGACCTTCCTGACGTCGGTCACGTCGTAGACGCGGCCCTCGCTCCGGTCGTACTGGAACAGGTAGCGGCGGCCGTCGAAGTCGACGATGTTCTGCCAGCTGTGGAAGTAGTCCGGGGTGAACCCGGCGCCCCGGTAGGCGGCCTCCAGCTTGATCGGGCCCTCCAGGTAGGACTTCGGGTCGTAGCCCTCGGTCTTCCCGAACAGGTCCTGGGCGCCGCCGGGGAAGGAGAAGCGCTCCTCGCCCGCCGGGGTCAGGGAGGGGTGCCGGAAGGTGCCGTCGAGCTGCATGCCGTACGTGCCGGCCTGGGGGTCGGCCGGGCGGCGGTCACCGCAGACGGAGGGGATGTTCGGATCGTCGGGGGCCGCTGCCCGCACCGCCGTACCGGAGGCGAGGACGAGACCCGCGACGCCGGAGGTGATCAGGGCATGCCGGAGGAAGTGGCGCATGGCGCGACCTTTCACAGGAAAGGGAGGAACACCCTCAGGCTTTCGGTTCCGTCCCCCGCCGGCCACGCTCCGTTCCGTGAGATGGAACAGGAAGGGTTCCATCTCACGGAACGCCGGCTCAGGTGACGGCCAGGCGCCGCCGGTACCGCTCGTCGCGCCAGTGCTCCTTCTCCAGCACCTCGGCCAGCGTGGCGACCGCGTCGTAGACGTCGGCGAAACCGATGTAGAGCGGGGCGAAGCCGAAGCGCAGGATGTCGGGGGCGCGGAAGTCCCCGTGGACGCCGCGGTCGATCAGCGCGCGCATGACCGGGTAACCGTCGGGGTGGCGGAGGCTGACCTGGCTGCCGCGGCGCTCCGGGTCCCGGGGGGTGACCAGCTCGAGCCCGTACGGCGCGCGGAGCTCCTCGGCCAGGTCGATGAAGAGCGACGTCAGGGCCACGCTCTTGGCCCGGACCCGCTCCAGGTCCACCCGCTCCCAGATGTCCAGCGACGCGTTGAGCGGGGCGTAGGACAGCACGTGCGGGGTGCTCACCGCGAAGCGCCGGACGCCCTCCGCGGGACGGTAGTCCGGCTCGAACGCGAACGGCGCCGCGTGGCCGTGCCAGCCGGTCAGCATGTGCTCGGCCCGGTCGTGGTGCCGCGGGTTGACGTAGATGAACGCGGGAGCCCCCGGGCCGGCGTTGAGGTACTTGTAGGTGCAGCCGACCGCGAAGTCGGCCGCCGACATGTCGACCCGGAAGGCGCCGGCGCTGTGGCACAGGTCCCAGATCATCAACGCGCCCGCCGCCTGGACCTTCGCGGTCACCGCGGCGGTGTCGTGGCGCTCTCCGGTCCGGTAGTCCACCTCCGACATCAGCACGCAGGCGACGTCGTCGCCCAGCGCCTCGTCGAGGACCCCGATGTCGCGCACCTCGTAGCCGCCCAGCGTCTTGACGAGGCCCTCGACCATGTAGCGGTCGGTCGGGAAGTTGGCCAGGTCGGAGACGATCACCCGGCGGCCGGAGCGGAGGCCCAGGGCGGCCGAGACCGCCTTGACGATGGCGATCGAGGTGCTCTCGCCCACCACCACCTGTCCGGGACCCGCGCCGATCAGCGGGGCCAGGCGGTCGCCGGTGGTCAGCGGCAGGTCGAACCAGCCGGCGGAGTTCCAGCCGCCGACCAGTCGCCGGCCCCACTCCTCCTCCACGACACGCGCCGTGGCGGCCACGGCCGCACGGGGCATGGCGCCGAGCGAGTTCCCGACCAGGTAGATCGTCCCGTCGGGCAGGACGAACTCGTCCTTGAGGTGCTTGAGGGGGTCGTCCGCGTCGAGGGCGACGCAGTCCGCACGGCTGATGGTCACGAATCATCTCCCGGTCAGGTGCTTACCAGCCTCTCCATCATCCGGCATCGGCGAAGGTCAGAGCATCGGGATGTTCCGGGACGCGGAACCTCCGCCCGGCATGGCGGGCCGGACGGCGCCGGACCCGCCGGGCGGGGACCGCATCGTCACCCGGTGCGGCGGCACGGGGTCACCGGCCGAGGAACCGGGCGGCGTTGCCGCCGAGCAGCTTGGCGCGGGCGCCGTCGGAGAGGAACCCGGCCCCCCGGATCAGCGATCCCGCCGGTGACTCGCCCAGCGGGTAGGGGAAGTCGGAGCCGAGCATGACGCGGTCCTCGCCCATCGTGTCCACCAGCAGCCGCAGTGCCCGCTCGTCGAACACCACCGAGTCCACGCTGAAGCGCTCCAAGTAGGCGGAGGGCGGGAACTCCGAGGTCCCGACGAGGTCGTTACGGCGGTGCCAGGCGTTCTCGAAGCGGCCGAGCCAGAAGGCGAACGAGCCGCCGCCGTGCGCGAAGCACATCCTCAGGGAGTCCGGCACCCGGTCGAACACGCCGCCCAGGATCAGGGCGAGCACCGACAGGTGCGTCTCGGCGGGCATGCCGACCAGCCACTGGGCCATCCAGCGCCGCAGCCGGGGACCGTCCGGCATGTCCCACGGGTGGACGAAGACGGGCGCGCCCACCGCCGCGCAGTGCTGGAGGAACTGGACGATCCCCTCGTCGTCGAGGTCACGGTCGCCGACGTGGTTGCCGATCTCGACGCCCGCGTGCCCGGCGGCCAGGCAGCGGTCCAGCTCGGCGCAGGCCAGGTCGGGGTCCTGGAGCGGCACCTGGCAGAACGGCACCAGCCGCTCGGACGCGCAGATCTCCAGAGCCAGGTCGTTGAAGACCCTGGCGACCCCCGCGGCCTGCGCAGCCGGGCGTTCGTAGGAGAAGAACACCGGTGTCGGCGAGACGACCTGGACGTCCACCCCGTCGGCGTCCATCTGCTCCAGGCGGGCCGAGGGGTTCCAGCAGTCGTCCCGGATCCGCCGGAACTCCCGGTCGCCGAGCAGGATCATGGCCTCCCGCTCGGACTCCACCCGGAGCCGGGGCGCCCCCGGCCAGCCGAGGTCCGGCCAGCCCCTGGGGACGTGGTGCGTGTGGACGTCGATGATCAAGGGTCATCCCCTGCCCGGGTGCAGCGCGCCGCAGTCGTCGCAGGTGCGGGCCCTCTCGTCGTCGTAGAAGGCCTGGAAGATCGGCGGCAGGTCGGCCACGATGTCACGGACCTGGAGCTCGACCTCGTGGACCACGGCGTTGCACTCCTGGCAGTACCACCGGAACTTCTCCAGCACGCCCTCCGGTCTGATCCGCTCCACCAGGAAGCCGACCGACCCCTCCTCGGGACGCTGCGGCGAGTGCGGCATGTTCGGCGGGAGCAGCCACATCTGGCCCTCGCGGACGTGGACGGTGTCCGGCCCCTCGGGCGTCATGACGTTGATGTGCATGTTGCCGCGGACCTGGTAGAAGAGCTCCTCGTACGGGTCGACGTGGAAGTCGGTCCGCGCGTTCGGGCCGCCGACGACCATCACGATGAGGTCGCTGGAGCCCTCGAAGATGATTTTGTTGCCGACCGGCGGCCTGAGCAGGTGGGCGTGCTCGTCGATCCACTTGCCGAAGTCGATGGGGGGGATCACTGTCGCTCCTCCGGCCGATGGGCCACGGCCTGAATCTCGATGAGCAGATGGGGGTGGGGCAGCTGGTGGACGGCCACGGTGGTGCGGGTCGGACCGGCCTCGTCGAAGTACTCCGCGTAGACCGCGTTGTAGCCGCCGAAGTCGTCCATGTTCACCAGGTAGGCGGTGATCTGGACGAGGTCGCTCAGGTCGGCCCCGGCCGCCTTGAGAATGTCACCGATGTTCTCTATCACGGCCCGGGTCTGCTCGGCGATGTCGAGTGTGACCGTGCCGGACTCGTCGGCCGCGGCCCCGGCGATCGTGTCGTCCGGCCTGCGGGAGCTGGTGCCGGACACGTAGAGGAAGTCTCCGGCCCGCTTGACGTGCGGGAACCTTCCGCGCGGGGTGGCCTTTCCCCGGACGACGAGCCCATCGGTCACGGCCGCCCCCCGGACGCGGTGAAGGAGACCGAACCCAGGTGCTGGATCTCCGCTCTGACATGGGCTCCGGGGGCCAGCGGCTCGGCGGGCGTGGCGGCGCCGGCGAGCAGGATCCACCCGGGCTCCATGACCACCCCGTTCGCTCCGGCGAGGCGCGCGGCCTCCGCGACGGCCCGGCGCGGGTCTCCCAGGATGGCGCCGGTGGAGCCGGTCCGGACGGGACGGCCGTCGATCTCGAAGACGACGCCGAGGTTCCAGCGGGCGGGATCGTAGGGCTGCCACGGGCCGACCACGTATCCGGCGGCCGAGGTGTTGTCGGCGATCACGTCCGGCAGGGAGAACCGGAAGTCCTCGTAGCGCGAGTCGATGACCTCGATGCCGGGGGCGACCGCGGCGACGGCGCCGGGCGCGAGGGCGTCGGCGACCGTGGCGATGCGGCGGCCGATCAGGTAGACGACCTCCGGCTCGACACGGGGATGGATGTAGCTCGATATATCGGCGTATGAGCCGTCAAGGATGGCCGACGACTCCGGAACACGACCGAAGATCACGTCATGCACGCCCATCTGGCGGCGCTTGCCCTCGCTGGTGAAGCCCAGCTTCACCCCCGCCAGCCGGTCGCCCCGCTCCAGCCGGAGCCGGAGCAGCTCCTCCTGGACCTGGTAGGCGGCTGCCACGTCGTAGCCCTGCTCGGGCTGCGGCACCGCGCGGGCGGTGCGGGCGGCCTCGTCCAGTACGGCGGCGAGCCTGTGGATGTCGGTCACGGGGTCTCCTCCTCCCTGACGGAGCCGGGAACGCCGGGAACGCCGGACGCGGAGCAGAGAACCCCGGGCTCGGAGCCGGGAACCCCGGGCTCGGAGCCCTCCCCGCGGCCGGAGCCGAACGTCTCCCTCATGAGGTCCCCTCCGCGCGTGCCAGGTCCAGTGCGATGTCCACGATCATGTCCTCCTGGCCGCCGACCATCCGGCGGCGGCCCGCCTCGGTCAGGATGGTCCGGGTGTCGACCCCGTAGCGCGCCGACGCCGCCTCGGCGTGCCGCAGGAAGCTGGAGTAGACCCCGGCGTAGCCCAGCGTCAGCGTCTCCCGGTCCACCCGGACCGGCCGGTCCTGCAGCGGCCTGATCAGGTCGTCGGCCGCGTCCATCAGGGCGTGCAGGTCACAGCCATGTTCCCAGCCCATCAGGCCGGCCACCGCGACGAACACCTCGATCGGGCAGTTGCCCGCGCCCGCGCCCATCCCGGCCAGGGAGGCGTCCACCCGGCAGGTGCCGTTCTCCACGGCCACGACCGAGTTCGCCACGCCCAGTCCCAGGTTGTGGTGGGCGTGGATGCCGATCTCGGTGCCCTCGTCGAGCACCGAGCGGTAGGCGCGGACCCGGTCCCGGACCCCGTCCATGGTCAGCCGGCCGCCGGAGTCGGTCACGTAGACGCACTGCGCGCCGTACGACTCCATGAGCCTGGCCTGCCGTGCCAGCTCGTCGGCCGGCGCCATGTGGGACATCATCAGGAAGCCGGCGACGTCCATGCCGAGCTCACGCGCGGTGGCGATGTGCTGGGCGGAGATGTCGGCCTCGGTGCAGTGGGTGGCGACCCGGACCGAGGTCACGCCGAGCGCGTGGGCACGCCTGAGGTCGTGGATGGTGCCGATGCCGGGCAGCAGCAGCGTCGTCAGCCGCGCCCGCCGTACGGCTCCCGCGACCGCCTCGATCCACTCGTCGTCGGTGTGCGCGCCCGCGCCGTAGTTGAAGCTGCCCCCCGCGAGGCCGTCGCCGTGGGCGATCTCGATGGCCGCCACACCGGCGGCGTCCAGCGCGGCGGCGATCTCGGCGGCCTGGGCCGTGGTGTAGCGGTGCCGGACGGCGTGCATGCCGTCCCGCAACGTCACGTCCTGGACGTAGAGCCTCACGCGCCCACCCCCGTGTCCGCGGTCCGTCCGCTACGGCCCGGCGATTCGGCCAGCCGCTCGGCGGTGCGCAGCGCGGCCGACGTCATGATGTCCAGGTTCCCCGCGTAGGCGGGCAGGTAGTGGGCCGCACCCTCCACCTCCAGGAAGACGCTCACCTTGGTCCCCCCGCCCCGCCCCCCGTCGGGCAGCGGCTCGCCCTCCGGAATCCTCTCGAACTGCACGTCCTGCTTGAGCCGGTAGCCGGGCACGTAGTCGCGGACCTTCTCCACCATGGCCCGTACGGCTCCCGCCACGGCGGCCTCGTCGCAGTCGCCGACCAGGCAGTAGACCGTGTCGCGCATGATCAGCGGCGGCTCGGCCGGGTTGAGGACGATGATCGCCTTCCCCCTGGCGGCCCCGCCGACCTCCTCGATCGCCCGGGAGGTCGTCTCGGTGAACTCGTCGATGTTGGCGCGGGTGCCGGGGCCGGCCGACCTGGAGGCGATCGAGGCGACGATCTCGGCGTACCGGACGGGGGTCTGCGAGGCCACCGCCGCCACGATCGGGATCGTCGCCTGCCCGCCGCAGGTGACCATGTTGAGGTTCCGCTCGGCGAGATGGGCGTCCAGGTTGACCGGAGGCACCACGTAGGGCCCGACGGCGGCGGGAGTCAGGTCGATGACCCGCTTGCCGTGCTCGCCGAGCACCCGGTCGTTGTGGAGGTGCGCCTTCGCCGAGGTGGCGTCGAGGACGACGTCCACGCCGGCGAACCCGGGCAGTCCGACCAGGCCCTCGACCCCCTCGTGGGTGGTCGCCACCCCGCGCCGGCGGGCGCGGGCGAGGCCGTCGGAGCCGGGGTCGATCCCCGCCATGGCGACGACCTCGACCCGCTCGGACAGCAGTGCCTTGAACATCAGGTCGGTGCCGATGTTCCCGGAGCCGATGATCGCGATCTTGATCCGCCGGGTGCCCCGGCCGGGCTCGTCGTGGGTCACGAGAAGACCGCCCGCACCGAGCCGAGGCCGTCGATGACGGCCTCGAACACGTCGCCGGGCTCGACGGCCACCATCGGGCCGAGCGCGCCGGTGAGCACGATGTCCCCGGCGCGCAGCGGGAAGTCCCTGCCGCCCAGCGCGCCGGCCAGCCAGACGGCGGCGTTGAGCGGATGCCCCATGCAGGCCGCGCCCGCGCCGGTGGACACCTCCTGACCGCGCCGGCTCATGGTCATCCCGGCCAGGCGCAGGTCCAGGCCGGTGAGCGGGACGGGCGTGCCGCCCAGGACGAAGGCGCCGCTGGAGGCGTTGTCGGCGATGGTGTCCACGAGCGTGATGTCCCACCCCGCGATCCGGCTGTCCACGATCTCGATCGCGGGCAGCACGAAGTCGACCGCCCGGATCACCTCGGCCACCGTGAAGGGGCCGCCCACCAGGTCGCTCTTGAGGACCAGTGCGATCTCCGCCTCGGCCCTGGGCTGCAGGAAACGGCCGGTCGGAATGGGCAGGCCGTCGAGGAAGGCCATGTCCGCGAAGAGCATGCCGAAGTCCGGCTGGTCCACGCCGAGCTGGCGCTGGACCGCCTGGGAGGTCAGGCCGACCTTCCGCCCGACCAGCCGCCGTCCGTCGTGCAGCGCCCGCCTGGTGTTGATCTCCTGTACGGCGTAGCCGGTCTCGGCGGTCCGGCCCGGCAGCGTCTCCCGCACCGGCGGGCAGGGTCTGCCGCTCCGCACCGCCTCCAGCAGCCGGTCGGCCGCCTCGACGAGCACGTCGGCGGCCTCGCTCAACTCAGGCATGTCCCGGCTCCAGCTTGATCGTGATCGTGGTGGGTTCGGAGTAGAAGTCCAGCGAGTGCGTGCCGCCCTCGCGGCCGATGCCCGACAGCTTCACCCCGCCGAACGGGGTGCGCAGGTCCCTCAGGTACCAGGTGTTGACCCAGACCAGTCCGGCCTCCAGCGACCGGGCGACCCGGTGGGCCCGGTCCAGGCCGGAGGTCCAGACCGTCGCCGCCAGGCCGTACTCGCTGTCGTTGGCCAGCTCGACGGCCTCGGCCTCGGTGTCGAACGGCGCGATGTGGCAGACCGGGCCGAAGATCTCCTCCCGGTTCACCCGGGAGTCGCGCGGGAGCCCGGTCAGCACGGTCGGCTCGACGTGGTAGCCGCCGTCGCGGTCGTCGCCGAAGCGCGGCACGCCGCCTCCCGCCCGGATCTCGGCTCCCTCGGCCCTGGCCAGTTCGTAGTAGGAGAGCACCTTGTCCCGGTGCTCGGCCGAGATCATCGGCATCATCGTGGTGTCCTCGTCGGCGGGACGCCCGAACTTCAGCCGTCCCGCCCGCTCGGCCAGCCTCGCCGTGAACTCCTCGAAGACGGGCCGCTCCACGTAGAGCCGCTCCGTGCACAGGCAGACCTGGCCGCCGTTGGTGAAGACCGAGCGCACACTTCCCTCGACGGCCGCGTCCAGATCGGCGTCGGCGAAGACCAGCCCGGCGTTCTTGCCGCCCAGCTCGAACGAGACCGGCTTGACCCGGTCCGCCACGCTCTTCATGATCGTCGACCCGGTACGGCTCTCGCCGGTGAAGGTGACCGCGTCCACACCGGGGTGCTCCACCAGGAACTGGCCGGTGGAGCCGCCGCCGAACCCGTGCACGACGTTGAGGACGCCGGGCGGCAGCCCGGCCGAGGCGGCGATCTCCGCCAGCACCGCGACCGAGCCCGGCGTGTGCTCGGAGGGCTTGACCACGATGGTGTTGCCCGCCACGAGCGAGGGGCCGATCTTCCAGGTCGCCAGCAGGAACGGCAGGTTCCACGGCACGATCACCGCCACCACGCCCAGCGGCCTGCGCACCGTGTAGCTCAGCACGTCCCGCAGGTGGAACGCGCTCTCCGGGCGCTGGGCCGCGATCTCGGCGAAGGACCGGAAGTTGGCCGCCCCCCGCGGGATGTCCAGCGTGCGGGTCTGCGTGATCGACTTGCCGGTGTCGGCGATCTCCGCGGCCACCAGTTCCTCGAACCGCTCCTCGATCGCGTCGGCGAGACGGCGCATCCAGGCGGCCCGTTCCGCCACCGGCAGCGCCGCCCATCCCGGCAGGGCCGCGCGGGCGGCGGCGACCGCCCGGTCGACGACGGCCCGGTCCGCCTCGTGGACCCGGCGGACCGGCCGGCCGGTCACCGGGTCGTACGTGGCGAACGTCGCGCCCTCGGCGACCGGCACCCCACCGATGAAGTGGGTCACCTGGTCAGACAAGACTTCTCCTCAGGGTAGGACCCCTCTTGGTCACTGGATACGGGTATAGAGGTGAAGGCGGTTCATCGGCAACAATGCGTTCCGTGACACGGAACCCCGACCGCCTCTCGGTCCTGGAGAAATCCTGGCTCGTGCTCGACTCGTTCCGCCCCACGGGAGGCCCCCTCCGGCTGGCCGACGTCGCCGAACGCTGCCATCTGCCCAAGACCACCGCCTTCCGGCTGCTCACCGAGCTCACCGGGATCGGCGCGGTGGCCCGCCGCGAGGACGGCTACTACCTCGGCCGCCGCCTCTTCGAACTCGGTTGCATCGTGCCCCTCGAGCGGGATCTGAGACACGCGGCGCTGCCTTTCATGCACGACCTCTACGAGGCCACCCACGAGACCGTGCACCTGGGCGTGCGCGACGGGCTGGACGTCGTCTACGTCGAGAAGATCCGCGGCCAGGAGACCTTCGCCCTGCCCTCCCGCGTCGGCGGCAGGCTCCCCCTGACCTGCACCGGGATCGGCAAGGCCCTGCTGGCCTACTCCGGCCCCGACCTGATCGAGGAGGTCCTCGGCCGCCCCCTGCGCCGCCTGACCCCCCACTCGATCGTGGACCCGCAGCGCCTTGAGGAGACCATCGGCCAGATCCAGGCGGCGGGCCTGGCCTACGAACGCGAGGAGGCCCAGCTCGGCGGAGCCTGCATCGCCGCCCCCGTGTTCGGCGACGGCATGGCGGTCGCCGCCCTGTCCGTCTCCGTCCCCCTGGCCCGGTTCCAGCCCACCCGCCTGGCCCCCGTCGTCAAGGCCGCCGCCCTGGGCATCTCCCGCGCCCTGGCCAGGACCATCTGACCGGCCGGGAGGGGCACCGCCCCCGTCCCCGCCGTCCGGACGACGTCGGCGGTCGTCGGTCGTCGATGAGAGGCCAGGAGTCACCCGGTCGACCCCTGACATCCCGTCAGGCTCCGTCGCCGGCCGGCCCACCGCCTCACGGTACGGCGAAGCGGTCAGGCCACGGCGGCGTACAGCACGTCGCGCAGGCCGGGCAGGTCCTCCCGGTCGCCGCGCCAGACCAGCCGCAGCCGCAGGTCCGGGGCGGCCAGGCCGAGCCGGGTCAGCGCGCCCGACCGGAGCGCCTCCGCCACGGCGAACTCCGGCAGCAGCGCGATCCCCAGCCCCCGCTCCGCCCAGGCCCGCATCACCGCGACCCCGCCGGCCCGGACCCGCTCCGGGCCCGGCCCGAGGATCCGGTCGGCGGCCATCCGGAAGGAGCAGGCCGGCACGTTGACCAGCAGCCGCTCACCGTCCAGGTCGCCGGGCAGGACGGGGGAGCGGCCGGCCAGCCGGTGACCGGGCGCGGCGACCAGGACGAGGGGGACGGGGTCGAGGTCGAGGAACGTCAGGGGCCCGGCGGGCGGCGGGAAGCCGAGGTCGCCCAGCGCCTCCCCGGTGTCCAGCAGCAGCGCCGCCTCCAGCCGTCCGGCGGCGACCCCGTCGAGCAGCTCGTCCCGGCTCACCGACGGGGCGACCTCCACGGCCAGGCCGGGGCGGCGCCCGGCGAGCCGGGCCAGCACCCGGGGGACGAGCGTGGCGGCGATGGTCTCCAGCGCGCCCAGCCGCAGCACCCCCGGCAGCCCGGCCACCTCGCGGCGCGCCTGCTCGGCGGCGTCCAGCAGCCGCCGGGCCCAGTCCAGCATCCGCTCACCCGCGCCGGTCGGCCGCATCCCCCGCGCCGTCCGCTCGAACAGCTCCACGCCCAGCGACCTCTCCAGCGCGCGGATCTGCTCGGAGACGGTGGAGGGCGCCAGCCCCAGCTCGTTGGCCGCGTCGGTCACCGTGCCGCCGCGGATCACCGCCTCGAAGGTCCGCAACTGGCGCAGCTCCACGCCGCCCCCCGATCACCCGTTCCGTTCGGAATTCCCGAACGGAGTGTACGGACGGGCCGGTGGAGGCGGGAAGCCGGGAACCGGACAGTTGGTCCCCATGACCACAGCCGAATCCCCTTCCCCCGGCGGCTACGGTGCCGCGACGCGGCCGGACGGCCACACCGGCCGGACCGGACACGCCACCCGGACCGAGCATTCGGGACGCGCCGAACACGCCGGACACCCCAGCCGGGCCGGACACCCCGGACACGCCGGGCCCGTCGGCCGGGCCGGGCGCCCGCTCGCGCTCCTGGGAATCTCGCTCGGGTACTTCATGGTGCTCCTCGACATGACCGTGCTGTCGGTCGCCGAGCCGGACCTGGCCGTCTCGCTGCGCACCTCGGTCGCCGGCCTGCAGTGGGCGACCACCGGTTACACCGTCGTCTTCGGCTCCCTGCTGCTGACGGCCGGCGCGGTCGCCGACCGTCACGGCGCGCACCGCGTCTTCCGCGCCGGGGTCGCGGTCTTCGGCCTGGGCTCGCTGCTGTGCGCCTTCGCGCCGGCGCTGTGGGCGCTGGCCGGGGTGCGCGCGGTGCTCGGCGCCGCGGCGGCGGCCTGCGTGCCCGCCTCGATGGCGATGATCGCGCGGCTGTACCCGGAACCGGCCCGGCGCGCCCGCGCCGTGGCGACCTGGGCGGCCGTCAGCGGGGCCGCGGTCGCCGCGGGCCCGGTCGCCGGCGGCGCCCTGGTCGAGCTGGCGGGCTGGCGGGCGATCTTCCTGATCAACGTCCCGCTCGCGCTGCTGGTGCTCGCCACGACCGCCGGACGCGCGGTGGCCTGCCCGCGCGGCGAGCGGCGCGTCGACTGGACGGCGCAGCTCGCGGCCTGCGCCACCCTGGCGCTGCTGACCGACGCGCTGATCGCCGCCGGCTCCGCGTCCTGGGCCCGCGTGGCGGTCTCCGCGGCGGCCGCCGTGCTCGCCGGGGCCGCGTTCGTCCTGCGGGAGCGGCGCAGCCCCGCGCCGGTCCTCGACCCGGCGCTGCTGCGCGGCCGGGGGGTGCGGACCGGCCTGGCGGTGGGCGCCGCGGTGAACTTCGCCCTCACCGGCGACCTGTTCGTGCTGCCTCTGCTGCTGCGCCACGACCACCACCTGGGCCCGGTCGCCAGCGGCCTGGCGTTCCTGCCGCTGACCCTGCCGTTCGCGCTCAACCCGCCGCTGACCGGCCGCATCACGGCCCGCCGCGGCCCGCGGGCGCCCATCACGGCGGGCGCGGCGCTGCTGACCGCCGGCGGCGCGGTGCTCGGCTGGGCCGCCTGGACCGGCGCCGGGTACGGCGTGCTCGCCCCCGGACTGCTGCTCACCGGATTCGGGGTGTCGTTCGTCCTGCCGGCCCTGGCCTCCGCGGTCGTCGGCGCGGCCCCCGAGGGTACGGCCGGATCCGCGGGAGGCGTGCTCAACGCCGTCCGCCAGACCGGGGCGACCTTCGGCGTCGCCGCCATGGGAGCCCTCACCGGCCTCGGCTCCCCGGCGGGCCCGGCGGCCGCGCTCCTGCTGCCGGCCGTGCTGTGCGCCGTGGCCGGCGTGTGGTTCGCCCGCGTGCCCGCCCGCTGACGGCGTCCGGCGTGCGATCCGCCCGGGAACCCTCCGGACGCGTCCGGCCCGGCCCCCGCGTGGGGGCCGGGCCGGAAGGGAGGGGCGGAGCCCGCCGGACGGGCGGCGGCCGGGCCTTCCCGGAAGGCGCCGGTCCGCGCCGTCAGAGGCCGAACGCCGTCAGAGGTCGAACATGGAGTTGCGGACCTGGCGCAGGTCGTCGAAGGACGACAGGTCCGGGACGGTCCAGCCGTCCAGGTCGTACTCGGACATGCACTCCTCGACGAACGCCTTGTAGCCGTCCACCTGGCCGTTCGCCGTCTGCGCGGCCAGCAGCTCGACCCGGGTGTTCTCGTGGTTGCCGGCGTAGTTGCGCTCGTACAGCTCGTGCCGGCCGCCGAACTCGCTGCCGACCGCGTCCCACAGCAGCTTCATGATCTTGATCCGCTCGACGGACTCCATGCCGCCCGAGCCGCGCAGGTACTTGTCGAGGTACGGGCGCACGTCGGGGTTCTTGAAGTCGTCGGCGCTGGAGTTGATGTAGATCAGGCCGCTGGCGATGTCCTGCTGCACGATCTCCTTGACCCGGGGGTAGCCGATCTGCATGAACCACCGGTAGGCCAGGCCGTACTGGGGGTTGGGCAGCACCGCGCCGTTCGTCCACGCGACCGGGTTGCGCGCGGCGGCGTCGGAGAACGCCCAGAACAGGTTGCGCCAGGCCAGCACCTCGCCGATCCGGCTCTGCACGCCGCGGAAGTCCTTGGTGCCGGTCGCCTCCACCGCCTTGATCAGCAGACCCGCGATGAACTCCAGCTTGACCGCCAGGCGGGTGCACCCGTGGAAGGTGAAGCGCTCGGGGAAGCCGGAGCGGCCGGTGAAGAGCTGGACCTTGCCCAGGTGCCCGTAGATGAAGACGTTCTCCCAGGGGATGAGCACCTTGTCCAGGACGAGGATCGTGTCGTTCTCGTCCAGCCGCGACGACAGCGGGTAGTCGAACGGGCTGCCCATGGCGGTGGCCGTGGCGGTGTAGGAGGGGCGGCAGATCAGCTTCAGGCCGGGCGCGTCCATCGGGATCGTCGCGACCAGCGCGAACTTCCGGTCCTTGATCGGCAGGCCGTAGTGGGCGATGAAGTTGTAGTGGGTCAGCGCCGAGCCGGTCGCGACGACCTTGGCGCCGCTCACCACCAGGCCGGCGTCGGTCTCCTTCTCCACGTGGACGAACACGTCGGCGACCTCGTCCGGCGGCCGGTTGCGGTCGACCGGCGGGTGCACGATCGCGTGGTTCCAGAACAGCACCTTCTCCTGCGACTCCCGGTACCAGCGCCGGGCGTTGTCGGAGAACGGCTCGTAGAACTCGGCGTTGGCGCCGAGCGTCCCGAGGAAGGCGGCCTTGTAGTCGGGGCTGCGCCCCATCCACCCGTAGCTCATCCGCGCCCACTCGGCGATGGCCCGCTGGTTGGCCACCAGGTCCTCGGCGCTGCGCGGCGTGGTGAAGAAACTGTGGGTGTAGCCGTCGCTGCCGGTGTCGGTCGGCACCACGAGGGAGCCGCGCCGCTCCGGGTCGTGCAGCGCGTCGTACAGCCGCGCCGTCATCCGGACCGGGTTGTGGAACGCGGGGTGCGAGGTGACGTCCCTGACGCGGTCGCCGTACAGGTAGATCTCGCGGTCGTCGCGCAGGCTCTCGATGTACTCGTCGCCGGTCATCGGGCGTGTCTGCCGCCGCGCCGGACCGGCGGGCTCCGCGTCCCCGGTGCCGGGCGTGCGGTCCTGAAGCTCAGTCAACGGACTTCTCCCTTCATTCCGCGTCGCCGGATGCGGCCCGCGGAGCGGTCTCAACCCGCGTCGCCGGATGCGGCCGGCGGGGACGGTCTCATCGCCGGAGGCCGGGCCTCCGCCGGATCGCTCATCGCCGGGGGCCGGGCCCGCCGGCTCGCACGACGCCGGAGGCCGGGCCCCCACCGGGTCACTCGACGCCGAAGCGGACCCGCGCCAGATCGCGCGGGGCGATGGTGGCGAGGAAGGTCGAGACTCCGGCGTGGGTGACGAACATCGACATGTCACGCCAGACGCGCTCCATGCGCTCGCCGTTCCGCACCGCGCTGGAGCCCGCGGTCGGGTACAGGTGCCGCTCGACCGCGCGCCAGCTCAGGTCCACCACCTCGCTGCAGATCCCGGCGATCCGCAGCTCCTGCTCCCGGGTGACGGCGGCCGGGCCCCGGGCGCAGGTCTCGCGCCACTGCCGGACCGCGTCCAGCGTCGCGGCCTCGGCCGTGGCGATCATGCCGGCGGCCCTGCCGTACCGGAGCTGGAAGTCGGGGTCCTCGGCGCGCGGCACGATCGGCGGGAAGGGGGTGGTGCGGGTGCGCATCAGGTCCTCGTAGGCGTCGAGCGCGTTCCGGGCCATGCCGACGGCCAGGGCGGCGTCCTCCAGGACCATGAAGCTGAGCTGGCCGCCGCCGTACTCGGGGTTGCCGTGCAGCGCGCGGCCGGGCGTGCCCTCGGTGACGCTGACCTGGCTCATGTGGGTCCGCATCAGGAAGTGGGCGGGGATGCGCCCGTTCTCGATCCGGATGCTGTGCGAGCCGCTGCCCTTCAGGCCGAGCGCCTTGCCCCAGTCGTCCAGGCGGGTCCACTCGCTGCGGGGGGCGATGAACATCGCCGGCTCCGGCTCGCCGCCGCCGTCGGGGGCGACCATCGCGTGGCCGATGAAGTGCGTGGCGTACGGCGAGCCCGAGCAGTAACCCCAGGTGCCGTTGAGCACCCAGCCGCCGTCGGCCGCGGGTTCGGCGGTGCCGCCGGGCATGACGGTCGCCGGGCAGATGAAGTGCCCGTCGCCGAAGACCTCCTCCTGCACCCGCTCCTCGAACAGCGTGGCCACCGCGAGCGCGTGCGCCGCGCCGAGGCAGTACATCCACCCGGTCGAGGGGCAGCCCCGGGTGAGCGCCATCGTCACCCGCATGAAGGTGTCGATCCCGAACTCGTAACCGCCGTACCGGCGGGGGACCAGGATCCGGTAGAAACCGGCCCGGGTGAACTCCTCGTGGACGTCCTCGCCGTAGAAGGTGCGCCGCTCGGTCTCGGCCTGGCGCTCGACCAGGGACGGCGCGATGGCCTCGGCCCTCGCCACCATCTGCTCCGGCGTCAGGCCGGGCTCGGGCGGGGAGGAGAGGGAAAGGCGGCGCTCGGGAATGCTGGTGACGACTCCCATTCTTCGCGTGTCCTCACGGTCTCGTGGGCGGATGCGACATGCGCCAGCGTCACACCCGGCTCCGGGCCGGCGCATCTTTCGGGTTGCGGTCCGGACGACGGCCGCGCCCGCTTCCCCGGGGTGTTTCCGGACGGGGGACGCGGCTTTTCCGGGGAGGGGCCCAAGAGAGCATTCCTGAATAAGAAAAAGCACCGGGCCGGGGCGAGAATCGCACTACCGGTACCTTGCTGGGCCTATAGGCTCTTCATGATCCCCGGCCGTGACCGCTGTCACGGATCGCGGGACGACGGCGAGCCGGCCCATCCGGGTCTTTCGACACGCCGGCGGACGGCGGAGCCGGGCGGGCCGGCTTCGATCCGTGCAGAAGCCATTTCTTCCCTCAGGTCCGAGAAAGGACGACACATGACGAGCAGGATCGAGATCACTCGAACCTTCGATGCGCCGCGCGAGCTGGTGTACGCCGCCTGGACCGAGCCCAAGCACTTCACCCACTGGTGGGGCGCCCCGCTCGACACGATCTCCATGGACGTCCGCCCCGGCGGTGAGTGGCGCGCCACGATCGTCGTCGACGAGCAGACCCAGGTGCCCTTCGCGGGTGTCTACCGCGAGGTCGTGCCGAACGAGAAGCTGTCCTACAGCCTCCTCGACCTCAGCGACGACGCCGAGAAGCAGGCCGCGCGCCAGGAGCGGGACCACGACGGCGAGGAACTGGTGACCGTCACCTTCGCCGACGCCGCCGCCGGCGGCACCGAGCTGACCTTCGTGCAGCAGGGCGACCTGCCCGAGGACGAGGTCCCGCGGGCCACCGAGGGCTGGGGCTACTTCTTCAACGCCCTCGACGAGCACCTCAAGAACGTCAAGTAGCGCGGGGCGCGATCCCGCGTGACACGGCCGGGGCGGGCGGAGGGACCCGCCCGCCCCGGCCGTTCGCGTGCCGTACGACATCGGGCGTCCACCGTCCGGGCCGGTTGGAGGAGCAGTGACCACTGACACCATCGCGAGGAACACCCCCGGCGACGGCGCGCCGGGGCACCGGGGCGCCAACGTCTACGGTGAGGAGGTCAGCGACATCTACGACCTCCTCTACAAGAGGCGCGGCAAGGACTACGCCGCCGAGGCCGCCGTCATCGCCGGCCTGATCCGCGAGCGCGCGCCGCACGCGGCGTCGCTGCTCGACGTGGCCTGCGGCACGGGGGAGCACCTCGTCACGCTGCGGACCATGTTCGGCCACGTCGAGGGGGTCGAGCTCTCCGACTCGATGCGGGAGCGCGCCCAGGGGAAGCTCCCCGGCGTGGCCGTCCACTCAGGTGACATCCGCGACTTCGACCTGGGCCGCACCTTCGACGCGGTCTGCAGCCTCTACGGCACGATCGGCTACATGTCCTCCCAGGAGGAGCTGGACTCGGCGATCGCCGCCATGGGACGGCACGTGGCGCCCGGCGGCGTGCTGATCGCCGAGCCGTGGTACTTCCGCGAGGGGTTCGCCGACGGCCACATCGGCGACGACATCGTCCGCGAGCCGGGCCGTACGGTGACCCGGCTGGCGACCTCGGTGCGCGAGGGGAACGTCGTCCGGGTGGAGGCGCACTACCTCCTGGCCGACGCCGCCGGGGTGCGGCACTTCGAGCACGTCCAGGTGATGAACCTGTTCGGCCGCGACGAGTACGCGGCGGCCTTCACCCGCGCCGGCTTCGACCCCGTCCGCGTGGAGCCGGGCGACCTGCTGGCGGGGCGGTCCCTGTTCGTCGGCGTGCGGCGATGATCCCTCTGTTCCGCACCGCGGTGGCGCCCGGCACGGCCGAACGCGTCACCGCGGTGGTCGACAGCGGCCGGTTCGGCCACGGACCGGCCGTCGAGGAGTTCGAGCGCGCCGTGGGCGCCCGGGTGGGTAATCCCCGGGTCGCCGCGGTGAACAACGGCACCTCCGGCCTGCACCTCGCCCTGCGGCTGGCGGGCGCCTGCGCGGACGCGCCCGGCGGGCCGGGGGAGGTGCTGAGCACGCCGTTCACCTTCGAGGCCACCAACTGGAGCATCCTCGCCAACGGCATGCGCGTCACCTGGGCCGACATCGATCCGGCGACGCTGAACGTCGACCTGGACGACCTGGCGAAGAAGATCACACCGGCGACCCGCGCGATCATGGTGGTCCACTGGGCCGGCTTCCCGGTGGACCTGGTCCGGCTCGCCCGCGTCCTCGACGACGCCGAGGCCGAGTACGGCTTCCGGCCGGCGGTCGTGGAGGACTGCGCCCAGGCGTGGGGGGCCGTCTGCCACGGCCGGCCGCTCGGCGCCCACGGCAACCTCTGCGTCTTCAGCTTCCACGCCACCAAGCACCTGAGCTGCGGTGGCGGCGGCCTCGTGACCCTGCCCGACGAGGAGTCCCTGCTGCGCGCCCGCAGGCTGCGCTTCTTCGGCATCGACCGGGACGCCGACCGGGTGAACGCCGACTACGAGGTCGCCGAGTGGGGCTACAACTTCTACATGAACGAGATCAACGCGGCGATCGGGCTGGCGAACCTGGAGACGGTGGACGAGCGGGTCCGGCGGCACCGGCTGAACGCGGCCTTCTACGACGCGGAGCTGGCCGGCGTGGCGGGCCTGGAGCTCACCGCGCGGACCGAGGGGCTGGAGCCGTCGTTCTGGCTGTACCCGGTGCTGGTCGACGACCGCGCGTCCTTCATGCGCAAGCTGGCCGGCGCGGGCATCACCGCGAGCGTGGTCTGCCGCCGCAACGACGAGCACGGCTGCGTGGCGGACGCCAGGACGCCGCTGCCGGGCGTGGACGCGGTCCACGACCGGGTGGTCAACATCCCGGTCGGCTGGTGGCTGACGCCGGAGGAGCGATCGCACATCGCCGAGACGATCAGGTCCGGATGGTGAGACCGGGACGGCGTTTCCCCGACAGGCGCTGAAAACCCCAGAAAGCCCCCGGCCACCCCTTTTGAAATACCCCGTAAAAAGCATCCGGAATCCCCCGGAAAGAGGGGTTGGCCAGCGCAATCACCGATAAAGGGCCCGCGCGGGCCGGTGTTAACGTCGGGTCATGCATAATCCATGTCGAATCTGTGGCGGAACCGTCAAGGGGTCGATCGACCTCGGGCGCCACCCCCGTGGAAACGCCTTCCCCCGGCCGGGGGAGACGTCGGACGAGTTCTTCTACCGGCTGGTCGTCGGAATGTGCGACGTGTGCACGATGGTCCAGCTGCTGGAGGACATCCCACAGGAAGTCCGGTACCACGACGAATACCCCTACCACGCCTCCGGGTCGGCCATTCACCGGCGGCATTTCGAGGACATCGCCCAGGGATTCCTCGACACCGAGCTGACCGGCCCCGACCCGTTCGCCGTCGAGATCGGCAGCAACGACGGGGTCATGCTCGCCAGGATCGCACAGGCCGGCGTGCGCCACCTGGGCATCGAGCCGTCCCGGCAGGTGGCCGAGATGTCGAGGGCCAAGGGCGTCCGGGTGCTCCCGGAGTTCTTCGACGAGGGCACCGCGGAGCGGATCCGCGCCGAGCACGGCCCCG
Organism: Streptosporangium sp. NPDC004379; assembly: GCF_042873875.1. Lineage (NCBI taxonomy): Bacteria > Bacillati > Actinomycetota > Actinomycetes > Streptosporangiales > Streptosporangiaceae > Streptosporangium > Streptosporangium sp. NPDC004379. Next base: position 279,130 of record NZ_JBIAMC010000008.1, read on the forward strand.
CGGACGTCATGTTCGGGGCCAACGTGATCGCGCACATCTCCCACCTGGCCTCGGTCCTCCGCGGTGCCGCCCTGCTGCTGGCCCGCACCGGCGTGTTCGTCTTCGAGGAGCCCTACCTCGGCAGCGTCGTCGAGAAGACCGCCTTCGACATCCTCTACGACGAGCACTCGTTCGTCTTCTCCGTCCGGGCGATCCAGGCCGCCGCCGAGCGCTTCGGCCTCGAACTCGTCGACGCGCGGCCCATGGAGATCCACGGCGGCTCGATGCGCTACACCCTGGCCCCGGCGGGCGCGCGCCCGGTCTCACCCCGGGTGGGCGAGCTGCTGGAGAAGGAGGCCGCCCAGGGACTCGGCGAGCACGCGGCCCTGGAGGAGTTCTCCCGCCGGGCGCGGACCGTCCGCGACGACCTCACCACGCTCGTGCGGGACCTGCACGCCCAGGGCAAGCGGATCGTCGGGTACGGCGCGCCCGCGAAGATCACCACGGTGACGAACTACTGCGGCATCGGCCCGGACCTGATCCCCTTCGTGTGCGACTCCACGCCGTCGAAGCAGGGCCGCCTGGTCGCCGGGACGCACATCCCGGTCAGGGCGCCGGAGGCGTTCTCCGCGGACTACCCGGACTACGCGCTGCTGTTCGCCTGGAACCACGCCGAGGAGATCATGGCCAAGGAGCGGGAGTTCGCCGAGCGCGGCGGCCGGTGGATCCTCTACGTGCCCGACGTCCACATCGTCTGAGGCCGTACGGCGACGCCCGGCGGCACCGGAGCGTTCGAGGACGCCCGGTGACGTCCTGCGGCGCGGGGCGGGCGAGGTCGTCCGGCGGCACGGGGGCGTCCTGCGGCGCGAGGGCGTGGGGACGCCCGTTTGTCAGCACGTGTGGAGATGCGGCCCCGGAAGGGGAGCGCGAATCATGGTGACCGTCCGGTCGCCCCGTTTCCGCGACCCCCCGGTTCCCACCTCGCCGGCCAGGGCAGCCCCGCAGACTCGCCGGCCAGGGCGGCCAGAAGAAAGGAAGAGCCATGGTGTCCGTGGCAACGTCATCCGGCCAGGCCGGCGCTCCGGCCGAGCGCCGCCCCGATCTGCCAGCGCTGACGGGGATGCGCATCATCGCCGCACTGCTGGTCTTCCTCTGCCACGCCGTGCTTCCGGTGACCTCCGGAAACCACAACCCCCCGATGCCGTACGGCGATCAGGGGCTCACGATGAAGCTGCTGTGGTTCTTCTCCGCGGGCGGGCAGATCTCCCTGTCGTTCTTCTTCCTGCTGAGCGGTTTCATCATCACCTGGTCCACCCGTCCGGGTGACCGGGTCCTGGCGTACTGGCGCCGCCGCGTCGTGAAGATCTTCCCCAACCACGCGGTCACCTGGGCGCTGGCCATGCTCCTGTTCGCGGGCGCCTACACGCCGTACTTCGGCCTGCCGAACCTCTTTTTGGTCAACTCCTTCTCGCCCGACCCGGCGCTGTGGGGCGGGGCGAACATGCCGGCCTGGTCGCTGGGCCCGGAGATGTTCTTCTACCTGCTGTTCCCCCTGCTGATCATCCCGATCAGGAAGATCGCCGAGAACCGGCTGTGGCTGTGGGCGGTCGTCACGGTCGCCGCGATGGCCGTGCTCTGCCTCGTCACCGTCTACGTCATCCCGGACTCCCCGACCTACCCCGGTGAGCCGCAGTCGCTGCCCCAGTTCTGGTTCAGCTACATGTTCCCGCCGGCCCGCCTGGTCGAGTTCGTCCTCGGCATGATCGTCGCCCGCCTCGTCATCAGCGGCCGGTGGCCGCGGATCGGCGTCGTGCCCGTCGTGCTGTTCATGATGGTGGGCTACGCCGCCGCGCTGGTGGCCCCCGCGCCGTTCAACCAGACGCTCGTCTCGGTGGTCCCGTTCGCCGTGGCGATCGGCTCCCTGGCCGTGACCAACATCGGCGGCACCCGCACCGTGTTCGGCAGCGGGCCGATGGTCTGGCTGGGCAACATCTCCTTCGCCTTCTACCTGACCCAGTCCTTCATCCTGTTCTACCTGCTCCCCAAGCTCTTCGGGCAGGCCGGCTACGGCGTCGTGGGCGGCACCGCGCTCATCCTCGGGATGATCGTCGCCAACCTCGTCGCCGGGTGGGCGCTGCACACGCTGGTGGAGCGGCCCGCGATGCGCTGGTGGAGCGGCTCCCGCAGGACCCGCGCCCCCCGCGAGGAGGTCCGGGAGGCCCCGGCCGCGCCGGCGCCGGTTCCGGCCGGAACCGCCGCGGGCACGGGCCCGATCGACTGACCGGGTCCGCCGTACGGCGGGGGCTGCCACGGCGGAGATCGGAAAAGAGCGCAGTCTGGCGGAAGCGCACAGAGGGGCGCCGCCGGAAGACTGGCCGGTGCGCACGTCATCGCGGGAACGCCGCGGGGGCGTGCGCGCCGGAACGCCGACCTTACAACGACCCTCCGGCCGCGCCGTCGGATCCGCCGGCCGGGGGCCACGCCGAAGGAGGGATCTCCGATGGACACCACCCCCGAGGCCGGAGCCGTGCGCGCCGGCCCGCGCCAGTGGGCCGGACTGGCCGTGCTGGCCCTGCCCACCCTGCTGCTGTCGCTCGACATGAGCGTCCTGTACCTCGCCCTGCCGCACCTGAGCGAGGAGTTGGGCGCCACCGCCACCCAGCAACTGTGGATCACCGACGTCTACGGCTTCCTCATCGCCGGGTTCCTGGTCACCATGGGCGGCCTGGGCGACCTGGTCGGCAGGCGCAAGCTGCTGCTGATCGGCGCGGCCTGCTTCACCGTCGCCTCGGTGGCGGCCGCCTACTCCTCCAGCGCCGAGATGCTGATCGTCTCCCGCGCGCTGCTCGGCGTCGCCGGGGCCACGCTGATGCCCTCCACCATGGCGCTGCTCGGCAACATGTTCCCCGACCCCCGGCAGATGGGCACCGCCATCGCCGTCTGGATGAGCTGCTTCATGGGCGGCATGGCGCTCGGGCCGCTCGTCGGCGGGCTGATGCTGCAGCGGTTCTGGTGGGGCTCGGTGTTCCTGCTGGCCATCCCCGTCATGGCGCTGCTGCTCATCGCCGGGCCGCTGCTGCTGCCCGAGTACCGTGACCCCGCGGGCGGGCGTGTCGACCTGGTCAGCGTGGTGCTGTCCCTGGCCACCATCCTGCCGTTCGTCTACGGGCTCAAGGAGCTCGCCAAGCACGGCTGGGAGCCGCAGTACCTCCTGTCCATCGCGGTGGGCATCGTCGTCGGCGTGTTCTTCGTGCGCAGGCAGCGGACCCTGGAGACGCCGCTGCTGGACCTGCGGCTGTTCGCGCACCGCACGTTCCGCGCCGCACTGATGATCATGGTGCTGGGCGGGGCCGCCAGCGGCAGCTTCTTCCTCGTCAGCATGTTCCTCCAGACCGTGAAGGGCATGTCGCCGCTGGAGGCGGGGCTCTGGCTGGTGCCGTCGACGGGTGCGACCATCGCCAGCGTCATGCTGGCCCCGGTCATCGCGCGGCGGTTCCGCCCCGGCCACGTCATCGCCGCCGGCCTGGCCGTCACCGCGGTGGGTTACCTGATGCTGAGCCAGGTGGACGGCTCCACCGGGATGGCCTTCGTCCTGACCGGCCTCATCGTCGGCGCCGTCGGCGCCGGCCCCATGGGGGCGCTCGGCACCGGCCTGATCTTCACGTCCGTCCCGCCGGAGAAGACCGGCGCGGCCTCGGCGATCTCCGAGACCGGCGGCGAGTTCGGGATCGCGTTCGGCGTCGCCGTGCTGGGCAGCGTCGGCGCCGCCGTGTACGGCAGCCAGATCACCGTTCCCGCCCAGGTCCCGGCCGAGGCGGCCGCCGCCGCCCGGGAGGGCATCGCCGGCGCCGTCGGCGCGGCCGAGCAGGTGGGCGGCACCCTCGGGGCCGAGCTGCTCACCGCCGCCCGCGAGGCGTTCACCACCGCGATGAACTCCGCCACCGGAACCAGCGCCGCGCTGGCCCTGGCGCTGGCCGTCGTGGCGGCGGTCGCACTCGGGCACGTGCCGCCCACCGGCCAGGCCGAGGCCGCGGAGGCGGCCGAGGGCGGGCCGGAGCAGGCCGGGGACGCCGCCGCGACCGCCCAGGACGGGCGGGCCGGCGAGCACTCCGCGCCCGCCGGAGTCGCCGCCGAGGCCGCGAACGCCTCCGGCTGACCCCGGAACCGCCCGGCGGCCACGGCACCCCGTGGCCGCCGCAGGCGCGCGAGGACCGTGGACCGCCACGGCCCGGAGCCGCCACGCCGCACCCGTCGGCGTGGCGGCTTTTCCATGCGGCCCCGGGGGTCCGGCTCCCGGGCCCTCATGATCTCCCTGCCATTTCGTATTCGGAATTGCTGACTTACCGGATCGCATTCCCGGACACTTTCCGGGCGGCGCGGATGGAAATAGCCTTGGAATGTGGCGCCATGCCGGGGCGGAATTCCCATCCGCCGGCGGCGTCGTATTCCCCGCATATCTTCTCATGGTGTTCCGGCACCTCGACCAGCTCCATCACGAAACTCGGGAGACATCCGTGGAAAGACGCTGCCCCGTCCTCGACACCACCGGCCGAGACCTCCACGGGGAGACGGACCGCCTGCGTGAGCTCGGCCCCGCCGTCCCCGTCCAGCTCCCCGGCGGCGTCATCGCGTGGTCGGTCAACCGCCACGACGTCATCAGGAAGCTGCTGACCGACCCCAACGTCACCAAGAGCGCCCGCAACCACTGGCCCGCGTTCATCAACGGCGAGATCCCGCCCGACTGGGAGATGATCAGCTGGATCGCCATGGACAACATGGTGACGGCCTACGGCAAGGACCACGTCCGGCTGCGCAGGCTGGTCGGCAAGGCGTTCACGCCGCGCCGCACCGAGGCGATCAAACCGCGCATCGAGGAGCTGACCGGCCAGCTCCTCGACGCCCTGGCCGCCGTCCCGCCCGGCGAGGTCGTGGACCTGCGCCAGCACTTCGCCTACCCGCTTCCGGCCCGCCTGGTGGCCGACCTGATCGGCATGTCCGAGGAGGCCCGGGTCGAGACCGCCAAGGTCATCGACATGATGGTGGACACCACCGTCACCCCCGAGCAGGCCCAGGCCATCCTGATGGGCTGGCGCGGCGCGATGGAGGAGCTCATCGCCGAGAAGCGCCGCAACCCGGGTGAGGACATCACCAGCGACCTGGTGGCCGCCCGCGACGAGGACGGCTCCCGCCTGTCGGAGGTCGAGCTGACCGACACGATCTTCGCGATCCTCGGCGCCGGCTCCGAGACCACGATCAACTTCTTCGACAACGCCATCACCGCCCTGCTCACCCACCCCGACCAGCTGGAGCTGGTCAGGTCGGGCCGGGCGACCTGGGACGACGTCATCGACGAGACCCTGCGGGTGGAGTCGCCGCTGGCGCACCTGCCGCTGCGCTACGCCGTTACCGACATCGAGCTCGACGGCGTCACCATCCCCAAGGGCCAGCCGATCCTCGTCAACTACAGCGCGGTGGGGCGCGACCCCGCCCTGCACGGCGACGGGGCCGGTGACTTCGACATCACCCGGCAGGACAAGGAGCACCTGTCGTTCGGCCACGGCCCGCACTTCTGCCTCGGCGCCGGCATCGCCCGCGCCGTCGCGACGATCGGCCTGTCCTCGCTGTTCGAGCGGTTCCCCGGGCTGAGCCTGGCCGCGGACCGGCGGGACCTGCAGCCGCTGCCGACGTTCATCATGAACGGCCACCGCGCCCTGCCGGTGCGGCTGACCGCCCAGGTGCCCGCCGGAGCGGGCGCCCGCTGAGCGTCCCCTCGCGAGAACCCCGCGCGGCCACCGGCCGGGCCCCTCACCCGGGGGACCCGGCCGGACCCGTGCGGGGCTTCTTCCATGCCTCCCGCGGCCTCTCGGGGGCCGCGGCCGTACGCGACGATACGGAAACCCCCGCGACGCACCCGGAATCCCCGGACCTCGTGGGAGGGAGATCCCGTACCTCCGGGAAGGACTCCGGGCACATGAAAGATCCGGCCGGCGCGTGTCGCGCCGGCCGGATCTCCCGTGTGCCGTCCGCCGGAGGATTACGGACGGCGGTCCCGTCCGCCGGGGGAGACGGACGGAGGTCCGTCCCTACCTGTCGCCCCCGCCGGTCGCGCCGCTGTCGGGAAGGGCCAGCCACCAGGGGTTGGCGCGGGCCCAGGCGATCGTCCTGGCCAGGCCCTCGCGCAGGGGCGTCGCGGCCTGCCAGCCCAGGACCCGCCGCGCCTTGCCGCTGTCCGGGATGCGCCGGGGCACGTCCTCGTAGGCCGACCCCAGCTCCGCCCGGGTGTCCACCGCGACGCTCGTCGTGCCGGCGCCGGTCAGTGCCGCGACCAGCCCGGCCGCGTCACCGACGGTGGTCTCCTCCATGCTCCCCAGGTTGAACGTCTCCCCGGCGGCGGCCGGGTGGGAGGCGGCCAGCAGGGTCCCCTCGACGGCGTCCCCGACGAACGTGAAGCAGCGGGTCTGCTTGCCCCGGTCGTACACCACGACCGGGCGCCCGTTGAGCGCGCGGTGGATGTTCCGGCTCACCACGAACGCCGGCCGCTGCCGGGGGCCGTAGGCGTTGAAGTACCGCACGATCGTCGCCTCCAGCCCGTGCTGGCGGCCGAACGCGAGCGTCAGGTGCTCGGCCAGCGCCTTGGCCGAGGAGTAGGTCCAGCGGTCGGCGGAGGTCGGGCCGAGCACCCGGTCGGCCTCCTCCGACCAGGGCACGTCGGGGTTCTTGCCGAACACCTCGCTGGTGCTCGCCACCACGACCCGGGCGCCGACGGCGGCGGCCCGCTCCAGGACGTTCCTGGTGCCCTGGAAGTTGATGTCGATGACGTCGAGCGGGCGGGCGAGGTACTGGTCCACCCCGACCACGGCCGCGAGGTGGTAGACCACGTCCACCCCCCTGGTGATCGCCTCGGCGAGCCCGCCGGGGTCACGGACGTCCCCCCGGACGTGCCGGGCGTGCTCCCGGGCGACCCGCTGGTCGTCTGGGAGCGGGCCGCTGTCGAAGACCGTCACCTCGTCGCCCCGGCCGACGAGCCGCTCCACCAGGTGGCTTCCCACGAACCCCGAGCCGCCGGTGACGACGGCGCGTACCGGGCTCACCGCCCGATCCCGCGGTAGACGTACCCCAGCCGCCGCAACTCGGCGATCTTCTCCTTGGGGTAGTAGGCCCGGCCGTCCAGCAGCAGGCACGAGGGCGCCACGGGCAGCGCCGCGAAGTCGATGTCGCGGAACGCCCGGTGCATGGCCAGGACCGCGACGCAGTCGGCGCCGCGCACCGCCTCCTCCAGGCTCCCGGCCGGCCGCAGCTCCAGCTGCTCCTCGGCCTGGACCGGGTCGACCAGCGGGTCGAACGCGCGGACCTGGACGCCGGCCTTGCGCAGGGCCGTGACGACGCCCTCCACCGGCGTCGCCCGCAGGTCGCCGGTGTCGTTCTTGAACGCCAGCCCCAGGATGGCGACCGTGCAGTCCGCGGGCTCCTTGCCGAGCCGCAGCAGCTCGTCGACGACGAGCTGCGTCGTGTACTCCGGCATCGCGGTGTTGACCTCGCGGCCGAGCGGCGCCGTACGGATCTCCACCCCGCGCGTGCGGGCGGTGTGCCAGACCATCCACGGGTCCTTCACCAGGCAGGAGCCGCCGACCCCGATGCTGGGCAGCAGGATGTTGACGTTGCCCGTGCCCTTGGGGACCGTGTTGGCCGCCGCGATCACGTCCAGCACGTCCACGTCGAACGGCGCGCAGAACTTGGCGAGCTCGTTGGCGAGCGCGATGTTCAGGTCGATCCACCAGTTGTCCGCGAGCTTCACGATCTCGGCGGTCTCCGGGGAGGCGACCGGGATGACGTCCACGCCCAGGCCACCCCGCCAGAACGCCGACGCGGCCAGCGTGCTGTCCTCGTTCACCCCGCCCACGGTGATGGGCAGCGCGCGCAGCTCGCGCAGCGCGGTGCCCTCGGCGAAGCGCTCGGGAGAGAAGGCGAGCCCGAAGTGCTCGCCGGCGCGCAGCCCGCTCCGCTCCAGCAGCGGACGCACCAGATCCCTGGTGGTACCCGGCGGGACGGTGCTCTTGACCACCACCAGCTGTCCCTCCCGCAGGTGGGAGGCCAGCCGGGCGCAGGCGGCGCGCAGGTGGTCGTCGAACAGCGAGCCGTCGGGGTGGACCGGGGTGCTGACCGCGATGAGCACGACGTCCGCGGCGCGGACGGCGGAGTAGTCGGTGGTGGCCGTCAGCCGCCCGCCGGCCGCGGCGTCCGCGATCAGCTCGGCCAGGCCCTTCTCCTGGTAGCGGCAGTGGCCGCCGGCCAGCTCGTCGACCAGGTCGGCGTTGATGTCCACGCCCGTGACGTCCCAGCCGCGGTCGGCCAGGAGCGCCGCGATGCACGAGCCGACATAGCCGAGCCCCACGATCGCGACTTTCGGGTCTTGCCGGTCGGGTAGGAAACGCATCGACGCTCCTATCGGAAGAAATAATGAGAATTGATTTCCGTGGTCAGGGCGCGCCTGTTTCGTTTCCGTCCGTCGATCGCCCTGGCATGCGTCTTCTAGCGCATCGTCATTCTTGGCGGTCCCGCGCCGCATCTCCTGGAGTGCGAGATGGGAGGGGGTGCGGACGGGCGGGAAACCCGGCAATCCACAAGATGCGCGGCCCGGCCGCCGTGGCGAATGCTGAGGCGGTGCGGCCGGAAAGGCGTCCCTCCGCGCCCGGCGCCCGCGGCCTCCGTGGCCTCTGCGGGCCGCGGCCGGTGCCGTCCTCCCGCGCCGCGGCCGCCATGCCGACGGGCCCCGGCACCCGCCGATCGAGACAAGGACCGTACATGAACGATCACAAGGCTCTGATCCTGGACGAGGTCCGCAAGTATCACCAGGACGTCCAGACCAGCGGGGAGTTCGTTCCCGGGGTCACCGAGATCTGGCCGACCGGCGCGGTGCACGACGTCGAGGACCGGGTGGCGCTGGTCGAGGCCGCCCTGGACCTGCGCGTGGCGGCCGGGAGCCGGGCGCGTAAGTTCGAGTCGGTCTTCGCCCGGAAGGTCAAGCGGCGCAAGGCCCTGCTGACGAACTCCGGCTCCTCGGCCAACCTCCTCATCGTCTCGGCCCTGATGTCCCAGAAGCTGGGGGACATGCGCCTGCGGCCGGGCGACGAGGTGATCACCGTCGCGGCGGCCTTCCCCACCACGGTGAACCCGATCCTGCAGAACGGCCTGGTCCCGGTCTTCGTGGACGTGGAGCTCGGCACGTACAACCCCACCGTGGAGGCCGTGGAGCGGGCGATCGGGCCGAAGACGCGGGCGATCATGATCGCGCACACCGTCGGCAACCCGTTCCCGGTGGCGGAGATGGCGCGGCTCGCCACCGAGCACGACCTCTTCCTCATCGAGGACAACTGCGACGCCCTGGGCTCGAAGTACGACGGCGAGCCGACCGGCACCTTCGGCGACATGGCCTCCATCAGCTTCTACCCGGCGCACCACATGACGATGGGGGAGGGCGGCTGCGTCGTCACGTCCAACCTGGCCTTCGCCCGCATCGTGGAGTCGCTGCGCGACTGGGGGCGCGACTGCTGGTGCGAGCCCGGCGAGAGCAACACCTGCCTCAAGCGCTTCAGCTACCAGATGGGCACGCTGCCGGAGGGCTACGACCACAAGTACATCTACTCGCACGTCGGCTACAACCTGAAGATCACCGAGCTGCAGGCCGCCCTCGGCCTGAGCCAGCTCGACAAGATCGACGAGTTCTGCGCCGCGCGGCGGCGCAACTGGCGCCGGCTGCGCGAGGGACTCGACGGCGTCCCGCACCTGGTGCTCCCCGAGGCGACCCCGCGCAGCGACCCGAGCTGGTACGGCTTCGTCCTCACCGTGGACCCGCAGGCCCCGTTCGGCGCCAAGGAGCTGGTGGACTTCCTGGAGGACCGGAAGATCGGCACCCGCCGGCTGTTCGCGGGCAACATCATCCGGCACCCCGCCTACACCGACCGGGAGTACCGGATCGTCGGGGAGCTCACCAACACCGACGTCATCACCACCCAGACGTTCCACATCGGCGTCTACCCCGGCCTCACCGACGAGATGATCGACTACGTCGTCTCCTCCATCAAGGAGTTCGTGCGGGCGCGCGGATGACCGGCCGCGCCGGGCCCGGCGGCACGCGCCGCTGACCGGCCGCGCCGGGTCCGGCGGTCCGTACCGCCGACCGGCTTCGCCGGGCCCGGCCGCCCCGGCCTCCTCGCGGGGTCCTGACGCCCCAGGCCACCAGGTAAGCGATGTTCCAAGGGAGACCGCCAATGCGCGTAATGCTCAGCGTCTGGCCGCAGACGTGCCACCTCTACCCCGCCATCCCCTACGCCCAGGCGCTGCAGCTCGCCGGGCACGAGGTCTGCGTCGCCTGCCCCCCGGGCGCCGCCGACGACATCGTCGCCGCCGGTCTGACCGCCGTCGTCTGCGGCGAGCCCGACACCGACGGCTGGCTCCGGGACGACATCCACCCCAAGGCCGACGAGATGGAGCGCCTGGCCGCGCTGCTGGAGATCCCCGCCGCCGAGCGCGACAACTGGGACGTCTTCTTCCAGTACTACATGATGGCCGTCCGCTTCCACCTGCCCTCGCGGCCCAGCAAGCAGAACGAGGCGCTGGTCGAGTTCGCCCGCTCCTGGAAGCCCGACCTCGTCCTGTGGGACCCCTGGTTCCCCGCCGGGGCCGTGGCGGCCCGCGCCTGCGGCGCCGCGCACGCGCGGGTGCTGATGGGCCCCGACTACAGCGGCTGGGCCGTCGAGAGGTTCGCCGCGCACGCCGGCCGTACCGGCGCCGAGCGGGCGGTGAACCCGCTGGCCGAGGCGGTGCGCCCGCTCGCCGCCCACTACGGCGTCGAGGTGGACGACGAACTGCTGGTCGGCCAGTGGACCATCGACCCCATGCCCGCGGAGATGCGGCTGTCCGCCGGCATCGCCTCGCTGCCGGTCCGCTGGAGCCCCTACAACGGCGGCGGCGTCAAGCCGGCCTGGCTGTACGGCAGGCCCGAGCGGCCCCGCCTGGCGCTGTCGGTCGGCCTGTCGACCCGCGCGTACCACAAGGGGGAGTGGCGCACCCCCAAGATCCTGGAGGCGGTCGCGGACCTGGACGTCGAGGTGGTCGCCACCCTCAACGCCGACCAGCTCGAAGGCGTCGGCGCCATCCCCGCCAACGTGCGCACCGTCGACTACGTCCCGCTCGTCCAGCTCCTGCCGACCTGCTCGGCGAGCATCAACCACGGCTCCAGCGGCACCTTCTGGGCCTCGGTGGCCGCCGGACTGCCGCAGATCGTCACCGACACCGACGAGGCCCAGCGGATCGTCGTCGCCGACGGCGAGAACGCCAAGATGGCCGAGCGGCACATCCTCTCCAAGGTGGCGGCCCGCTACGTCGAGTCCCGCCGGGCGGGCCTGCGGCTGAACCACCAGACGCAGTCCGTCGAGGAGGTCAGGGCGCAGATCGTCGCGGTGCTGGAGGACCCGGCCTACCGCGCCGGCGCCGACGCCGTCCACGGCGAGTGGCTGGCCAAGCCGGGACCGGGCGAGATCGTCGCGGACCTGGAGAAGCTCACCGCCGCACACCGGCGGCGCTGACGACCCACCGGAGGGGCCGGGGCGGAAACGATCCGCCCCGGCCCTTCTCGCGTGCGCGGGGGCCGGGCCGTACGGGGAGGGCCGCCGTGTGCGGGGCCGCGCGGAGGTCCGGCCGTGCGCGGGGATCGCCGTGCGCGGGGTCGCGCGGGCGGGACCGCGCGGAGAGCCGGGCGCACGCGAAGGGTCCCGGACGCCGTCCGCGCCCGGGACCCTTCCCGATCTTCCAGCTCTCCGGCCGGAGCCGGCGGGACGTCACCCGTTGAGCCGCACGACCGCCTCCATGTCGGCCGCCGAGTAGTCGCGGCCGGCCGCGGCCTCGCTGAACGCCTCCACGCTGAGGCTGTGGGTGGGGCTGTTCTCCGGGTCGCGGAACCCGGAGGTCTGCGCGTACTCGTTGTAGATGTCCAGCAGCCGCTGCGCCTCGACGTCGGCGAAGGCGAAACGCTCCTGCGGGTCGGCGTCGTGGGCCAGGATGTCGCCCATGGCGCGGGTCATGACGTCCTGGTTGCCGGCGAAGTCACCGAAGATGGCGCCCTCCGACGCCGGCACCTTCCCGGCGAGCTCCGGCCGCCGCCGCACGGCGCCGGCCGGGAACCTCATGACGTGGTCGTAGGCCACCCGGTGGCGGGGGTGCCGGTCGAACCAGCCCTCCTCCTCCAGCAGCGCGGCCGCGGAGTAGGTCAGCGGCAGGAAGCTGTTGGCCCGGTGCCGCTCGGCGGCGTACTCCGGGTTGTGCAGGTACTGCAGGAACGCCAGCGCCCCCTCCTGGGTCGCCTCGTCCAGACCGTTGGCCAGCCACAGGGACGTCCCGGCGATCGCGTTGCCGACGTAGGGCACCCGGTCGTCGTACGGGAAGATCCCGACCTCCATCTCGAAGTCGTTGTCCTCCGCGGCCCGGTGCATGTAGTTCACGTCGTTGGAGGAGGAGATGCGGATCGCCACGTCCTGCTCGGCGAAGGCCCGCAGCGTCCCGGCCCAGTCGGGGATCTTGCCGGTGTAGAGGTAGTGGCCGTCGCGGTGCAGCTTCTTCCACCACGTCGCCCAGGCGATCATCTCCGGCGAGCCCATGGTGGAGGTCGTGGCCCGGCCGGCGCGGCCGTTGTGGTTGTCGACGAGCAGACCGCCCTGCGACGCCACCGCCTGCTGGATGAACGTGCCGTGGTTGGACCAGGTGATGGCGTGCGAGGGGCCGTCCTTCGTCGCGGCGACCGCCCGGCAGACCTCCTCGACCTCCTCCCAGGTCTCCGGCAGCTTCGTCACCCCGGCCCGGCGCAGCAGCCCCTTGTTGGCGTACAGCAGGCTCGTGGTGGCCACCGTCGGCATCGAGTCGAGGTCGCCCTGGTAGGTGTAGTAGTCGCGGATCGGCGGGATGATGTCGTCGATCACGACGGGCTCGCCGAGGATCTCCGTACGGCCGCCGATGGCCTTCTGCACCGAGGTGAACAGCGGGCTGCCGTCCTGAGCCAGGGAGTCGCGGGCCGCCTGGGTCATGTAGAAGTAGTACTCCGAGATCGCCGGGGTGCGGCCCTCGGCCGCCGCCTCCGCGACCTGGCGGGGGAACCGCCAGAAGTCCTTGCCGTGCACCCGCACCTCGTACTCGGGGTGGGCCCGCTCGAAGTCCTCGCCCTGCTTGTACCAGCGGTCCATCCAGCCGGGGAAGGTCAGGTCCGGCACCCACACCTCGATGGGAATCCTGCGTTTCATGAGCCCTCTCTCTGCTTACGTGGCTTTCATGGCGCGCGGCCGTGGCACGGACCGGCCCGCGGCCGACCGGCGTCCGGCCCGCGCGCCGGTGAACGGAGATGCGCACAGGAAGGTCGCGGAAACGGACCGGGAAAGGGCCCGCCCAGCGTCCATGATTTGCCGCCCTGGGAACGTCCGCATCTCCGTGGTTGCGGAAGAGGCCGCCGTCGTCCCCGGGGTGGAGGTGGGTCCAGGGGATCGGACGGGGAATCCGCCGGAAGAAAAATGCCGGCGGGATGTCGAGAACCCGGGTGCGGCTCCGTCCCCGGAGTGAACACGGCCACAATGGGGGCCGTACCGTACCGAGGAGAACACGATGGCCAAGTACCTGCTTCTCAAGCACTACCGGGGCGGGCCGGCGGCGGTCAACGACGTGCCGATGGACCGGTGGACGCCGGAGGAGGTCTCCGCGCACGTGCAGTACATGCGGGACTTCGCCGACCGCCTGGAGGGCACCGGTGAGTTCGTCGACGGCCAGGCGCTCTCCCCTGAGGGGACGTTCGTCCGCTACGACGGCGAGGGGCGCCCGCCGGTCACCGACGGCCCGTTCGCGGAGACCAAGGACCTGATCGCCGGCTGGATGGTGATCGACGTCGAGACCTACGAGCGGGCGCTGGAGCTGGCCGCCGAGCTGTCCGCGGCGCCGGGCGCGGGCGGGAAGCCGATCCACGAGTGGCTGGAGCTGCGGCCGTTCCTGGCCGAGCCCCCGACCATCACGGAGTGACACACCGTGGACGAGGCGCTGCTGCGAACCCTCACCCCGGCGGTGATCGGCGTTCTCGTCCGTCGCGGAGCGGACTTCGCGGCGGCCGAGGACGCCGTGCAGGACGCCCTGGTCGAGGCCGTGCGCGTCTGGCCGCGGGACCCGCCGCGGGACCCCAAGGGCTGGCTGGTCACCGCGGCCTGGCGCAAGTTCCTCGACGCCGCCCGCGCCGACGTCTCCCGCCGGCACCGCGAGGCGCGCGTCGAGGACGAGCCCGTGCCCGGTCCGGCCGGGACGACGGACGACACGCTCCAGCTGTACTTCCTGTGCGCGCACCCGTCCCTGACGCCGGCCTCGGCCGTCGCGCTCACGCTGCGCGCGGTCGGCGGCCTGACCACGCGTCAGATCGCGCGGGCGTACCTCGTGCCGGAGGCGACCATGGCCCAGCGGATCAGCAGGGCCAAGAGGACCGTCTCCGGCGTCCGGTTCGACCGGCCCGGTGACGTCGCCACGGTGCTGCGCGTGCTCTACCTGGTCTTCAACGAGGGCTACTCCGGCGACGTCGACCTCGCCGCCGAGGCGATCCGGCTCACCCGCCGGCTGGCGGCCCAGGTCGACCACGAGGAGGTCGCGGGCCTGCTCGCGCTCATGCTGCTCCACCACGCGCGGCGTGCGGCGCGGACCGGCCCCGGCGGCAGGCTCGTGCCCCTCGCCGAGCAGGACCGCGGCCTGTGGGACACCCGCCTCATCGCCGAGGGCGTGAAGGTGCTCCAGGCGGCCCTCGGCCGCGACCGGCTGGGCGAGTTCCAGGCCCAGGCCGCCATCGCCGCGCTCCACGCCGACGCCCCGGTGGCGGAGGAGACCGACTGGGTGCAGATCGTCGAGTGGTACGACGAGCTGGTGCGCCTCACCGGCAGTCCGGTGGCCCGCCTCAACCGGGCCGTCGCGGTCGGGGAGGCCGACGGCCCGCGGGCCGGGCTGGCCGCCCTGGCGGAGCTCGACCCCGCCCTGCCCCGCCACACGGCCGTCGAGGCGTACCTGCGCGAGCGGGACGGCGACCTGGCGACCGCGGCGCGGCTCTACGCCGAGGCCGCCCGGTCGGCGTCCAGCCTCCCCGAACGCGACCACCTCACGCGGCAGGCCGCCCGGCTCAACGCGCGACTGCGCGTCTGAACGGCGGCCCGATCCGGCACGCGGCCACCTGACCACCCGGCTACGCGGTCGCCCGGTCGCCCGGTCGCGTGGTCAGGCGGTCGCGTGGTCGCGCGGCGCGGCGCGACCGCCCGGTCCGTGTGGCCGGAACGCGGCGCCGCACGCCGGGAGATGCCCGGTCCCGGAACCCGGTGTGATGCTGAAGGGCGTCGTCCGCCACCGCGCCCGCGGCGGCGTTCCACGCCGGAACCGCGGTACGGACCTCCGCGCCCGCGGCGGCGTCCCGCGCCGGACCCGCGGGATGGACCTCGCGAAAGGACCGCAATGAGCGTTGACAGCACGTACCGGACCGGCACCCGTGGGACCGCCGGTGCCCTGGTGGAGGAGTTCGCCGCCGCGCCGGACGCCGGGGTGCGGGAGGCGTACCGGCGGCTGGTCGAGGCGGTGTGGGACGGCGGCACGCTGACCGGCCTCGCGCTGCCCGCCGCCTCCGAGATCGTGGACGGCCTGGACCGGGCCGGCGACGACCGGGCCGGCCTGCTGGCCGTGCTGCTCGGGCTGCTCGCCGAGGCCGAGGCGTACGTCCCGGACAGCCCGGTGCGCGCCGCCGTACGGCGGGGCATGGACCGCTACCTGGACCTGCTGGACCGCTGCGGGCCCGACGAGCCGCTGGCACAGGGGCTGATCTACCTCCTCGCGCACTTCCCCGAGGACCGCGACCGGATCCTCACCCAGGTCTCCAGGCTGGAGCTGCCGGCCGACGACCTGTCGCGGCTGGACCGCTGCCTGCGCGAGCTGGACCCGGCCGACCCCGACCTGGGCCGGGTGTGGCCGGCGCCGTCGGTGTGGCGGCTCACCGACGAGGAGAAAGCCTTCGACAGGGCGTGGATCGCCTCGCTGAGCCCCGAGCAGATCACGGTGAACTGGCGCAACGACACCCGCAACGTCTGGGCCTACATGGGCGCCAAGGCGTACTGGACGGTGCGTGACGGCGTGCCCGCCGCGATCCCCCGCGTGCCGCACCCCGCCGACACCGGAGCCACCGTGCCGCCCGCCGCCGAGGCCGGGCCGGAGCTGCTGCGCCCGCACGCCGCCGCGTTCCGCTGCCCCGCCTGCCACGACCGCCTGGACTTCGGCGCCGACGACGCCGGCGGCGTCCGCTGCGAGCGCTGCGCGGTGACCTACCCCGTCACCCGGGGCATCCTCGACCTGACCGAGGGCATCAGCGACGCCGCCGCCGGAACCGGCGACGAGGCGTCGGCCAACCTGCTGCGCAAGCTCGCCGAGATGCCCACCATGGGCCTCTACTACGAGGCCCTCATGCGACCGGAGTTCCTGCGGGTCGCCGGGTCCAACTGGGACTCCGCCGTGACGCCCGCCTCCGAGGACGCCTACATCTCCTCGCACGTGCGCCCCGTCGACGGCCCGGTGCTGGACCTGGCGGCCGGCGCGGGCCGCTGGACCGGCGTCATCGCCCAGGCGGTCGGCTCCGAGCGGCTGGTCGCCCTCGACATGGGCCTGCCGATGCTGAGCACGCTGCGCGGCAAGCTGCCCGAGGTGCCGGCCGTACGGGCCAGCGCGCTCGCGCTGCCGTTCGAGGACGCGAGCCTGGGCGCGGTGGTCTGCTGGAACGCCCTCCAGGCGTTCCCCGACGACGCCGGTACGGCCATCGCCGAGGTGGGCCGCTGCCTGCGCCCCGGCGGCACCTTCACGCTGATGACGTTCGTGTGGGACACCGACCCCGTCTACCGGCACTTCCAGGCCGCCCACTCCTTCCCCGGCCGCCCCGCCGGAATGCTGCTGTTCGAGGCCGAGCAGCTGCGGACCTGGCTGGCCGAGGCGGGGATGGTCGTCCGCGAGGAGTCGGGCAGCGGGACGTTCGTCTTCATCACCGCCGAGCGCGCGGCCTGAGCCGGGAAGGAGAGCCGCACGTGACCACCGACGTCACCACCGCCGCCGAGGCCCCCGGCCCCGCCGCCGACGTCACCACAGCCGCCGGTCTCACCGCCGCCGCCGGGACCACCGGGGACGCCGTCGCCCGCCCCGGTGAGCCCGGCTACGACGCCGCGACCGCCGTGTTCAACCTGGCCGCGCCGCCCCGCCCGGCGGCGGCGGTCGTCGTGCGGACCGTCGAGGACGTCCGCGCGGCCATCCGCCTCGCCGACGCCGAGGGACTGTCGCTGCGGGTGCACACCACCGGCCACTCCGCCCCCGCCGCCCGGCCCATGCGCGACGCCCTGCTGATCCGCACCGAGATGGACGGCGCGGTGGAGGTGGACCCGGTCCGCCGCGTCGCCCGCATCCCCGCCGGAACGCGCTGGGGCGTCGTGGCCAAGGCCGCGGCGCCGTACGGCCTGGCCGTCGCGCACGGCTCGTCCCCGACAGTCGGCGTCGTCGGCTACCTGCTGGGTGGCGGCCTGAGCTTCTACGGCCGCAAGGTCGGCCTGGCCGCCAACGGCGTCCGCGCCGTCGACCTGGTCACCGCCGACGGCGAGCTGCGCCGGGTGGACCTCTCGTCCGACCCGGACCTGTTCTGGGCCCTGCGCGGCGGAGGCGGCGGCTTCGGCGTCGTCACCGCCGTCGAGGTGAAGCTGTTCCCCGCCGCCCAGGTGGTCACGGGAACGACCTGCTGGCCCGCGGCCCACGCCCCCGGGCTGCTGCGGGCCTGGCGCCGCTGGACCCTGGACGCGCCCCCGGAGGCGACGACCTCCGTACGGGTGCTGAACCTGCCGAAGATCCCCGACGTGCCGCCCATGCTGTCGGCGGGTCCCATCCTGTGCGTGGACGGCGCGGTGCTCGCCGAGACCGGCGACGACGTGGCCGCCGCGCGGCGGTACGCCGACGAACTGCTCGGCCCGCTGCGCGCCGTCGCCGAGCCGGTGCTCGACACCTGGCAGCTCACCGAGCCGGTGAACCTCCTCGACACGCACATGGACCCCTCCGACCCGGTCGCCGTCATCGGCGACCACATGCTGCTGGGCGACCTAGGCGACGACGGGATCGACGCGCTGCTGCGGGTGGTCGGCGAGGGCTCCGGCTCACCGCTGATCTCCGCCGGCCTGCGCCAGCTCGGCGGCGCTTACGCCAGGTCCCACCCGCAGGGCGGCGCGCTCGACCGCCTCGACGCCCCCTACGCGTACTCGGGCGGAGGGGTGCCGGACCTCACCGGCACCGCCGAGGCCATCACCCGGCACATCGCGACCGTCCGGGAGGCGCTCGCCCCCTGGGACACCGGGTGGACGACGCCGACGTTCGTGGAGTCGCACGCGCAGCCGCAGCGGCACCTCTCCGACGCCCGGATCGCCGCCGCCGACCTGGTCCGCCACCGGGTGGACCCGGCGGGCCGCTTCCGCGACGACATCATGCCCGGCGCCACCAGGCTGGCCTGAGCGCCGCCGCGCCGTACGAGAGGCGCGGAGGCACAGGGGACGGGAAAGCACAGGCCGCTCCACCCGGGTCATCCGATCCGGGTGGAGCGGTTTTCCGGTCTCCGGGGCCTCCCGGTCTCCGGGGCCTTCCGGAACACGTGAACCGCCGGGTCCGGCCGTCCTGGGACGGTCTTCCGGCGTCCGGGGGCGGATCGACGGGGGCGAAGGGCGCGGGGCACGCGAAGGGCGGACCGGGGTGTCCCGGTCCGCCCTGGGCAGGCGGCGCGGACGGTCAGCCGGCGGGCTTGACCGCCCAGATGACCCGGTTGTACAGCTCCACCGGCGCGGTGGGAACGATCGTGACCTGCTCGAAGCCGGCCGCGACCAGGTGGTCCCGCCAGAACTCCGGCGTGGTGAGGATCTCGCCGTCCTCGCGCATGAAGCGGGGGAGCAGGTCCACCTGCAGCAGCATGCGCTCGAAGCAGGCGTTGAGGAGGTAGTGCCGCGCCTTGGCGGTCAGCAGGTCCAGGATGTCGAGCGCGCGCTCCCGGTCGCCGGGCTCGCCCATGACCCGGCAGAACTGGTCGGCGTTGATGAAGCGCCCGCCGGGCCGCAGGACGCGGAAGAGCTCGGCGGCGGAGGCCGCGTAGGTGTCCAGCTCCAGGTGGTGCAGGGCGAAGCTGCTGATCACGACGTCGAAGCTGTCGTCGGGGAACTGGGAGAGGTCCTGCACCACGCCGTCGGTGAACGTCACGTCCGGGTCGGCGGCGAACTTCTCCAGCGCGGCCGCGACCATCGTCGGGGCGGGGTCGAGACCGACGATCCGGGCCCCGGGCAGCGCCTCACGGCACAGCGAGGTGAGCCGGCCCGTGCCCGATCCGACGTCCAGCAGGTCCGTGGCGCCGGGGGGCAGCAGCCCGACCGCGGTGGACAGCAGTTCCACGTTGGAGGCGTCGGTGTTCAGCACCTTGTCGTAGTCGATCGCGACGTCGTTCCAGTGCGTCTTCGAGGTCTCGGACGTGATGGTCATTTAGGCTCCACACTTTCCTTTGAGGGGGACGGGAGTGGTCTGCGGAGACGGGGTGGCCGGAGGCGCGGGGTCCACGGGGGCGTCCCAGATGGACAGATACCGCTCGCCGCTGTCCGGCAGGATCGTGACGATCGTGGCCCCGGCCCACCGCTCCCGGCCCGCCAGGACCCGGGAGGCGTGGACGGCGGCGCCCGAGGAGATCCCCGCGAACAGGCCGGAGTGGCGGGCGAGGTCGCGGGCCGTGCCGATCGCGTCCCCGTCGGTCACGGTGATCACCTCGTCGATGCAGGTGACGTCGGTGACCGGGTTGACGAAGCCGCCGCCGATGCCGGGGATGCGGTGCGGGCCCCGCTCGCCGCCGGACAGGACCGGCGAGCCCGCCGGCTCGACGGCGACGACGTGGACGTCGCCCTGCTCCTTGAGGTATCGGGCGACGCCGGTCAGCGTGCCGCCGGTCCCCACGGCGCAGACGAACACGTCCACCGAGCCGCCGCAGGCGTTCCAGATCTCCGGCCCGGTCGTCTCGTAGTGGGCCGCCACGTTCGCCGGGTTGCGCTCCTGGCCGACGAGGAACGAGCCGGGGATGGACCGGTGGAGCTGCACGCCCCGCTCGATCGCGGCGAGCAGGCCCTCCTGGAACGGGGACAGCACGATCTCCGCGCCGAACGCCCGCAGGATGGCGCGCCGCTCCTCGGTGGCGTTGTCCGGCAGGACGATGACGCACCGGTGGCCGCGCGAGGCGCAGAGCGCGGCGAGCGAGATCCCGGTGTTGCCGGACGACGCCTCGATCACCGTGCCCCCGCTGGGGGGGAGGGCGCCGGAGCGCTCGGCCTCCAGGATCATCCGCAGCGCGGCCCGGTCCTTGACGCTCGACAGGGGGTTGAGCATCTCCAGCTTCGCCAGCAGCCGGACGTCCGGTGGGCAGTCGGGGAGGGCGAGCCGCAGCAGCGGGGTGCCGCCCACCAGCTCCTCCAGGGACGACACCACCGCGTGGCCGGTCGCCACGGGTGGCTGCAAACTGACGGTCATCGGGTCTCCTCGCACGTCGGAAGGATGGGAGGCCGGTCATGGGGACGGGTGACGGGCGGGGCGGAACCCGGCGGCCCGGCCCGCGTCCGTGACAGGTCCATGACGCGTCCATGGCGGGCCCGCCGCGGGCGGAGGCGGCGAGGGGGCTGAGGGGGAATGGCCGGAGCCGGTCCTCGGCACAGCGGACCCCTCCTGCCTCGCGGGGACCTGCACGATCAGCTTCCCGCCCGCCCGGCCGCGGCACATCTTCAGGGTTGCGGTGCTTTCCCGGGACGGCCGCCGTACCGGTCCGGCCGGGCGGGCGGGAGCCGGCGCCTCCCAGGCCGCGGCGGTGAGGGCCGGGGCCGCCGCGATAGGGGTCGGCGGCGCGAGGGCGGGGCGGGACGCCGGATCGCCCGCCGGACGCCGGCCCCGGCCGTCCGGGGTGACGGGCGATCACCGCAATCCCAAAGGTGCCCCGCCGTCCGGGCTGCTGCCAGGCTTGCCGCAGAACCGGATCCGCCGGCACGGCCGTCGTGCCGGCGGCGTGGAACCCCGGTTCCGGCGACCGAGGGCGAGCCCCCTACCGGACTCCCCGATCACCCGTAACACGGATTCGGCCGGGCGGGCGGGAAGGCCGCCGGTGCCGGCGGACGTCGCCGCCACCGACGTCGCGACGCCGGGTGGGAGCCACGTGCCGCGGAACGGGGCGGCCGGCACCACGGCGGAGTGGACGGGAGGAGTGCTAACGCGGATGTGCCGCATATACGGATATTTCAATACGACGGCTTCGCCACACGAGCTGAGGACCGCCGAGGCGCTGCAACGCCACGGCGGACCCGACGGCGCGGGACTCGCGCGGGGCCCCGGCTACGCGCTGGGCAGCACCCGGCTCGCCATCATGGATCCCGGAGCCGGACGGCAGCCGTACGTCTCGCCCGACGGCACGATCAAGGTGGTCTTCAACGGCGAGATCTACAACCACGACGCGCTGCGCGAGGACCTGCGCGGGCGGGGGTTCACCTTCCCCGACCACTGCGACGGGTCCATTCTTCCCGCCCTCTACCGGGTGTACGGCGACGCCTTCGCCGAGCACCTCGACGGGATGTACGCGATCGCGGTGCTCGACCTGCGCGGCGCCCCCCGCCTGGTGCTCGCCACCGACGACGCGGGCATGAAGCCGCTGTACCACCGGTGGGACCCGGTGGGACGCACGCTGTACTTCTCGTCGGAGATCCCGTCCCTCCTCGCGTTCGAGGGGGTCTCCACCGCGGTCTGGGAACCGGGTCTCGACGCCTACCTCGCGACCAAGACCCCGTTCGGCGAGCAGACCATGTTCGCCGACGTCAGGGTGTTCCCCCCGGGCGTCACCGCGACCTGCGACGCGGCCGCGGGGCTGCGCCTGCGCGTCCGGGAGCGGACGGTGACGCCGCGGCCGGAGACCGGCTCCGACGGTCTCGCCGAGGTGGGCGGCGAGCTGCGGGACAGGCTCCGCCGGGAGGTGGATCTGCTGCTGACCGCCGACGTGCCGGTCGCCACCATCACCTCCGGCGGGCTCGACTCCAGCCTCGTCACCGCCCTCGCCGCGCGGCGGCCCGGGACCCTGCACACCTTCAACATCGCCTACCGGGGACGCTGGCCCGCCGACGAGCGCCACTACGCGCGCGAGGTGGCCGAGCGGGCCGGAGCCCGCTACCACCAGGTGGAGATCGACCCCGCGACGTTCCCCGACATGCTGGCCGACGTCGTGTGGCACCTGGGCCAGCCGAACGCCGACCCGATCACGCTCAGCACCTACGCCCTGTTCGGGGCGGTGCGGGACGCCGGGTTCAAGGTCGCGCTCAGCGGGGACGCCGCCGACGAGGTGTTCGGCGGCTACGACCGGATGCGGGCCGCCGCTGCCGCCGCCGAGGCGGGCGCCCCCTGGCGCCGGGCCTACCTCGACAGCCTCGGGGTCCTGCCCGCCGACCGGCGCGCGGGCCTGTACACCCGCGACTACGCGGCGCTGCTGCGCGAGGGGCCGCCCGCCGTCCCCGCGGAGGCGACGGAGCTGCTGGACCGCGGCGGCGGGACCGTGCTGCGGCGGATCACCGAGTTCGAGCTGCGCCACCGCCTGCCCGCCTACCACCTGCGCCGGGTGGACCACATGAGCATGGCGCGGTCGGTCGAGGTGCGCCTGCCGTACTGCCAGCGCGGCGTCGTCGAGCTGGGCCGGGCGCTGCCGGACGGGCTGCGGATCGGCGGCGGGCAGGTCAAGCGCGCGCTGTACGCCGCCGCCCGCGGCCTGCTGCCGGAGAGCGTGACGAACCGCGCGAAGCAGCCCTTCACCCTGCCGGTCACCGCGATGCTCGCGCCCGGCTGGCCCCTGTGGGAGTACGCCACGGACATGCTCGCCGGCGACCGGCTGCGCCCCGCCGGGCGGCTCGACCCCGCCGCGGTGCGGGACCTGTTCACCCGGCAGGCGGCGCGGCCGGACGACACCACGGCGCTGACGATCTGGGCGCTGCTCGTCCACGAGGTGTGGCTCGACCAGTTCCGCCTGGGAACGCGCCGGCAGGCGGAGGAGACGGAGATGGCGGCATGATCGGCCACCTCGCCTACGCGGCGGGAAGCCCCTGTCCCACACTGGTGCTCGACGCCAGGCATCTGCCCAGGCAGCGGGAGCCGCTGCTCGCCGCGCTCACCGAGGCCCGCCGCTGGCTGGCCGACGCGGGCGGGGCGCACGTGCTCAAGATCGCCCTGATCGAGCCCTCCGCGCATCCGCTGTTCGACCTCGACTACCGGTTCGTCCAGGCCCTGCCGGGCGACCCTTCCGGCTTCGACCTGCGGGGCTCGTGCGGGAACTCGGTGCTGTGCGCCATCACGGCGGCGGCGGAGACCGGCGTGCTGCCCAGGCTCGGACCGGGCATGCGGGTGCGGGTGAACGTCCTCAACAACGGCGACTGCCTGGCCTGCGAGGTCGAGGAGGTCGGCCGGGGGACGACCGGGTTCACGATGCACTTCCTGCACGCGCCGCCCAAACCCGTCTCCCGGCTGCTGCTGACCGGCCGGCCCACGACGGACCTGGACGTGGACGGCGAGCGGGTCGAGGTCTCCCTGGTGTCCGCGGGCAACCCGTACGTCTTCGTGTCCGGCTCCGGCGCGCGGATCTCCGGCGCCGACGAACTGTTCGGCGACGACCCGGAGCTGTTCGACCGCCTGGTGCGGATCCGCGGCGCGGCCGCGGCCCACCTGGGCTGGCCGGCCGAGAGCGTGTTCCCGAAGGTGGCGGTCACCGTCCCGGCCGGGGGCGGGCGGATCGCGGTGCGCGCGGTGTCGGTGCCGACCTGGCATCCCACGCTGGCGCTGACCGGCGCGGCGTGCCTGGGGGCGGCGATCGGGATCCCCGGCACCGTCCCGTGGCTGGCCGCGAAGGAGGCCCGGTACGACGGCGGCGCGATCCACGTCGACACCCCCGGCGGGAGCGTCGACGTCCTGGCGGCCGTGCGCCTGCGCGACCGGGAACGCGAGATCGCCTGGATCACCGTCGGCAACCGCCGGGTCGCCTTCCACGGCTCGTTCCTCATCGAGTCGCTTGCCCATTTCCAGTTCAAGGAGACTGTCGAATGTCTGTCGGTGTCAGCGTGATCGAACCGGGCCCGGTGCTGGAGACGCTTCTCCACTCCGCGGCCCGGACCGCCGTCAGCGGATGGCCGGACGAGCAGGCGCTGGCCGAACTCCGCCGCTCGGGGCTGCTCGCCACCGCGGTGCCCGTGGAGTACGGGGGCGCGGGCGGGGACGCGGCCACGGTCAACTCGGTGGTCGAACGGGTCGCCCGGGTCAATCCGTCGGTGGCGATCATCCTGTTCCAGCACTTCGCCGTCACCATGCGCGTCGTCGAGTGGGGCGGCGCCGAGCAGAAGGCCGCGCTGCTGCCCGCGTTCGCGTCCGGCGAGTGCCTGGCCGCCTCGGCGTGGAGCGAGCGGGGCGCCGGCGCCGCCAAGAAGAACATCTCCACGACGGGCGTCCGGACGCCCGACGGCCGCTGGCGGCTCAACGGCGCCAAGTCGTTCACCACCGGGGCCGGGGTGGCGGACATCTACCTCGTGCTCGCGACGACCGCCGCCGCGCACGACGACCGCTCCGGCGAGGGCGCCCAGACCGGCCGGAACGGCCAGGGCGTTCACAGCGGCCAGGACGGCCGGAACGGCCAGGACGTTCACGCCGGTCAGGACGGTCTGTACGGCTCCGCGGGCCAGTCCTTCTTCCTGGTGCGGGGCGACAACCCCGGCCTGGAGGTGGACCGGTCGCTCGACCTGGCCGGCATGCGGGGGTCGGCGACCGGTTTCGTGAACCTGCGCGACTGCGAGGTCCCCGACGAGGACCGGCTGGGCCCGCTGGGGCAGGCGCCGGCCATCATCGCCGCCGTCCGCGAGACCGGCGCGACCCTCGGCGCGGTGTCGGTCGGCATCGCGCAGGCGGCGCTGGACGTCGCGATCGACCACGCCCGTAGGCCGGGACCGCTCGGCACGCAGGCCGCCAGGCAGCGGCTCGCGGAGCTCAGCGCCCAGGTGGAGGCGGCCCGCGCGATCGTCGACAGCGCGGGACGGAGGCTGTCGGCCACGCCCGGCACGGTCACGCTGCAGAGCAAGCTCTTCGCCTCCGCCACGGCCGAGCAGGTCTGCCTGGAGGTGGCCCGCATGCTCGGGTCCACCGCGTACGTGGTGGGCCACCAGCTCAACCGCTTCATCGCCGACGCCCGCGCGGTGGCGCTGATGGGGCCGACCAACGACCTGTGCCGGGACCTGATGGCGGCGTCATGGACGAACTGAGGACACGCCCCGACCTGGTGGTGACCGGCGGCCGCGTCGTCACCCCCGCCGGGGTGCGCCCGGCGACCGTCGTCGTGACCGGCGGCCGGATCACCGCCGTGCTCGACGCCGGGGGAGACGATGACGGAGACAGGGGCGGCGGGGGAGGCGGCGTGCCGCCGGACGTCCCCCGGGTGCGGGCGGACGGCTGCTACGTCCTGCCGGGGCTGATCGACTCGCACGTGCACTTCCGCACGCCCGGCCTGGAGCACAAGGAGGACTGGGCCCACGGGAGCCGCGCCGCCGTCGCGGGCGGCGTGACGACCGTCATCGACATGCCGAACACGGTGCCGCCGACCCTCGACCCGGAGACGCTCGTCGCCAAGGCCGAGCTGGTCGCCGGGACGTCGCTGGTCGACTACCGGTTCCACATGGGGGCCGACCCTCACCGCCCCGGGCTGCTCGCCCGCCTCGACCCCGCGATCGCGACGACCGCCAAGGTCTTCATGGCGGGCCACCACACCGCGCCGACCGTGGTCAGGGATCCGGCCGCGCTGGAGAAGATCTTCGCGGCCGCCGCGATCGGCGGTGTGCAGCTGCTTCTGCACGCCGAGGACGAGTCCATCTTCACCCTGCTCGACCGGTGGAAGGGGGAGCCGCGCTCCTACCTCGACTACGAGCGGCGGCGGCCGCGCAGCGGCGGCATCTCCGCGGTGGCGCGCGTCCTCGAACTGGTCGGCCGGTACGGCACCGCGGCCCACATCCTGCACCTGTCCAGCGCCGAGGAGGCCGACCTGGTCACCGCGGCGCGGGCCGCCGGGCTGCCGGTCACGTTCGAGGTGACCGGCCACCACCTGTCGTTCACCGACGCCGACACGAGCCGGCTGGGCGCCAGGATCCGGCTGTCACCGGCCATTCGCGCCCAGACGGACCAGGACAGGCTGTGGGAGGCGCTGCTGGGGGGCGAGGTCGCCTGCCTCGGCAGCGACCACGCCCCGCACACCGTCGAGGAGAAGACCCGGCCGGTCGCGGACGCCCCTCCCGGGCTGCCCGGCGTGCAGGAGCTCGCCGTGGCCGTGTGGACCGGCATGCGGCGGCGCCGGCCGGACGAGGACCCCGACGTGGCCGTCATGCGCCTGGCCGAGCACCTCTCCGCCAAGCCGGCCGAGCTGTTCCGGCTGCCGGGCAAGGGCCGGCTGGAACCGGGCGCCGACGCGGACCTGGTGGTCTTCGACCCCGCCGCGCCCTGGATGCTCTCCGCGCACGATGTGCGGTCCAAATGCGGCTGGTCGGCGTACGAGGGGTGGACGATGACCGGCCGGGTGCTCACCACGATCAGGGGCGGGCAGGTGGCCTGGGACGCCGAACGGGGCGTCTTCGGCCGCCCCGGGGGACGCTGGCTGTCCGCCGCCGCACAGGACCCGCCGCGTACGGAGGTCGTGACACGGGAGCCGTCCCGCGAGGCGGGGGAGCGGGAGGTGACCTCCGCGTGATGCTCAAGGGGATACACCCGAACATCAAGCTCCGCATCGGCATCGGATTCGTCCAGCGCCTGCTGGACATGATGCTCATCCCGCTGATGATCATCCACTTCTCCGCCCTGTACGGCCCGGCCACCGCCGGCCTGATGACCGTGGTGGCCGCCGGAGTCGCGATCGCGTGCACCTTCCTCGGTGGCTACCTGTCCGACGCGCGCGGGCGCCGCCGCACGATGCTCGTCAGCGAGGTGGGCTGCTTCGTCGCGGCCGTGTGCCTGGCGCTCGCCAACTCCCCGTGGTGGGAGTCGGGCATCGCCACGTACCTCTTCTACCTGGTCAACACGGCCCTGATCAGCGTGGTCCGGCCGGCCAGCGACGCCATGATCATCGACGTGTCCACCCCGGAGACGCGGCCCAGGATCTACGCGGTCAACTACTGGGCGACGAACGTGGCGTTCGTGGTGGGCTCCCTGCTCGCCGGTTTCCTCTACGGCGGGCACTTCTTCCTCATCCTGGCCGCGGCGGCCGTGCTCTCCGGCGGGGTCGCCGTGGTCACCTGGCGCTGGATCTCCGAGACCAGACCGGTCCCCGCCGGGACCGCCGGGACCGCCGGGGAGACCGTCACCGGGGCCGGCGGAGGGACGGCCGGAGGGACGGACGCCGGGACCACCGCCGGAACCGCGGGCGAAACCACCGGGGAGACCGCCGCCGGGGCCGCGGGCGGGCCGGGGACCGGGCGGTCCGGCTGGCTGCTGCCGCTGCTGCGGGGCTACGCCGCCGTCCTGCGCGACCGCGTCTTCGCCCGCTTCTTCCTCTCGATCCTCCTGTTCACCTGCATCCAGGTGCAGCTCGCCAACTACATCGGGGTACGGCTCAGCCAGGAGTTCCCGCCGCAGCGGCTCTTCGACGTCGGCCCGTGGGCGCTGGACGTCGACGGGGTCAACATGTTCGGCATCCTGCGGGCCATCAGCACCTTCGTCGTCGTCTGCCTCGCGCTGTCCGCGACGACGATCTTCAGGCGGCTCACCGACGGGCAGCGGATCGGCGGGGGCACCATCGTCGTCACCGCCGGATACATGGTGCTGGCGGTGAGCAACGACCCCGGGGTGCTGATCACCGCGACGGTGGTGTTCGCGCTCGGGGAGATCATGACCTCCCCGACGCGCCAGGCGCTGCTGGCCGACGTGGTCCATCCCGACGCGCGCAGCATGTACATGGCCGTCTACCAGCTGCAGTTCCGGCTCGCCGCGGTGGCCGGCTCGCTGTGCGTGACGCTCGGCACCTTCGTCCCCCCGGCCGCGATGAGCGTTCTGTACGGGGTCTTCGGCGCCGCGTCGTGCCTGCTGATCCTGTCGGTGCTGCGGGCACGGGCCGCGGGCGCGCGGCCGGAGGCCGTACCGCACGCGACCGGAGACCGGGCCGAGGCCGTACCGCACGCGACCGGAGACCGGGCGGAGACCGCATCGCGCACGGACGGCGAGGCGGGGGAGGCCGCGGCGGGCGAGGACGGCGACCGGGCCGAGGCCGTACCGCAGGCGGACGGCGACGCGGGGGAACCGCACACCCGACACGCGACATCAGGGAGCAGGCGATGACCCAGGACAGGACGCTGCTGTTCATCGGCGCCACCACGCGCGCACTCCGGACGGCGAAGGAGTTCGGCCTCGGCGTCGTCCTCCTCCAGCACCCGAACAAGTTCGAGGCCGAACAGGCCGCGCTCGCCGACGTGACGTTCGTCGCCGACTACACCGACTGGTCCGCGGTGCGGCCCCTGGCGCAGGTCGCGCGCGAACACTGGGGCGTCACGGCCGCGCTCGCCCTGACCGACCCGGCGCTGGACGCCCTGGGCCGGGTCAACGACCTGTTCGGCCTCGGCGGCACCGGCTACGAGGTCTGCCGGAGATTCCGGGACAAGTACGAGATGCGCCGGCGGCTGGCGGCCCACGGCGCGCCGACGATCGGCGCCGAGCCGCTGGAGAGCCGGGAGGACCTGACCTCCTTCGGCGACCGGTACGGCTACCCGTTCATCGTCAAGCCCACCGACGCGGCGGCCGGCATCGGCGTCTTCCGCGTCGACGGCCCCGACGGCCCGGACGGGGTGGACGCGGCGTGGCGGCGAGTGCTCGGCCTGCGGGAGACCGGGGTGGACCGCGGCTGCGGCTACCTGTTCCCGCTCACCGGCTTCATCATGGAGGAGTACGTCGACGGCCCCGAGTTCAGCGTCGAGGCGTTCAGCTTCTCCGGCCGCCACGTCGTGGTCGCCGTCACCGAGAAGCTCACCTCCGACGCCCACTTCGCGGAGCTGGGCCACACCGTCCCCGCCCGGATCACCTCCGCCGAGGAGGACCTGGTCGCGGCCGCCGCGACCGGCTTCCTCGACGCGATGGGGCTCACCGACGGGCCCAGCCACACCGAGATCCGGATCGGGCCGCGCGGCCCGATCGTCATCGAGTCGCACAACCGGATCGGCGGCGACCGGATCACCGACCTCGTGGAGGCGGTGTACGGGATCGACCTGATCGCCTACGCCGTCGGCCACCCCTTCGGACTGGTCGAGGAACCGGCCGGACGGCCCACGCCCCGCGGCGGCGCGGCCGTGCGGTTCCTGGACGCCGGACCGGGCCGGGTGACGGCCGTCGACGGCCTGGACGAGCTGCGCTCCCGCCCCGACGTCATCGCCGCCGACGTGTTCGTGAAGGTCGGCGACGTCGTCGGGCCGGTGCTCGACAACAACGACCGGCTCGGCCTGGTCGCCGCGACCGGCCCCGACGGCGACGCCGCCGTCAAGCTGTGCGAGGAACTGCTGGAGAACACCCTGAACGTGCAGGTGGTGAACCCGTGAGCATTGTCATCCTGGACCGGGCCGTCGGCCCGCTCCCGCCGTACGCGGACTGGCTGCGCGACAGCGGCCGGCCGCTCGTCCTGCTGACCGGACGATCCCTGGCGGAGGTCCCCGCCGGCGACTACGAACAGGTGGAATGCCTCCCCGGCTACGCGACGTCCACCGAGGCGGACAGGTTCGTGCTCGGCCTCGCCGAAAGCACCGCCGTCGCGGCGCTCGTGGCGACCGCCACCGAGGACCTCGTCAGGGCCGGCGCCCTGCGGGAGTGCCTGGGCGTCGCCGGGCAGGGCAGGGACGACGCCCTGGCGTTCGCCGACCCCGTGACGACCCGGCGGCTCCTGGCCGAGGCGGGTGTCCCCGCCGTCGGGCGCGAAGCCGTGAACCGGATCTCCGACCTCTACTGGCACGCCCACCGCTGGGGGTACCCGGTGCGGGTCCGGGAGCGCAAGACGTCCGGCTGGCCCACGACCGCGGTCCTGCGCGACGAAGCGGACGTGCGCGCCTACACCCGCGGCGGCCTGGCCCCCGACCTGGTGTCCGTGCCCGCCCTGATGGCCGAGCCGATGACGGACGGCGAACGCCGCCGCCTCGTCGTCACCGGCGGCACGGCGTGCGGCTCCGAGACCCCCGGCCTGGCGGCCGTCGTGGATGCCGCGCTGGCGGCGCTGCCGACGACGGACGGCTGCCCGTACCTCGTCGAGGCGGTCCGCGACGGCGACGGGCGGTGGCTGGTCGACACCGTCGCCGTGGACATCCCCGTGGACGCCGACGGCGACGACCGCCGCGCGGCGGTCCGGGTGCAGGCAGGGCTCGTCCCCGACAACCTGGAGATGATCCGATGAGCGTCCTGATCATGCACCACCGCGGCACCCTCGCCGCCCACGCCTACGACAGGTGGCTCTCCGACTACGAGGGGGACGTCCTGCTGCTGGCGTCCAAGGAGCACCTCGGCTGGGTCGGCGAGGAGCTGCCCACCGGGGAGACCGGCTACAGCCACATGGAGGCCCTGGACGACTACGAGGTCGGCGGCGTGCTGGAGGCCCGCGTCCTCGACCTCGCCAGACAGTACGGCGTGACCCGCCTGTTCACCTGCCAGGAGCACGACCTGGAGCGGGCCGCCCAGCTCCGCGAGATCCTCGGCCTGCCCGGCCAGACGTTCTCCAGCGCGCTGCCGTTCCGCAACAAGCTCCTGATGAAGGAGACCGTCCAGGCCGCCGGCATCGAGGTCGCGGCGCACCGCGGCGTCGAGTGCGCCGGGGACCTCGTCTCCTTCGCGCGGGAGCACGGCTTCCCCGTGGTCGTCAAACCCCGCGACGGGGCGGGCTCCATCGGCGTCACGGTGCTCCGCTCACCCGAGGAGCTCGACGCGTTCGTCGCCGAGAGGCTCGACGTCTACGGGCCGCTCCAGTCGAACCTGATGGTGGAGGCGTTCGTGCCCGGCGCGATGTGCCACGTCGACGGGCTCGTCGTGGACGGCCGCGTCGCCCTCGCCTGGCCGTCGCAGTACCTGTTCACGCTGGCGTCCTTCAAGGAACTGCGCGGCGGCAGGCACGACGTCACGCTCGACCGCGACGACCCGCTGGCGCGGCGGCTGCTCGACTTCACCGACCGGGTGCTGGACGCCCTGCCCTCCCCGCGCAACTTCACCTTCCACGCGGAGGTGTTCCACACCCCCGACGACCGGCTCGTCCTGTGCGAGATCGCCTGCCGTACCGGGGGCGCCCAGACGCGGGGCGTCATCAAGACCATCTTCGGCGCCGAGCTGAACGAGTGCTGGGTGCGCGCGGAGGCCGGCCTGCCGCTGCCGATCGACATCGGCCCCGAACGGCCCGAGCCGGTCAAGATGACCGGGCAGCTGCTCCTGTCGCGCCGGCCGGGCAAGGTCGTCGAGCTCCCGGGGGAGCCGCCGTTCCCCTGGGTCGAGGAGTACAAGATCTCCGTCGAGCGCGGGGAGGTCATGCGGGTCTCCCGCTACTCCGCCGACGTCATGTGCTGCTTCCTCGTCTCCGGACCGGACCGGGCGACCGTCCAGGACCGGCTCCAGGAGCTGGAGGACTGGTTCCTGGACGGGCTCGTCCTGGAGGAACTGGAGGATCTGCCCGAGGACGGGACCCCTGCCGTCCCGGAGACGAGCCGGAGCCGGTCGTGACGGGCCCGAGCGTGGTGGTGGCCGGCGGTGGCATCGGCGGGCTCGCCCTGGCCGTCGCCCTGCGCGGCGCCGGGCTCGGCGTGACGGTCGTCGAGCGTACGGCGCGCATCGCCGAGGCCGGCTCCGGCATGGTGCTCTACCCCAACGCGATCACCGCCC
Source organism: Streptosporangium sp. NPDC004379 (assembly GCF_042873875.1). Lineage (NCBI taxonomy): Bacteria > Bacillati > Actinomycetota > Actinomycetes > Streptosporangiales > Streptosporangiaceae > Streptosporangium > Streptosporangium sp. NPDC004379. The sequence goes on from NZ_JBIAMC010000008.1 coordinate 311,116, forward strand.
TGGACGCCATCAGCCCCCGCCTGGGCCGTGCCGTGCGCGCGGCCGGGCACGAGGCCGTCCCCGGCGACACCAGGCCGACGCTGACCTCCGGCGGCACGACGCTGGCCATCGACGCGATCGGGGAGCTCACCCGCCGCTTCGGCGCCCCGCAGGTGACCCTGCTGCGCTCGGCACTGCAGCACGCGCTGCTGGACGAGGCCCTGGCCTGCGGCGTCGACCTCCGTACGGGCGTCCGCGTCGAGGACCACGCCGACCGCGGCGGGCACGTCGACGTGATCCTGTCCGACGGCTCCGTCCTGACCGCGGACGTCCTCGTCGGCGCGGACGGCGTCCGCTCCGGCGTCCGCCGGCGCCTGTTCGGCGACAGCCCGCTCCTCTACCGCGGCTACACCTCGGTGCGGGGCAGGACGAGAGGGTGCGGCGCCCACCCCAACGGGTTCATCGCCAGCGGCGACGGCGTCGACCTGTTCGCCGGACCGATCGGCGGCGGGCACCTGTACTGGGCGGCCAAGATCGTCGCGCCGTCCGGGGTGTGGCCCGCGATGGGCCCGGCGGCCGCGATGCCGGCCCTCCTGGACCTGCTCGACGGGTGGCACGACTCCATCGTGGAGATCATCCGCGACGCCGACGCCGACGGGATCGTGGTGACCGACATCGTGGACCGCGACCCCATCCCGTGCTGGACCTCGGGCCGGGTGGCACTGCTCGGCGACGCCGCCCACCCGATGACCCCCGGGGTCGGGCAGGGCGCCGGCATGGCGCTGGAGGACGCGGCGGTCCTCGCCCATCACCTGCGGACGTGCCCCGACGTGCCGGCCGCGCTGGAGGCGTACTCGGCGGCCCGCGCGCCCCGCGCGGCGGACGTGGTGCTGCGGTCACGGCGCACGGGACGCGTGGACAGGGAGTCGGGCGCGGGCGAGGCGTCGGGCGCACCCCGGGACTTCAGCACCCAGGACGAGGGGCCCATGACGCTGTTCGGGTGGCGGCCCCCGGGCCACGTCGGGCCCGTCGCCGAACCTGTTTCCGAGCCCGTCGCCGAGTCCGTCCCGGTGTGACGCGCGTGACATGTGCGGCACGCGCCTCATGCGTGCCGCACATGTCATCCGTCATCCGAAACGGCGGATGCGGCGGATGCGGCGGATGCGGCACACGGAAACGTGACGCACGAGAAAGCGGCCGGACGTCATGTCCGGCCGCTTCACCGATTGCACAGCTTTCGCGGGCTGCACAGATTTCACGGATTTCGCGGAGAGTGCGGGGAGACGGCGGGCGCCGCCGCCTCCCCGGAAACGCCCGACGGTCCTCGCGGAACGGCTCGAAGCGGTTCTTCGGCGGATCACATGGGGACGGAGGTCGTGAGACCGCCGTCCACCGCGAGCTCCTGGCCGGTGATGTAGGAGGAGCGGGGCGACAGCAGGAACAGCGCGGCGTCCGCGACGTCCTCGGCCGCGCCCAGCCGGCCCAGCGCCACCTGCGCGCGGCACGCCTCCTGCGCCTCGGGGGTGTTGGAGATCCCCTCGAACATCTCGGTCACGATGTAGCCGGGGCTGATCGCGTTGACCCGGATGCCCTTGGCCGCCAGGTCGGGGGAGAGGGTGCGGACCAGGTTGATGACCGCGGCCTTGGTCGCCGCGTACACCGAGGTGAACGCCAGGCCGCGGTGGGCCAGCCAGGAGCCGTTGATCACGATCGCGCCGCCGTCGCCCATCAGGGCCGCCGCCTTGGCGATGGTGAAGTACACGCCCTTGAAGTTGACGCCCACCAGGGCGTCGAAGCCCTCCTCGGTGACACCGGCGCTGGGGGCGAAGTCGGCGATCCCCGCGTTGGCGAAGACGCCGTCCAGCCGGCCGAACCGCTCCCCGATGAGGGAGAAGAGCCGGTCGAGGTCCTCGGTGCGGGAGACGTCGGCCGCCACGGCCAGGACGCGGTCACCCGCGCCGAGCTCCTCGACCGCCTTGTCCAGGCGCTCCTGGCTGCGACCGGCGATCACGACCTGCGCGCCCGCCGCCAGGAGCTTCTGCGCCGTGGCGAGGCCCATGCCGCTGCCGCCACCGGTGATGAGAACTGTTCTGTTCGCAAACTCCGTCATGCGGTCAGAATCACACGCGGGTGCTTCCGCGACATCCTCGGAATTGCGCTCCTCCTTCTTCCGGAGCGCCTTTCTCGATCGTCTTTACGGCGGCATGCCGCGCCTCCTTTCCGGTCCGCCGGATCCCCGTCCTTCCGGGTCCGCCAGGCAGCATTCCAGAAGATGCCCGGTGTAATTCCGGATGTGACGCTGTAGCGGATAGAGCAGCGGACCGCCCGTCTCACGGAGAAGGGCGGGCGCCCCGGCCGGCCGTACGGGACCGGCGGGCGACGACGGATCGCTGAAGGAAATCTTGAGCCGAGGAGGCGCTCCAATGGGTGATGTGGCAAAGACCCGTGCGGTGGTGCTCGGTGGAAGCCTCGCTGGGCTGTTCGCGGCCCGGGTGCTCGCCGACGCCTATGACGAGGTGCTCATCGTCGACCGCGACGTCCTGATCGGAGTGGAGGGGCCGCGCCGGGGTTGCCCGCAGAGCCGCCACATCAACGGACTGCTGGCCCGCGGCCAGCAGGTCATGGAGGAGCTGTACCCGGGGATCACCGAGGAGCTGTTCGCCGACGGCGTGCCCACCGGCGACCTCGCCGGGAACGTCCGCTGGTACTTCCACGGCAAGCCCATCAAGCAGCAGCACGCCGGCCTGGTGTGCGTGGCCGCCAGCCGTCCCAAGCTGGAGCACCACATCCGTGAGCGGACCCGGGCGCTGACCAACATCGCCTTCGCCGAGCGGCACGACATCCTCGGCCTGGAGACCACGCCCGACAACAGCCGGGTCACCGGCGTGCGGGTGCAGCCGCTGGAGGAGGAGGGCGCCGGCGAGAAGGTCATCGACGCCGACCTCGTGGTCGACGCCACCGGCCGTGGCTCGCGCACCCCCATCTGGCTGGAGGCCCTGGGCTACGCCCGGGTCGAGGAGGAGCGGACGAAGATCGGTCTGGGCTACGTCACCCAGCACTACCGCCTGACCGCCGACCCCTACCACGGCGACCTGTCCATCAACCCGGTCGCCTCGCCCGAGCTGCCCCGCGGCGCCATCTTCACCAAGACCGACGGCGACCGGGTCGAGCTGACCACCTACGGCATCCTGGGCGACCACCCGCCGACCACCCAGGAGGGCCTGTACGAGTGGATCAAGTCGCTCGCGGTGCCCGACATCTACGACGCCCTGCAGCACGCCGAGCCGCTGGACGAGCCGGTGGCGTTCCGCTTCCCCACGACCCTGCGCCGCCACTACGAGAAGATGACCCGCTTCCCCGACGGCCTGCTGGTCACCGGCGACGCGGTGTGCTGCTTCAACCCGGTGTACGCCCAGGGCATGACCGTCGCCGCGCTCAGCGCGCTGGTCATCCGCCAGCACCTGCACACCGGCGCGGCCCCCGACCCCTTCCAGTACTTCTCCGACCTGTCGCGCAACGTCATCGACCAGCCGTGGGAGATGACCCACACCGTGGACCTCAGCTTCCCCGGCGTCGAGGGGCAGCGCACCCCGCAGCTCCGCGCGGCCCAGGCGTTCCTGAACCTGGTGCAGACCGCCGCCACCCGCGACGGCGTGGTCGCCGCCGCCTACATGCGCGGCGCCGGCCTGATCGACGGTCCCGAGGCGCTGATGCGGCCGAAGATGCTCGCCCGCATCCTGTGGAACGCCCTGCCCTGGGGCAAGCCGGCCGCGCAGCCGCGCCGCAGCCCGTCCACGCCGGCGGAGAAGCCCAAGGCGTCGGTGTCGTGACCGCCTCCCCGGTGACGGCCGCCGTCTTCACCGGGCGGCCGGTCCATGAGCTGGTACGGCGGCACGCCCGGGCGACCCCCGACGCGGTCGCCGTCACCGGGGAGGGACGAGGAGTCTCCTACCGCGACCTGCTGCGGCGGGCCGACGCGGTCGCCGGCGTCCTGCGGGACGCCGGCGGGGTGCGCGGCCTGCCGGTGGCGGTGCGGATGGACCCGGGACCCGGCCTGGCGGCGGCGGCGCTCGGCGTCCTCGCCGCCGGCGGCCACCTGCTCTGCCTCGACACCTCCGAGGCGGGCGGGCGCAGCAGGGCGGTCCTTGAGGACCTGCGGCCGGCGTTCCTGCTGCTCGACGGGGCCGCCCCGGCCGGGGACGACCTCCTGACCTGGTACCGCGACGCCCTGGGCGGAACGGTCCTGGACGCCGGGCCGTCCCCGGGCTCCGCGGCGTCACCCGTGCCGTCACCGGGAACAGGCGGGGATGTCCGGACCGGTGCGGACGCGGACCTCGTGGCGGGGGAGACCCCGGAGACGGCGGACGCGGCGGGCGGCCACCCGGACGGGCGGGCGGACGACCGGCTGGACGGGTGGATGTACGTCACCTACACCTCCGGCTCCACCGGCCGTCCCAAGGGCATCCCCCAGACCCACCGTGGCTTCGCCCAGTTCATGGACTGGTTCGCCGCGGAATTCCGGATCGGCCCCGGAGCCAGGGTGGCCCAGTGGGCGGCGCCCGGCTACGACGCGAGCCTGGTGGAGATGTTCGCCCCGCTCACCTCGGGCGCGACCCTCTGCCCGGTCCCGGCGAAGCTGCGGGCCAACCCGGAGAAGCTCGCCGCCTGGCTCGCCTCCGAGGGCGTCACGCACCTGCAGACGGTCCCGAGCTTCGCCCGCCGCCTGCTGGAGGCCGTCACCGCCCCCGGCGCGCGGCCGCCCGCCTCGCTCGGCTGCCTCCTGCTGGCCGGGGAGGCGCTGACCGGCGAGCTGGCGGACGGCGTCCGCGCGGCGCTGCCCGCCGTACGGCTGGTCAACCTGTACGGCCCCACCGAGTCGATCCTGGCGGCCTGGCACGAGGTGACCGGGACGGAGGGCGACCGCGTCCCGATCGGCCGGCCCATCCCCGGCCGGGACATCCTGGTGCTGGACGGCCGGGACCGGCCCTGCCCCGACGGAGCCGTCGGCGACCTGGTCGTCCGCAGCCCGTACGTCACGCCGGGATACGTCGGCGCGGCGGCCGGGGACCTGTCGGGCTTCCGGCCGCCGCCGGGCGCGCACGGGCCGGACCGCTTCTACCGCACCGGCGACCGGGGACGCCGCACCGAGGACGGGCTGCTGGAGTTCCACGGCCGCCGCGACCACCAGGTGAAGGTCAACGGCGTCCGCCTCGAACTCGGCGACGTCGAGTCGGCGCTGGCCGCGCACGACTCGGTGGCCGAGTGCGCGGTGGTGGCCGTTCCCGGCAGACACCGGCAGGTCGCCGGCCTGGCCGCCTACATCGTGCCGCGCGACCCCGCGGCCGGCGACGCGACGCCGGCCGCCTGGCGGGCCGCCCTGCGCCGGTGGTTCGGCCGGGCCACGCCGCCCGTGACCTTCACCGTCGTCGGCCGCCTGCCGCGCACTGCCGGCGGCAAGGCGGACCGCGACACGCTGCGCCGCCTGGCGGCGATCCCCGAACCGCCCGCGCCCGGCCCTGGGCCGACGGCGAGACCCCGGCCCGACGACGCAACCCCCACCCCACGAAGCAAGCAGCACGCCGGCATGAGGAGCCAGGAGCAATGAGCGTTTCCGAGGTGCCAAGCCTGACCGCCGACATCACGAGCGACGGGCCGGACCGCGTCCCCCTGTCGTTCAACCAGGAGTTCCTGCGCGCGTTCGACAAGGGAGACGAGGAGGGGCCGTTCGGCCCCCGCTACACCATCGTCTGCGGCTGGCGGCTCACCGGGCCCCTCGACCCGGCCGCCCTGCAGCGGGCCCTGCACGACGTCGTCGCCCGGCACGAGGCCCTGCGCACCGAGATCCGCCGAGGCGAGGACGGCCACCAGCTGATCGCCCCGCCCGGCCTGGCGCGGCTCGACGTCCGCGACCTGTCCGGCCTCGCCCTCGCCGACCGCGAGCTGGCCGCCGAGCAGCTGCTCAACGAGGTCGAGGCCGAGCCGTACCCGATGAGCGACCTGCCGCTGCTGCGCGCCGTGGTCGGCCGGTTCGACGAGCGCGACGCGGTGCTCGCGCTGATGGCCCACCACACCGCCGTCGACGAGTGGTCGATGCGGGTCCTCATGCGCGACCTGGCCGCCCGGTACGCGGTCCGGAGCGGGCACGACGCCGAACTGCCCGATGTGCCGCAGTACCGCGACTACGTCGCCTGGGAGCGCTCCGGCGTGGACCCGCAGTGGCTGGGCAAGGCGCAGGCGTACTGGCGGGAGAAGTTGGACGGCGCCCACATGCTGGGCACGAGGACCGACCACCCCCACTCGGCCGGCCTGCCCAAGCTGACCGGCTGGCGGCGCTTCACCTTTCCCGCAGACGTCACCTCGGCCGTCCAGCGGATCGGCAAGGAGACCCGCTGCTCGCCGTTCATGGTGCTGCTCGCCGCCTACGTGCGGTTCCTCCAGGAGAAGACCGGGACCGACGACGTCGTCATCCCGACCTTCTCCTCCGGCCGGGGCCCGGCGCGGTTCCACGAGACCGTGGGGTCGTTCTTCAACTTCATGCCGCTGCGGACGGACCTGACCGGCTGCGACGACTTCCGCGACGTCGTCACCCGGGTCCGGACGAGCTGCGTCCAGGCCTACTCCCACGACATCCCGTTCGGCCAGGTCCTCCAGCAGGCCCCGGAGCTCATGCTGCCGGTGATGCAGGACGACATGGCCCTGGTCGCCTTCCAGGTGTTCCGGTCGCCGTTCCCCTCCGAGCGCGGCACCGCCGGGGATCTGGAGTACTCGGTGATCCGCAGGCGGCTGCTGTCGCAGCCGGTGGGCGGCGACATCCCGGACGGCGCGATGTGGCACCTGGAGCTCGAACCCGGCGGTGAGATCGTCGGTTCCATGGCCTACAACAGCAACCTCTTCGACCCCGCCACCATCGACGACATGGTGACGTCGTTCGGCGCCGCGCTGCGCCGCCTGGTCCTCCCCTCCGGCGAAGAGGGCTGACCCCGGCCCGCCCCGCCTTCCGGTGAGGAGGGCAGACCCCCGCCCTCCGCGCCCCCGCCGAGGAGGACCGATCCCGCCCTCCGCACTCCGGCACACCGCGCCGGGGCCGTCCATACGACGGCCCCGGCGCGTCCGCGCGCCCGGCTTCCCCACGAGATCGACCGGCCGGCCCGGCGTGCGGTAGGCCGGAGGCGTGACCGGCCGCTGACCGTACCCCCGGTGACCCGAAGGGCGAAGCCCATCCCTCGACCCCACCGCGTAGGGTCTCCTCCATGAAGGGCATGATCAAGATCCGTGAGGCGGGGCCCGGCGACGGGGACGTCCTCGGCGAGATCCACGCGACCTCCTGGGGCGTCTCGCACGGCCCGCTGTGCACGCCGGAGGTCGCCGCCGCCGGTGTCCAGGAGCGGCGCACCAAGTGGAACGCCATCCTGGCCGAGGACAGGGCGGAGGACGAGGACACGATCCTGATCGCGGTCATGGACGGTCGCCCGGGAGCCTTCGCCCGCTTCGGGGCCTCCTCCGATCCCGGTCTCGCGGAGATCCACACCTTCTTCGCCCACCCGGACGTCTGGGGCAGCGGTCTCGCGGCGGCCCTGCTGGTCGCCACACTGGGCCGGCTGAGGGAGGGCGGCTACGACCGCGTGCACCTGTGGACGCTCCGGGATTCACCCCAGGCGCGCCGTTTCTACGCCAAGCACGGTTTCGGCGAGACCGGCAGGCGACACGACCACGACTTCGGCGAGGGTCCTCCGATCGCCCTCATGGAGCTCGTGCGAACCGTGCCCGGCCCCGGTCTGTGACGCAGACCGCGCCTAGCCCGGTCTGTGACGAGCAGACCGGGTGACCGCCTCGGCGCACGGAAACCCGGCCCGTACGGTCAGGCGTCGGCCCGGGGACGCCGGGCGACGGTCAGCAGGTGGGCGCTGACCCCCAGGAGCGAGGGCACCGACTCCATCGACCGCTGGGCGTCGAGCAGGAGCCGACGACGTTCCGGGTCATCGAGCCAGTCGTCGACGTCTCCGTACAGCCAGAAGGCGCCTTCCAGCCCGTACCGCTCGGCGCCCGGGAGACCCGCGTCGGCGAACTCTCCGGGAATGTCCTCGGGGTCGTGGAGGTAGGCGGGGAAACCGTGGCCGGGGGAGACGATGTGCCCGTCCCGCACCGCCGCGTGCGCCGTCTCCCGCGGCTGCTCCTGGGCGTAGAAGCCGGTGAGGACCATGTCGTGCACGGCCGAGTGGCGGTTGATGGTCGCGGCGGCCACCGTGCCGCCGGGCCGTACCGCGCGCCGGGCCTCTGCCAGCGCCCGCACCCGGTCGGCGCGTTCGGTCAGGTGGTAGAGCGGGCCCAGGAGCAGCACCGCGTCCACGCTCGCGTCCGGCACCGGCAGTTCCCGCGCGTCACCCGGCCGCGCCGTCACCCCGGCCAGCTTCGAGGCCCGCTCCACGTGCAGGGGCACCGGGTCCAGCAGTTCGACGTCGTAGCCGTCGGCGGCCAGCCACTCGGCGTGCACCCCGGTGCCGCCGCCCACGTCCAGCACCCGGGCCGGAGCCGGGGGCAGCGTACGGCGCAGCACGTCCTGCGTCCGCCAGAGCTCCAGCCGGCCGTGCCCCGTACGAAGCCGGCCGTCCTCCCTGTCCTGCCCGTAGTAGGCGAGCAGCAGTTCCCTCGTCACAGCCATACTCGATCATGCTGTGCCCCGTTCGCCCCGGGCAAACGGTTTGTCCTCCGTCGCGTCACCTGACACTCCGGGCGCACCTCATGTCGCCGGGGTCATGCCCCCGAGAACACGATGCCGTTGCCGTCGGGGTCGGTCACGACGAGGATGCGTGAGGCGGTGACCTGCCGGACTCCGTGATCTATACCCTCACGTGTCAGCCTGTCGGCGAGGGCGTCCAGGTCGGACTCGTCCACGACCATCGTCGAACGTCCGGCGCGTTCGGCGTCCTCCCACAGCTGCACGCCGAAGTTCGGAGCCAGATGCCACTCGGCCATGCCGTCCATGGGCCGGGCGTCGGCGTCCCTGCCGAACAGCTTCGCATACCATCCGATGGCGCGTTCGAGGTCGACGATCGTCATCTGCGCGAGCAGTCGAGTCATGGCCATGCCTCACCGACTGCCCGTTCGCCGGCGCGTCATGCACGACGCGGTACGACCGGAGGCGGCCGGTGAGGGTCAGGAGGCGGGGAACCTCCTGACCGCGGCGGACAACCAGACGGCCAGCGCGGTGACGGCCATGACGGCGATGGCGATCAGCACGGGAAAGTACCAGCCTGGGAAAAGAGACCCGAGAACGACGTCGAGGGCGAAATAAAACAAGATCACGTAAGTGCTCAACAGAGCCAGCACGAGAGTGAACAGGTATGCCGTGCCGACGGCCGTGCACAGCACGAGGCCCCCGACGGTGGATCGACGGTTCAGCCGGCCACCCGATACGGCCAATACGGCCGCCTCGACGGCGAGGATGAGAGCGATGCCGAGCAACATTCTCCGCGCCGACGCGATCTCCCCGTCCAGCTGGCTCGGCAGCAGTGGATTTTCGTACATGGAGTCGAGCCCCGCCCGGACGGCCGACTGGAGTGCGATCAGGGTCACTCCGGCGTACAACACCGGCGCCGCCAGAGCACACAGCAGAGCGAGCGAGCGCTTCGGATGTCGAAGTTTCATGATCGGTTGGACGGCCGACTCGAATTGAACGTTCCATGACGGATCACCTTCTCGACGCCTGAGCCGGATTCTTTCCGCCGCTGGAAGTGCCGGTGCGCGGTCCGTCATGGAGGCGGATCGATGGACGGGCACCACTCTGGACAGCCGGCGCGGTATCACCCCTACCGGGGCTCTTCACCGCGGAAGGTCCCAGCGGGCCCAGACGGTTTTGCCGGGGGTGTCGGGGAGTGGGGTGACGCCGAAGGCGTCGGAGAGGGCTTCGACGATGATCAGGCCGCGGCCGTGGACGGCGTCGGGTCCGAGGTTCAGGCGGCGAGGTAGTTCGGGGCCGCGGTCGGCCACCTCGATCCACAGCGTCCCGTCCTCCGCACGGAGGGTGAGCCGGACCAGCGGCTCGCCATAGGAGATGGTGTTGGCCAGCAGTTCGCCGGCCGCCAGGACCACGTCGTCGGCGAGGCGGCCGAGGCCCCAGGCGGTGAGCATCTCCTGCACCAGCCCGCGCGTCTTGCCGATGACCGACAGGTCGTGGGGGAGCGTCCACTGCGCGGCGCGCGGGCCGTACGGCGTCACGGGCATGGCGTCTTCCGGGAGTGACGGCGGGACGGGTGCCGACAGGGGAGTGGTCCGGCCCCCATTCGGACCGGCCGGAGCGGCGAGGGAGGGGTACGGTCCGGCGGCGCGTTCGGCGCCGCGCATCAGGCGGCGCAGTCCGTCGGTCCCTGCGGCGTGCACGATCAGCGGTTCCGGGGCGGGCCAGGCGGCGACGGCGTAGAAGCGGCGGGTGCCGACGCCGTACCAGACGGTCCAGGCGGGCTCGGCCTCGTCCAGGCGCCGGGCGGAGTCGCGGTGGGCGCCGTCCCAGGGGTGAGGCCGGGCCGCCGTGACGGGTGCGCCGTGCCGGTGCCGTCCGCGCCGGGCCGGGGGTGGAGCGGACGGCTCGGGGCGCTCCGGCCGGAGACGGTCACTCTGGTGCGGGGGTGCGGAGGCACCCTGAGGCGCGGGTGCGGAGGGCGGTTCGGGGTGGTCCGGCTCGCTCGCGTGGGGGTTGCCGGAAGGTGATAAACCCGTGCCCACGGAACGGCCGGGTCGATCGCCCGGACCGGTCGGATCCGCTCTTTCGACGGCCATTAGTTCCTCCTTTTTCCTGACATTTCCGCCGGTTCTCTCGGAGATCCAGAAGGCGACTCTTCTAGAGAGGCGAAAGGGCCTCCACGTGGGATCTCACGCGAGACGTTTCCCTTCACAGGGTGCCCTCGGGCCACTACTTTGGGTATGGAACCCCAGGCACACACCCGTGACACTTTGTGTCATTGCTGTGACGTCCGCGCGCCGGGATATACCCCCCTTTTCCCGATGGAGGAAAGATGTCGGAATACTCCAAAGCCGGCCTCCCCCTAAAGCCGTGGATGTTCTTCGGCAACGAGCTGTGCAAGCACCGCAAGCGAGCCGGGTTCACCCAGCAGGCGCTCGCCGAGGCGACGCAGTTCAGCCGGAGCCTGCTGAGCTTCATCGAGCGGGGCGAGCGCACCCCCAGCCGTAACCTGGCCCAACGCTGCGACGATGCCCTGGACGCGAACGGGAACCTCATCCGGCTCTGGTCGCAGATCACCCGGGACGCCAGTCCCCGGTGGTTCCGCGGCTGGCTGGACATCGAGCAGGACGCGCACACCCTGCACACCTGGGAGCCCCTGGTCTTCCCCGGCCTGCTGCAGACCGAGGAGTACGCGCGGGCCGTCATTCGCGGCGAGCCGGGCATATCCGATGAGCAGGTGGAAAAGGCCGTCGCCGCCCGAATGGAAAGGCAGCAGATCTTCAACCGGACCAAGCCGCCGCTTTTCCGGGCGATCATCGACGAAGGAGTCCTTCACCGCCTGATCGGCGGGAGGAAAGCCATGCGCCGTCAACTCCAGGCGATTCTGGAGGCGGTAGAGTCGCCGCGGATCGGCGTCCAGGTCATTCCCCTGACCCTGGGGGTGACGACGGGCATTCTCGGCGGCTTCGTGATCGCGCAGCTTCCGGAGGACTCGGACGCGGCGTACATCGAATCGACGATCAACGGGCACGTGACAAGCCGCCCGGAGGACGTCGATGCTGTGCGCAGCAGATACGACATCCTGCGTGCCGAGGCGCAGCCCCGGCACGTGTCCCTCACCCTGATCAGAGAGGCGGAGAAACTGTGGAGCTGAGCGACGAGCTGAAGACCGCCGCCTGGCGCAAGGCCACCAAGAGCGGGTCCAACCAGGGCAACTGCCTGGAGGTGGCTCCGTTGTCCGGTGGGCGGGTCGGGTTGCGTGACACCGAGGCTCCGGGGCGGGCGCCGTTCGTGGTGAGCGCGAGTGTGTGGGACGCGTTCATCGACGGCGCGAAGAAGGGCGAGTTCGACTTCTGACCCTCGAACGCGAGGGAGGCCCCGGTGTGGCCGTGTGCGCCGCATCCGCTGGGAACCATGAGGCGGGACATGGTGTCGTTCGTGGGGGAATCCAAGGGCCGGGCATGACGACGGCCCCCAGGAGGAGCCTTCCTGGGGGCCGTCGTGGTCCTCCCGGTCGTCGCGGCCGGGCCGTACGCGGAAGCAGGCCGTACGGCGGGCGGTCCGTGGCGCGGGGGAGGGGCGCCGGGCATTCGGTCCTTGAAGAGGTCCGTGACCTCGGACGCTTCGTGCCTTCGGAAAAGGCCCGGAGCCCGTACCGGCGGTCACCGGTCCGGTCGTCCGGAGGCCGGGGCGGGCCGGCTCGTCAGGGCCGGTTGTTCTTGCCGTCCAGCCACAGCACGTCGGATTCGTCGCGGTGGGAACCCGAACTGCCGACGTGCTTGGCGTCGATCTGCGGCCCCTTCTTGATCACGTGTACCAGCGCCATCGCGTGTCCACGGCCGAGATCGTAGTCCTGCTTCAGCCAATCGATGATCACTCCGGCCTTCGTGGCCGGGGCGTCGAAGCCGCGTTCCTTCGCCAGGGTGATGAACTCGCGCGGCGTCAGCCCGGTCTTTTCCTCAATATTGTCAAGGTATGCCTGAAATGACATGATTTCTCCGTTCTATGGTGCAGCGCCCCATGCTAGCCCGCTGATAGCGGTTTGTCCGATGGGCGGGTCCATGACCGGAGTTCTTTCATATCGTTCCGGGTGAAGCCGTCGATTCGGCCGTTCGCCGTCACGGGCCGTGTTCCTTCACGAAGAGACAGCGGCCCGCTCACGGCCCCGAGCAAGGCGACGTCCCGCTGTGGCCCTGTGACGCGCCTGCCATGGCGAGAGGAAGGTGACCTCCGCGCCCGCCCAAGGGCTGCTTCAGAGGCTCTTCGGGTCGCGTACCCGCAGGCCGAAGGCCGACAGGCCCTGCTCGTGGTGCTCGATCAGTCCGAGGCGCCGGTAGAAGGCGTGATTGGCGGGGCCTTCGGGGGTGGATTCGTGGTCGGTGGTGAGGACGAAGTAGCGGCAGTGCGCGTACCGGTCCTTGAGGTGCTCCAGCAACCGGCGGCCGACGCCCTTGCCGTGGTACCGGGCGTTGACCAGCAGTTCCTGCACATAGCAGACGACCTCGTCGTCGGACACCGTCCGTGCCAGGCCGAGCAGGCGGCCCGACTCGTCCCTGGCGGTGACGACCAGGTGCGAGCCGGCCAGGCTCCGGCACACCCGGGCGACGTCGCGCGTCCACGGGTGCCAGCCGACCGAGTCGTAGAGCTCACGCACCTCGGCCTCGTCGAACGACGTCTCCTGAGCGATGATCACCAATTACGGGTCTCCTTGATGTTCCCGGCATGAAGCGACGCGTCAAGCGTAGCCGGGGAGGCCTCCCCGGCTACGCCGATCGAAGTCGTGATGATCATGGATGAGGTGCGGCCGGGTCCTCGCCTGTCCGCCCCGCGGTGGCGGTGTAGGCGGCGTCGAGTCGCTCGAACGCGCCCGGACCGTCGTGCGGTTTCGGTGGGGCGTCGAGGTGGCGGACGCGGAGCTCGTCCATGAGCTCCTCGACGAACGCCGGGCCCTCGTCGCGCATGATCTGCTGCCGGATTCGGAGCTCGGCGCTGCCGGATCTCCAGTCGAGGCCCCAGTTGCCGAGGGCGTAGATGATCGGCAGGGTCTGGATGCCGGCCTCGGTGAGGCTGAAGCGTGCGCGCTGTCCGCGGGCCGCGGTGCCGCGGGTGAGGATCCCCGCGTCGATGAGCCGTTTGAGGCGGTCGGCGAGGATGTTCGAGGCGATGCCCTCGATCGATCCGGTGAGCAGCGCACGGAAGTGCCGGCGGTCACCGAAGATGACGTCGCGCAGCACGAGCAGCGACCAGCGATCTCCGAGTATCTCGACGGCGGCGTTGACCGGGCATCCGGACCGTGGTTCCACGACTCCTCCTTGACAGGCGTTTCGCCCCCAATATAGTGGTTGCGAAATGCAATCACTATGGGGATGGGGAGATGATGGGCCGTTTCCTGTATTGGATGAACGTGTCCCTCGACCTGCGGATCGAGCAGGTCCCGGGGGACGACGGCGCCGGCGAGTGGCTTCGCATCGACGAGGACCTGCACCGCGAGTTCAACGCGCGGGCACGGGCGCTCGCGATGATGGTCCAGGGCCGGGTCATGTACGAGACCATGGAGGAGTACTGGCCGCGGGCACGCGAGGACGCGTCGCTGCCTGACGTCCTGCGTGAATACGGCGAGATCTGGACCACGACGCCCAAGGTGCTCGTCTCCCGCACCCGCCGCGACGCCGGTCACGGCACCCGGGTCATCGGCGGGGACGACGCGATCGAGCAGCTCGCCGCTCTGCGTGCCCGGACCGACGGCACCATCGGGGTGGGCGGAGCGATGCTCGCGACGCAGCTGCTCCGCGCCGGTCTGCTCGACGAGCTGTTGCTCTTCACCCATCCCTCGATCCTCGGCTTCGGCAGGCCGCTGTTCGACGACTACGACCGGCCCATCGATCTCGACCTCCTGGAGCAGCGATCGTTCGCCCACGGCGTCACGATGCACCACTACGCCGTCCGGGACACGAAGGAGATGAGCGCATGCTGACGCGGGTCGCGGAGGGCGTGTGGGTCCACCAGAGCGAGTTCGTGCGGAGCAACGCCGTCGTCGTGCGGGGCCGGGACGGGGTGCTGCTCATCGACCCCGGGGTGACCGGCGCCGAGATCGAATGCCTCGCGGACGACCTCCGTGAGGCGGGCCTATCCGTCGTGGCGGGGTTCTCCACGCATCCGGACTGGGACCACCTGCTCTGGCACGAACGGCTCGGCGAGGTCCCCCGGTACGGCACGGCGCGCTGCGCGGCCACCGTACGGGATCAGCTGTCGGACGCGGGTGCGAAAGACCGCGTCGCCGACCACCTGCTGGAGACGGAGGTCGCCGGGCAGGTGCCGCTCGACCTCCTCGGCCGCATCACCGGCCTGCCCGCCGAAACCACAGAGATCTCCTGGGACGGCCCCAGGATCCGGATCATCGAGCATCAGGCGCACGCCCCGGGCCATGCGGCCCTGCTGATCGAGGAGCGCGGGGTCCTCGTCGCCGGAGACATGCTCTCCGACGTCCTGGTTCCGATGCTCGACCCGGACGCCGCCGACCCGGTCGAGGACCATCTCGCCGCGCTGGACCTGATCGAGGAGATGGCGGGCGGTGCCGACGTCGTCGTCCCCGGCCACGGGTCCGTCGGCGGAGCCGATCAGATACGGGCGCGGATCGACCTGGACCGGGCGTACGTGCTCGCGCTGCGGGACGGCCGGGTCCCCGCCGACCCGCGGATCGGCCCATCGGCCGAGCCCGGCTGGGAGTGGGTGAGCGACGTGCATGAATATCAACTCCGGCGTCTCGCCCGCGGAGGCGAGCACGACGGGACGCCCCGCTAGCGCCGGGCTCGTGCGGCCTCGGAGCCGGGACCTCAGCACGGCGTCAGCCGCGGCGCCGGGTCTCCTCCAGGTAGCGCAGGACGGCCGTGACCCTCCGGTCCGCCCGGTCGGCGGGCGCCAGGTCGAGTTTGGCGAAGATGCTGCGGATGTGCTTGTGGACGGCGCCTTCGCTGATGAAGAGCCGTTCGGAGATGGCGGTGTTGCCCAGTCCCTCGGCCATCACGGCGAGCACGTCGTGCTCCCGGGCGGTCAGCCGTTCCAGCCCGCTGTCGGTGCGGGTGCGGGTGAGCAGCTGCGCGACGACCTCGGGGTCGATGGCCGTGCCCCCGGCGGCCACCCGGTGCAGGGCGTCGAGGAACTGGTCGACACGGCCGACCCTCTCCTTGAGCAGGTATCCGAGCCGGTCGGTTCCGCCGGCGAGCAGTTCGGTGGCGAACGTCTCCTCGACGTAGGCGGACAACACGAGCACCGCCAGGCCGGGCTGAAGGCGTCTGGCCTCGACGGCCGCGGTGATGCCCTCGTCGGTGTGGGTCGGGGGCATCCGGACGTCGACGATGGCCACGTCGGGCCGGTGGGCGGCGACGGCCGCCAGGAAGGCGTCCGGGTGGTCGGTCGTGGCCACCACGTCGAGGGACTCGGCGCGCAGCAGCAGCGCGACCCCCTCGCGCAGCAGCGGGTCGTCCTCGGCTATCACGATCCGCACGGCAACCCCACTTCGAGCGCGGTCGGCCCACCGGGCGGGCTGGTCAGGGTGAGGCGGCCGTCGTGCGCCTCGACCCGGCTGCGGATGCCGGGGAGCCCGGAGCCGCGCCGTTCGTCCGCGCCACCGACGCCGTCGTCCTCGATCCGCAGGGACAGCCGGTCGCCCGCACGCCGTACGGTCACCGTGGCGTGCCGGGCCCGGCTGTGCCTGGAGACGTTGGTGAGCGCCTCGGCGGTCACGAAGTAGGCGGTGGCCTCGATGGAGGCGGGGCACCTGCCGAGCGCGTCGACGTCCACTCGGCAGGGCACACCGCAGTTCGCCGCGAGCCCGGCGAGCGCGCCGGCGAGCCCCCGGTCGGCCAGTACGGGCGGCAGGATGCCGCGGACGGCCGTACGGAGTTCGGACAGCGCCTGCTCGGCGGTCTCCTGGGCGCGTTCGAGCATGTCCTCCGCGTCCGGCCGGTTCCGGGCCAGCGCGCGGCGGGCCGCGCCGAGCAGCACGGTGACCGCGACCAGCCGGTTCTGCGCCCCGTCGTGCAGCGAGCGTTCGATCCGCCGCAGCTCCGCGGCGTGGGCGTCCAGCGCCGCCGCGCGGGTGGCCGACAGCTGCGCGATCCGCAGCGACAGGTCGACGTCGGCGGTGGGCGTCAGAAGCCGGCGCCCCGGCCACCCCTGCAACCGGGCCATCCCCGGCCCCAGCAGCAGGAAGCAGACGGCCATCGCCACGCCGAGCGCCGCGACCGCCATGGCGTCGGCGTCGTCACGCACGTCCCAGAACACCGGGGTCGGGGTGCGGTCCTCCGCGGGCAGCGCCCGCCACCACAGCGGATACGTGATGTTCTGCACGGCGTCCAGCACCATGGTCATCCCGGCCAGGCCGAGGAACAGGCCCAGCGTGCCGTGCGCGAGGAGCCAGCCCAACTCCCGCCGGACGACCGGGTCGGCGAGCGCGGCGCGCGCGCCGGACGGTGCGGGCCCCATGCCGACGATCTCCGGTCCCCAGCGGGACAGGCGGTCACGCTCCCGCTCGGCGACGGCCCGTACGGCACGCGGCACGGTGGGCAGCAGGAGCAGGCCCACACCGATCACACAGGTGAGCCCGGCCACGACGAGCCATGCCAGGGCGGCGAGCGCCAGCAGCGCGGTGCCGAGGCCGCCGACGAGGTGTCCGAACGCGACGGAGACGTCACGGACGCGTGCGGCGGCGCCCCTCCGGCCGTCCCGCCGGGTGCCGCCCGGTTCCGGCTGGTGCGCCGCCATCGTGCCACCCCCTTGGGCCAGAGATTTTAGGACATTTGATCCTTCGGGGCGGTGGCCGGTGCGGACTGCCGCCTACCGTGCCGTTGACGACCCGACGGCCGGACCGTCAACGGCCGGGGCCGTGGACGACGTGCCCCGCGCCGGTCGGATCGACGGCCAAGGAGTCTCCGGCTCCGTCGGCGGGCTCCGGCGTGGGCTCCTCGGCCGGACGGTAACCGAGGCGGCCACGGGTCGCGGCGAGCAGTACGATCGCCGCCGTGGCGGCCGCGAGCAGGGTGACGCGGCTCCCCTGCTCGGCGGTGTCGATCGACGGGAACATCGCCCCGTAGACCATCGACATGAAGTTGTTGACGCTGACGTGCAGCAGCATGACCAGAGGCAGGCTCTGTCCGGTCCGGTTGAACACCCAGGTGACGACCACGCTGAAGGTGCAGCAGAAGGCGATGAACTCGCCGACTCTCATCAGGGTGACGTCCGGCCATCCGCCCCACTCGCTCAGATAAAGCGGCAGATGCCAGACGCCCCACAGCGGGCCGAGGAGGGCGGTGGCGCCCAGCGGGCCGAACCTGCGCTGCATGCGGGGCAGCGCGAAGTCACGCCAGCCGGGCTCCTCGGCCAGACCGGTGGTGACCATCTGGAGCAGCAGGCCGGGCACGTAGGCGATCAGCACGGCGACGGGTGGCATGCGGACGTCCTCGCCGTAGAGGGCCGAGGCGGCGACGATGAGGGCGACGGGGACGGCGAGGACCGAGATGAGATACCAGACCCAGCTGACCCGCCACTTGGTCATCCTCCGTATCCACCGGCGGACGCCTTCCCTGCCGCCCGTGACCCTGGTCACGATGTAGGCGGAGAAGATGGGGCCGAGATAGGCGCCGGGGAGCATCCCGGTGAGCTGCGAGGTGCCGAGCACCTCCGGGAAGCGGAAGTTCCAGACTCCGAGGCCGGTCGCCGAGAGGATGTAGGGCACCCAGGCCACCCAGCTCATCAGGTTGGCCAGTGTGAAAAAGCTGATCAACGGATGGCGGCGGATGAAGCCCCGGAGCCCGCTCTCACCGGTGGAGCGCGCGGCCTCAGGCCGGCTGTCGACTGTCATTTCACTTTCTCCTGGAAGAGCGTTTGACTGACAGTGATCAGCACATCAGCCGGGGGCCCTCCCGGTCGCTCCCGCGTGCACCCCAATGGGGGTACAGCCTGGGGTACCGAGGGAGACGACGGCCAGGTCGGAGCGGGGGCCGGGCATGACGACGGCCGCCGGGAGGAAACGCCTTCCCGGCGGCCGTCACGGTGAACCCCCTGATCGCGGCGGCTGGGCCGTGGGGGACCGGTGTTCAGCGCTATCTAGTGAGGAGCCCCGGGCGTTCACACGCGGGAGGAATCGCCGCGCTCTGGCCGGATCCGGCCGGGTCTGGCATCGAGCTTTTCCCGGACGCGGGCAGGGGCCGGTCGCTACTGTGTTCGAGGTGAAGCTGGTGGTGCAGGTCAAGCTCCTGCCGACGCCCGCGCAGGCGGCGGCCCTGGCGGCGACCCTGCACGCGGTCAACGCCGCCGCCACCGCCGTCTCCCGCACTGCGCATCGGACGAGCACGTTCGGTGTCTACGACCTGCGCCGACGCACTTACGGCGACCTGCGCGCCGATGGGCTGTCGGCGCAGACCGCCCAGCACGTCATCAAGAAGGTCACCGACGCCTATGCCGCCCTGCGCGGCCTGATCCGCACCGGACGGCTGAAGGGTAAGCGCCCGAGCAAGGCCGAGAGCACACCCATCGCGTTCCGGCCCGAGGCCGCCCACCCCTTTGACGACCGGTGCCTGTCCTGGCGCATCGACGCCCGCACCATCTCTATCTGGACGGTGCACGGCCGGATCAAGGACCTCGCCTTCACCGGCTCGACCGCCCAGCTCACGACGCTCGCCGCCCACCGGCGGGGTGAGTCGGATCTGGTGTGCCGGGGCGGCATGTGGTTCCTGATCGCCACCTGTGAGGTGCCCGAAGCGCCGCTCAACACCACCCCGGCCGGGTGGATCGGGGTGGACCGAGGCATCGTGAACCTGGCGACCACCAGCGACGGCGTCAACCACAGCGGCCGAGAGCTGAACCGCTACCGGCGGCGCATGGCCCGCCTCCGGGCCGAACTGCAGGCCAAGGGCACCAAGTCCGCGCGGCGCAAGCTCAAGCGGCGCGCCGGGCGGGAATCCCGGCACGCCGCCCAGGTAAATCACAAGATCGCCGACGAGATCGTGGCCGATGCGCAACGCACCGGGCGCGGCATCGCCGTCGAAGATCTGGCGGGGATCCGTGAGCGGGTACGGTTCTGGCCATCCCAGCGGGCCACGCTCTCGTCCTGGCCGTTCCACCAGATGGGCGAGTTCCTGTCCTACAAGGGCCGCCGCGCAGGCGTGCCGTACACGGCGGTGGATCCGGCCTACACCTCCCAGACGTGTCCGGTGCCCTGGTGCGGGTCTGTCTGCCGGGGCAACCGTCCCACCCGGGACGCCTTCTCTTGTCGGTCGTGCGGGTTCGCTGGGCCCGCCGATCACATCGCCGCCCTCAACGTCGCACGACGGGCCGGGGTGGCGTGGGTGTTCGTCAACGCGCCCAACGATCCCGCCGTGGAAAGCGGGGTCAGTGCGTCCCGCGCCTGCCAGCCAGGCAGGCGCGAGAGGCGCAAGCCCAGGGCATCAGCCCTGGGTCGTTGACCTGGCCTTGAAGAACTCCGCGACCGCGGGGGCGAGGACCTCGGGGGAGGCGTCGTGCGCCTGGCCCTCCAGGATGCGGTGCTCGCCGTTGGACAGCTTGTCGGCGACGGCGGCGCCGGCCTTGCCCATCCAGGGGGCGCTGTTCTCACCGGTCAGGACGAGCGTGGGGGTGTCGACGCCGGACAGCCGCTCGGCGGGCAGCTGGTTGCCCGGGCCGACGACCGCGGCCTCGTAGACGAGGGTGTGCGCGACGGCCTCCATGCCCTCCCAGTAGGGGGACTGGCGCATCTGGTCCACCATCTCGGCGGGGACCTCGGCGGCCTCGGTCATGAAGCGCGCGACCACGTCGCCGCGACGGCCCTCCGAGATGAGGGAGGCGAGCTGGGCCTCGAAGTCCTGGGGGACCGGCGCGCGGCTCTCGTCGACGATGTAGGGCGGCTCGTACACGGCGAGCTTGGTGATCGCGAGCCCGTGGGCCGCGGCCTCCAGGGCGAGCGCCCCGCCGGAGGAGCCGCCGAACACCATCGCCTCGCCGCCGGCGTGCTTGATGATCGCCTCGAGGTCCTCGATCTCCCGCTCGACCGCGTACGGCTGCGTGTCGCCGCTGCCGCCGCGTCCCCGGCGGTCGTAGTTGTACACGGTGAAACCAGCGGGGGCGAGAGCGTCGGCCATACCCGTCCAGATCGGGTGGGAGCGGTCGCTGAACCCACCCTGCACCAGGATGACCGCGGGCCCTTCACCGGACCGGTCGAAAGCGATGGTGGTGCCGTCTGCTGACGTTACGTCCATGGTGAATCTCTCTGTGTAGTGGATATGGACAGTTGTTCGGTCGTGCCCCACCGGGTCTCGCGCGACGGCGACCTGCGCCGGCCCCGCGGGAAAAGGCAGACCCGGTGGAACCAACCTGCACCACCCGTGACCCGGCTGGCATCTCCGAGGATGCTATTCCGGCGGACCGACAATTCCGCGGTCCGGCCGGAGAACGGCCGCTCCGGGCGCTCCACCGCGTTTCCCGAATCCGAGACCTTTCAACCACTGATAACATTTTTAAGGCATTTATCGCCTTATGTGAATTTATGTATCGATCGCGTATTTTGGCGTGGTTTCACGGCGCGGACCCGCGCCCGCACGGCGTGGACGGCCCGGCTCCTGACGCATCCGTACGGCGAGGCGCCCCGGATCCCGCCGCGCGCGTACGACGGGCCGGAACCGGCCCCTCATGCCCGTACGGCGGGCCGGCGCCGTGCGCCCGCCCGCCGTACGCCCGCCACGCGAACCCGCTGAGCGGCCGAGCAGCCGATCAGCGAGCCCGCCGAGCCCGCCGAGCCCGATCAGAAGAGCTCGAAGGCGGAGGGGGAGCGGTGCCAGCCGAAGGCCGGACCGGCGGCGGCCAGCGCGCCCGGGGTCAGCTCCCGGACCAGCCCGGTACCCGCCAGCGTCCGGATCGACGTCCCGCCCATGTAGAGGGCGCCCAGCGCGCGGATGTCGCAGGCCAGGTCGGCGGGGTCGGAGGTGGGGACGCAGGTGGCCGAGTCCGGCGAGCCGGTCAGCCGCCACCGGCCGGTGTTGACCGGCATGAACTCGTCGGTCACGTCGATCACGACGTCCACGGGCGCGGCGTACCGGCGCGACTCCAGGGCCTTGGCGACGTCCACGACGCGGATCCACAGCGCGTCGCACAGGTGCGCCGCGAGCTGCCGCGGCTCGCCGACCCAGTAGAACAGCGGCTCGTCGACCGAGCACGACCACGTCGTGACCGAGCGGGTGAGGTCCACCGTGAGCAGGAACCGCCACAGCGCGTCGTACGCCTCGGGGGTCGTGGAGACCTGCTCCACCAGCTCGACCTGCCCGATCGGGCCGTTGCCGGTCCAGTTGCTGCGCACCCGCCACAGGGCGTAGCCGTCGACGCCGCCGTCGCCCTCGTGCAGGACGACCCGCAGCGCCGAGGCGCCGGCCCGCATCGACATGGTGTCGGCCAGCCGGTAGTCCCAGTGGGCCTCGGTCCGCTCCGACCAGCCGGGCTGCTCGGCGTACACCTGGTCGTAGACCTTGACGAGGGCCTCACGCAGGTCGGCCGGAGTGCCCTCGACGATCCTGCCCTGACCCTTGCCGGGCGGCAGGGTGACCTCGCGGGAGTTCACGTTGAGCCCGATCCGGCGGATCGACAGGCCGTAGCCGAAGCGGTGGTAGATGCGCGCCTCACTGGCCCAGCACAGGGTGATGGCCTCGCCGAGGGCACGGGCGTCCTCGAAGTGCCGGCGCATCATCTTGGTCAGCAGGCCCTGACGGCGGGCGCCGGCGGAGACGGCGCCGCGGCAGCCGTGGGCGGCGGGGATGACCGCTCCGGGGACGGCGATCTGCCGGGTGTTGCACCCCAGCGTGCCGACGACCCGGCCGCCGCTCCGCGCGACCAGCGAACGGTCGGGCTCGAAGAGCTCGCGCTCGGTCTCGCGGCTCTGCGGGTCGCCGTCGATGTTGATGCCCGCGGAGAACGTCGCGTAGATGTCGTCCCAGTCCTCGTGGGTCGGGACCTCGATCGTGATGTCGTCGGCCACGGCTTCCCCAAGGTCGTTGCTCTTCATTTAGTAGCCTCCGGATTGCCACACTCGGGTTTTCGACCGGATTACGGTGAACGGCGTTCGCCCTCGTATCCTCACACCGCCTCATGGGCGGAACATCTCCTGAAATGCGGGACCACCGGCCCGCCGGCGCCCGCGGGGGAAGTCGGCAAAAGCAGAGAAGGGCGTTTACCCGGGGGCTGTAAGAATGAGCCGCATGAAGGCCCTGGTGCTGTCCGGCGGGTCTGGCACCCGCCTGCGTCCTTTCAGTTACTCCATGCCGAAGCAGCTCATCCCGATCGCGAACAAGCCGGTCCTGGAGCACGTGCTGGAGAACATCCGCGACCTCGGCGTCACCGAGGTCGGCGTCATCGTCGGAGGCTGGGCGGCCGAGATCGCCGGAGTGATCGGCGACGGGTCGAGACTGGGGGTGCGCGTCACCTACATCCGGCAGGACCGGCCGCTGGGCCTGGCGCACTGCGTGGCGCTGGCCCGTCCGTTCCTCGGCGACGACGACTTCGTGATGTACCTCGGCGACAACATGCTGCCCGACGGCGTGGAGGCCATCGCCGCGGAGTTCCGGGCCGGCCGGCCCGCGGCGCAGGTCGCGGTGCACCGGGTCGCCGACCCGCGGGCCTTCGGGGTCGTGGAGATGGACCGGGACGGCGAGGTCCGGCGGCTGGTGGAGAAACCCTCGCAGCCCCGCAGCGACCTGGCCATGATCGGCGTCTACTTCTTCACCGCCCGGATCCACGAGGCGGTCGCCGCGATCCGGCCCGGGGCCCGCGGCGAGCTGGAGATCACCGACGCGATCCAGTGGCTGGTCGACCAGGGCTCGACGGTCAGGGCCAGCGAGTACCGGGGCTACTGGAAGGACACCGGCCGGGCCGAGGACGTGCTGGAGTGCAACCGGCGGCTGCTCGCCGAGCTGGGCGACAGGGTCGTGCTGGGTCCCGGGGCGCGGGTGGTGCGGTCGGTGATCGAGGGACCGGCCATCATCGGGGCGAACACCCTGATCGAGGACTGCCACCTCGGGCCCGACGTCTCCATCGGCCAGGACTGCGTGCTGCGCCGTACGCGGCTGGCCGACTCGATCGTGCTGGACGGCGCGACGATCTCCGAGGTCCCGGGCCTGTACGGGTCGATGATCGGGCGTTCGGCCGTCGTCATGCCGGCCGACCGGGAGAAGGTCCAGCACCGGCTGCTGGTCGGCGATCACACGCGGGT
The DNA here is from genome assembly GCF_042873875.1 of Streptosporangium sp. NPDC004379. Lineage (NCBI taxonomy): Bacteria > Bacillati > Actinomycetota > Actinomycetes > Streptosporangiales > Streptosporangiaceae > Streptosporangium > Streptosporangium sp. NPDC004379. The sequence continues at coordinate 335,019 of NZ_JBIAMC010000008.1, forward strand.
CGAACTGGTCGCCTGACGGCCCGGTACGGCGGGCGGCGACCGTACGGCGGGCGGCGACCGTACGACGGGCGGGGAGGCGGCGGGAAGGCGGTCCGGCGGCCGGTCTCCCGGACGCCGGGAGGACACGGACGCCGGGAAGACGCCGATACCGGGAGGACACAGACACCGGGAGGACACAGACACCGGAAAGACGCCGATACCGGGAAGACGCGAAGGGCCGGGCATGGAGAAAGGGGACCTCCACGGGGAGGTCCCCCTTCTCATCCGGCGTCCGGGCCGCCCGCCGTCCGCGGTCAGGCGGCGACGGCGGCCGGGCGGTGGTCAGACGGCGTTCGCCGGGGCGTTGTGATAGGCGGTGAGCAGCCACCGGCCGTCCTGCTTGGCCAGGACCCACGTGGCGTGGACCGCGCGCTCCGGCGCGGGCTGGGTCTCATCGCCCACCAGGGCGCCGCCCCGCGTCACGAGGATGGCGCCGTCGGCGCCGGTGAACCGCACCGAGATCGGCTCGCCGGCCACCCGGGTGCCCCGGAGGGGACCGGCGTAGGCCCCGGCCATGTAGCCGCGGATCCCATCGCGGCCGGAGACGAAGACCCCGGGCAGGACCATGGTGGCGTCCTCGGTGAAGACCTCGGCGAAGGCGTCGGCGTCGTTGGCGGCCCACGCGGCGATGATGCGCTTGGGCACCTCGCTGACGGCCGTGATGTCGTCGGTGATGGTCGGTGATGCGCTCATGCTGGCGTTCCCTCACTCGATGGCTGGGGCAGGGCAGGCCCGGCGGGTCGGCGGAGGGAAGGGGATCGCCCCGCGACCTCGCGGGCCCGCACATTCGCATCGTGGTCGCCCGGTGCCGGAAGGCGCACCTTTCGGCGTGCGGTGTCCGCTTTCCGGGCGTCTTCGCGGTGACCGGAAAGGCGGCGACGGCCGTGGACGGGGAACTCCGGCGAGCCGGGAACGCGCTGGTGGCAGGGGCGGGAACCCGGAAGAACCGGAAAGAAGGGAAAAGGACTTCGACGGCCCGCTCGGGGCGCTGGCAGGAAGTTGCCGGTGACCGGCACCTTGCTGAGGGCTCCGTCCCTGGAACGCCGGGGGCGGCCCCGGAAGACTGACGATGCGGCCGATGACGTCCGCTTCCGGACGTCTCCGCGCCTGGAACGCCGGGTGCGACGCCGCAGGGCCGCCGATGCGGCCGATGACCGCGCCGCTCCCGGCGCCTCCGCGGCGGTTCCCGGACGTTCCCGAGGCGATCCCGGCCGCCCCCGCGCCGGAGCGCACCCCATGGAGGATTGATGATCTCGACGGAGATCGGCCGTGCCGCGGTTCTCGGCTGCGGCCTGATCGGAGCATCGGTGGCGCTCGCGCTGCGCCGTACGGGGGTCCACGTCACCCTGTCCGACCGCGACCCGTACGCGGTGCGCAAGGCCGAGCGGATGGGCGCGGGAACGGCGTCGGCCCACGGTGACCGCCCCGCCGACGTGGTGATCATCGCCACCCCGCCGTCCACGGTCCCCGGCGTGCTGCGCGAGGCCCAGGACCGCGGGCTGGGCCGGGTCTACACCGACGTCGCGAGCACGAAGGCCGGGATCCTCGCCGAGGCCGAGGCCGCCGGCTGCGACGTCTCCGTCTACGTGCCGGGGCATCCGATGGCGGGCGGGGAGTCGTCGGGGCCGGGGGCGGCGCGCGCCGACCTGTTCGCCGGCCGCCGGTGGGCGCTGTGCCCGCATCCGGCGACGCGGCCGGAGGCGGTGCGCCTGGTGACGGAGATGGTGGCGCTGTGCGGGGCCGAGCACCGGCTGATCCGCCCGGACGCCCACGACCGGGTCACCGCCGCGGTCTCCCACGTGCCGCACCTGATGGCGTCGGCGCTGGCGGCGAGGTTCGCGGGGGCCGACGAGACCACGCTCGCGCTGGCGGGCCAGGGCCTGCGGGACGTCACCCGGATCGCGGGCGGTTCCCCCGACCTGTGGTGCGACATCCTGCGGCAGAACGCCGGACCGATCGCCGAGGTGCTCGACGCGGTGGTCCGGGATCTGGCCGAGGTCGCGTCCGCGCTCCGGGAGGCGTCCTCCGGCGCGGCCATGACGTCCGGCTCACCGGAGCTGTCCGATGCGACCATGATGTCCGGTGTATCCGGGACATCCGGCGTGATCATGGCATCCGGTACGCCCGGGATATCCGGTGCGCTCGCCGACCTGCTCGTCCGGGGCAACCGCGGCCGGGCCCTCCTCGCGGACGCGCGTCCGGCCGGGGCGGCGGGCAGGCAGCTCGCGGCGCCGAAGGCGGCGGCCTGACCCGTTTCCCTGTTCCCCGCGATTTCCGCACCTCCCGGAGGGGGCCCTGCTCCCGTGATCCCACCCGATGAACCGCCCCTCGCTCCACGGGTGCCGACAACCGCACTCATGAAGGTGCCGCGGCCGTACGCGGATGCGACATTCGTGAGGAGATCACCGGCGGGCGCCTCCCGGTCCGTGTTTCCCGGAGCTTCCCGGACGACAGGACGAGCGTGCCGGCCTTGTACGCGTCGCGAGCCGGAGGCCGGGGAGCGGTCTTCCGGGGCTCGTCGACGACGACTAGGAGGAAATGGTGCTGACGACCGATGTCCCGGCGCGGGAAGAACTCGTTCGCCGCGCGTCCGAACTGCTGCCGGTGCTGCGGAAGAACGCGGCCTGGTCGGAGGAGAACCGTCGGCTTCACGACGAGTCGATCGAGGCCCTGGCCGAGGCCGGCGTCTTCAAGCTGAGGGTGCCCGCCCGCTACGGCGGCTACGAGGCCGACACCCGCACCCTCGTCGAGGTCGCCGCCGAGCTGGCCAAGGCCGACGGCTCCACCGCGTGGACGGCGTCCGTCTACTGGATCCCCACCTGGATGACCTGCATGTTCCCCGACGCGGTCCAGGACGAGGTGTTCTCCACGCCCGACGTCCGGGTGTGCGGGACGCTGAGCCCGAGCGCCATGGCCACCCCGGTGGAGGGCGGCGTGGTCGTCAACGGCCGCTGGGGCTTCGTCAGCGGCGCCCTGCACAGCCACTGGCAGGAGATCGTCGCCATCCAGGCCGGTCCGGGCGTCGAGCCGATGCCGATCATGGCGCTGGTCCCGATGTCGGACCTGGAGATCGTGGACGACTGGCACACCGCGGGCCTGAAGGGCACCGGCAGCGTCAGCACCGTCGCCAAGGACGTCTTCATTCCCGCCGAGCGCGTCCTGCCCCTGCCCGCGGTGCTCGCCGGGCAGTACGCCTCGGAGCTGAACGCCGCCTCCCCGATCTACCGCGTCCCGCTGCTGCCGGTCGCCTCGGCCTCCTCGGTCGGCACCGCGGTCGGCCTGGCGAAGGCCGCCCAGGAGGCGTTCTTCCAGCGGCTCCCCGACCGGAAGATCACCTACACCGGGTACGCCAGCCAGCGTGAGGCGCCCCTGACGCACCTCCAGGTCGCCGAGGCGGCCATGAAGGTCGACGAGGCCGAGTTCCACGCGGGCCGGCTGGCCGGCCTGGTGGACGGCAAGGGCGTCAGCGGCGAGCAGTGGACGCTGGAGGAGCGGGTCAAGGCCCGCGCGGACATGGGGGCGGTGTGCCGCCTCGCCAAGGAGGCCGTGGACATCTACGCCACGGCCAGCGGAGGGTCGTCGATCTACAGCCACATGCCGATCCAGCGGATCGCCCGCGACATCAGCGCCATGAACCTGCACGCCCTGATGCACCCGAACACCAACGCCGAGCTGTACGGCCGCATCCTCTGCGGCCTGGAGCCCGACACCTTCTACATCTGAGAGACGTCCGGCCCCCGGTTCGTCCGCGGCGCCCCGGCCCCAGGGCCGGGGCGCCGCGCCGCGTCCGGGGGCCCTCGCCGGGAAATCGAGGGGCCTCGCCAGGGAATCGGGGGTCTTCGCCGGGAAAACCGGGAGCCGGAGGATCCCGGATTCCGGGAAACGCGGCCGGCCTCCCGTCCGGGAAACCGCAGAACCCCGGAAACGGGAGAAGCGGCTCCCCGTACCGGGCGGAGAACCGGTGAGTCCGGGAACGACGAAGGCCGTTCCTTTCCGAAGGGTTCTCGGAAAGGAACGGCCTTCCGCCGTGTCCGTGCCCGGGACCGCTAGACCGCGGCGACCTCGGCCTGGCCGGCGACCTTCCGGACCAGCGCCTCCAGGTTGGGGTCCTCCTCGAAGATGTCGCCCACGTCGACGGAGACGCCGAGCTCCTCCTCGATCCGGGACACCAGGCGGACCGCCGAGATCGACTCCCCCTCGAGGTCGAAGAACGTGGCGTCCTCCATCCCGTCCGGCACGTCGAGCACGTGCTTCCAGATCTCCGCGACCCTGCCCTCGATGACCGAGAGGCTGAGCTCGCCGGGACGATTGCCATTCATCCGGGTTCCTCCCATCGCCAGACAAACGTCAATGGCGGCGTGTGAGCAGATCCGCGATCCGCGCAGGTCCGTAGGTCGATTCCTGTTTCCTCATCATCACGGCGCGGCGATCCGGGCGCATCTCCGAGAATGCGAGCGAGACGGCCCGGACGGCGTCACGAGAAAAGCGGGGAAGCGGAAAAGCGGGGAAGCGGGGAAGACGCCCGGCGGCATCACCTGAGGGTCCGCGCGGCGCCCCCCGGGTGCTTCACACCCAGTCGCTCGCGGATGCTCCGCCCGACCGGCACATCGAGCCGCTCGGCCAGTTCCAGGGCCCTGGCCCGCGCCTCGTCGGCCTCGACGCCGGCGCCGGAGGCGCGCAACGCCTCGCTCAGCAGGGCGAGCGCCTCGGCCTCCTGGAGGGGGATCTGCATCCCGCGGAACAGTGAGGCGGACCTGCGCAGGTGGACGGCGGCCTGCTCCGGGTCGCCGGCCACCATGGCCAGCTCGCCCAGCCCGGCGAGCACCTGCGCCTCGGCGAGCCGGTGGCGGGAGCTGCCTGCCGGTTCCAGTGCCTGGTTCAGCATGGCGTCCGCCTCCGCGATGCGCCCCTGACGCAGCCGGGCGATGCCCAGGCCGTGCAGGCTGAACGCCTCGCCCGTGGAGTCGCCGATCTCCCGCACCACCGTCAGCGCCTCCTCGAACGCGCCCGCCGCCAGGCCGAACTCGGACGTCCGGAGGTGGGCCAGGCCCATGCGGTGCAGCACCTGGGCGGTCACCCTGCGGTCGCCCCCGGACTTGCTGAGCGTCAGGGCCTCGGCGAGCATCCTCTTCGCGCCCTCGGGGTCGTCGCAGTCGAGGCGGATCTGGGCGAGGCTGTGCATCGTCTGCGCGGCGGCGGCGTCGTCGCCGACGGAGCGGAAGATCTGCAGCGCCTTCTCGTAGTCCTCCTCGGCGGCCTCGAGGCGGCCGTTCATACGTTCCATGGTCGCGATGCTGCGGACGGCCAGGGCGGTCCGCCGCTCGTCGCCGACGGCCTGGAAGAGCTCGACCGCCGCCTCGAACTCGCGCCGCGCGTCGCCGAAGCGCTGCTCGTTGAACGACAGCGAGCCGGCGGTGTACAGGATCTCCGCCTGGCCGCGCTTGTCGCCGGTGCCGCGGGCGGCCTCCAGGGCGATCTCGTGGGTCTCGCGCCAGTCGTCGAGGTAGACCCGCGACTCGAAGAACGTGGCGGCGGTCGTCGCGATGCGCCAGCACAGCTCCCCGAAACCAGCCTGCGCCGCCTGGCGGATGCCGTACACCAGGAGCGGGCGCTCGCGCTCGAACCACGCGATCGGTTCGGTGACGAGCTGCCGGACCAGCTCGTCGGGCAGGACCTGGGGGATCTCCGTCTCGTCGGAGATCAGCGGACAGGTCCCGAACTCGCGGCACCGGGCCGCGTCGACGAGGAGGAGCAGCCCGCTCAGCAGCCGGCCGAGGGCGGCGCTGCGTTCGGCGGCCGTCTCCTCGGCGGCGAGGCGTTCCCGGGCGAACACCCGGACGAGGTCGTGGAAGCGGTACTGGGTGTGCACGCCCCGCCCGGTGCCGACGACCTCGACGAGCTGGGCCTCGGCCAGGTCGTCCAGCAGGTCCTGCGCGTCGAGGAGCGGCCGCTTCAGCAGGGCCGCGCCGGCCCACCCCGAGAAGACGTGGGAGTCGAGGATCGCCAGCCGCCGGAACAGCCGGCGCGCCTCCTCGCTGATGCCCTCGTAGGTCAGGGAGAGGCTGGCGCGGATCCCCATCTCGCCGTGCATCAGCTCGTCGAGCCTGCGGGTCTCGTCACGCAGCCGGCCCACCAGCTGCCCGACGCTCCAGTGCGGGCGCGCGGCGAGGCGGGCGCCGGCGATGCGCAGCGCCAGCGGCAGGTGCCCGCACAGCTCGGCGAGCGCCGCGGCGGAGTCGGCTTCGGACCGCACGCGGTCGGTCCCGGCCACGTGGGAGAGCAGGTCCACCGAATGGGCCGAGTCGAAGAGGTCCACGTCGACGTGGGTGACGCCGGCCAGCCCGGCGAGCCGGCTCCGGCTGGTGATGATGACGGCCGACGCGGGGTTGCCGGGCAGCAGCGGCAGGACCTGGCTCTCGCTGCCCACGTCGTCCAGCACGATCAGCATCCTGCGGTCGGCCAGCATCGTCCGGTACGTCTCGGCCCGCTCCTCCAGCCCGTCGGGCAGGGCGGTGCCGGGTATGCCGAGGGCGCGCAGGAACCTTTCGAGCACCTGCAGCGGGCTGACCGGGCGGGACACGCCGCTGTGCAGGTTGGCGAAGAGCTGGCCGTCGGGGAAGTGCTCCATGACGCTGTGCGCGGCGTGGACCGCGACGCTGGTCTTGCCGATCCCGGCCCGGCCGGTGATCGCGACGATGGGTACGGCGAAGCGCGCCGCGCCGTCCGAGGCGACGGTCAGCCGCCTGCGGATGGCCTCCACCTGCTCGGCGCGGCCGACGAAGTCGGCGATGCCGGCCGGGAGCATGCCCGGCACCGCCGGGGCGGGGGCCTGCGGCTCGGCCGTGGCCCGCACGGGGGCCTGGGGGGCGTCGAGGCTCTCGTCGGAGGTGAGGATCGCGTGTTCGAGCTGCTGCAGCCGTTCGTTGGGCTCGATGCCCAGCTCGTCGATCATGGTGCGCCGGGCGTCGCGGTAGACCTGGAGCGCCTCGGCCTGCCGGCCCGAGCGGTACAGCGCCGTCATGAGCTGGCCGAGGAGCCGTTCGCGCAGCGGGTACTCCTCCACGAGCCGGGTGAGCTCGCCCACCAGCTCGTGGTGGCGGCCGAGGTCGAGCTCCAGCTGGAGGCAGTCCTCGTTGGAGGTGATCCGCTGCTCGGCGAGGCGGGTCGCGACCGACTGCACCAGCCGGCTGTCGATGCCCTCCAGAGCCGGTCCCCGCCACAGCGCGAGCGCCTCGCGGTAGTTCCTGACGGCCTCCTCGGGCTCGCCGTCGTCACGGGCGCGGCGGGCCCGCAGGACGAGGTTCTCGAAGCGGCACGCGTCTATCTGCTCGTCGTCGGCCCGCAGCGCGTACCCCTGCGACCTCGTCACGATCACCTCTTCGCCGCCGTGGCCGGCGAAGAGCCGCCTCAGCGCCGAGATGCAGATCTGCACCTGGGCCCGTGACGTGGCGGGCGGGTCGTCCCCGTAGATGGCCTCCATGAGCCGGCCCGTGGCCACCGTACGGTTGGCGTCCAGGAGGAGGACCGCCAGAACGGTCTGCTGCCGGACTCCACCGAGGTCCACACGTCGCCCCCCGGCGGTGACTTCGAGCGCTCCCAGAACGCGAAATTCCACGCGCATCTCCTTGAAGAAACTTCCGTCCCCCGGCGTGGTGGAACCTCCACGCTTTACCGCCTTGCGGAGTACGGGAAGTGGCGGACCTCCCGAGGCCGGCTTTCCTGGTCACAGGAAGTTTACGTAAAGCATGGTCCGGGAACGCCAGGGGTTCTGCGCGGTGTGTTCCAAGATCGGCACGCTAACGCCACCTTGTTCGCGATTGTACGCTCTGTCCGTTTCGTGAGTGGATGGTACATCGCTGAATGGGAGGTTGCCAGGCGAACCGCCTGCTCTCCGGCAATTCCCCTTGTCAACCAGGTGAAAAAACACGGAACGGCCGGGGGTTCGCGTCCCCGGCCGTTCCGTGTCAGATGGTGTGCCTGTCAGCCCCAGGGGTTGCAGCACAGGGGGCGGTGGGTGACGGGCGGCGGGGGGACGGGGGTGTCGGAGGCGTTCGCGGCCATGCCGGTGACGGTGACGCCCGCGAGGGCGATGACGATCGAGAAACCCAGTCGCACGACGGTCTTGCTGATCTTGCCGCTCATCTCTACCTCCGTGGTCGTGGCGGCGTCGCCGTAGACGCCGTTCCTGACACCGATGACGCTCGCACGGCCCGCCATCGAGTCCCTATCGCTTCCCTTAGCGTCAGGCATATCCCCAGTTGAGGATGTATTCAAGGGGTTTCGGCGTGCTCGAATGGTGATTAGGGTCAGCGGTTCGGGGCTGCCGGCCGGCCCCGGTCCGGCCATCCACCGCCGGGAGTCGCGGCGGCCGGATGGCGGGCGGATGGCGGACGCATGACGGGCCGATAAGCGGGCGAAGGTGAACCGATAGCGCGGTCCGCGAATCTTGGACGAAGCCCAGGCGGAGCCGGCGCTCGCAGCGGCGCCGTCTGGGCGGCCAAGGCGAAAGCGCCGAACCGGGCCGCCCGTGGACGGGCCCGTTGGACAGGTGACGGTGAGATGGGTATTGCTATTCAGACACTGGACAGTGTCTACGGCCGACCGGCCGCCAGCGTCAGGGTCCGGCTGGAGTGCTCCGAGGGCGGCCACTGGAATCCCGACGCCAAAGCCGAAACCGACCACGAGGGCTGCATCCGGGACTGGAGCGGCCGCCGTTTCGAACGCGGGGTTTACCGCCTCGTCTTCGAAAGCGACCGGTACTTCGTCGGCCTCGGGCTCACCGCCGCCTATTCGGAGATAGTCGTTCTCTTCCGCATGCACGACGAGACCGACTCCTACCAGATCCAGGTCCAGCTCTCGCCGTACTCCTATTCGGCGTATTTCGGCTCGGCCGGCTGACGGGTGTCAGCGCCCCCCAGGCACACCAGGTTCACGCAGGTAAGGGTTCCGACAGTGAATATCGGACGATACACCGCATTCCCCCAGGTTCCCCTGAACGGTCGCAGGTGGCCGGACGCCACCGTCACCGCCGCGCCCCGCTGGCTCTCCACCGACCTGCGGGACGGCAACCAGGCGCTGGCGGCCCCCATGACCCCGGCGCGCAAGCTGGCGATGTTCGACCTGCTGGTGCGCATGGGATACAAGGAGATCGAGGTCGGCTTCCCCGCCGCCAGCCGCGACGACCACGACTTCGTCCGGATGCTCATCGAGGACGACCTCGTCCCCGACGACGTCCGCGTCTCGGTGCTCGTCCAGGCCCGCGAGGAGCTGATCGAACGCACCGCGGAGAGCCTGGCGGGGGCGCGGCGCGCCACCGTCCACCTCTACAACGCGACGTCGCCGTGGTTCCGCAGCCGGGTGTTCGGCATGGACCGCGACGAGTGCAAGGACCTCGCCGTACGGGGCACCCGGCTGGTGACGAAGTACGCCGAACGCTTCCTGGACGGCTGCGACCTGGGCTTCCAGTACTCTCCCGAGCACTTCGCCGACACCGAGCCGGAGTTCTCGCTGGAGGTCTGCGAGGCCGTCATGGACGTGTGGCAGCCCGGCCCGGGGCGGGAGATCATCCTGAACTTCCCCACGACGGTCGAGCGGTCCACCCCCAACGTCTTCGCCGACCAGATCGAGTGGATGCACCGCAACCTGTCGCGGCGCGAGCACCTGTGCCTCTCGGTCCACCCGCACAACGACCGGGGCACCGGCGTCGCCGCCGCCGAGCTGGCCGTGCTGGCCGGGGCCCAGCGGATCGAGGGCTGCCTGTTCGGCAACGGGGAACGGGCCGGCAACGTGTGCCTGGTGACCCTCGGGCTGAACCTGCTCACCCAGGGCGTCGACCCCGGCGTCGACTTCCGCGACCTCGACCGCGTCCGGCGCACGGTCGAGGGGTGCACCGGGATACCGGTCCACCCCCGCCACCCCTACGGCGGCGACCTCGTCTACACCGCTTTCTCCGGCTCCCACCAGGACGCCATCAACAAGGGCTTCGACGCCCTGGAGCGGGAGGCCGCCGAGGCGGGCGCCGAGCCGGCCGGGCTGCCGTGGCGCCTGCCGTACCTGCCGCTGGACCCGCAGGACGTGGGGCGGACCTACGAGGCCATCGTGCGGATCAACAGCCAGTCCGGCAAGGGCGGCCTGGCCTACGTCATGAGCGCCCGGCACGGGCTGAACCTGCCCCGCGGGCTGCGGGTGGAGTTCGCCCGGACGGTGCAGGCGCTGGCCGACGCCGAGGGCGGGGAGATCGCCCCCGACCGGCTGCGGGAGTGCTTCGAGCGCGAGTACGTCATCGGCGCGGCGGACGGGCCCGGCGCGACGGCCCCGGCCGGGGCCGCCGTCTCCGTCACGGCCCCGGGCGGCGTCCCGGCGGCCGTCGTCCTGCACGTCGACGGCGGCGGGTTCGACGCCGGCCGGGACCGGACCGACGCGGTGCGGGCCGTACGCGCCGAGCTCGCCCGGCTGGGGCTGCGGGTGCGCGCCGTACACCACACCGGTCCAGCGGGCGGGACCGGCGGGGTCGGCGGGGTCACGGTCTACGCCGAGCTCCAGGCGGGCGGGACGGTCTTCTGGGGGGCCGGGACCGGACCGGACCTGCGGGCCGCCGCGCTGTCGGCCGCCGCCTCCGCCGCCGCCAGGGCGCGGAGGGGACGGGCGTCCCGTACGGAGGTCCCGGCGTCCCCCGCCGCGCCTCCCGCGCCTCCCGCACCGGAGGCCGTGGCACCCGCAACACCCGCGGCACCCGCGGAGGAGGCGGCGACGCTCACCTGGACGAGGAACACGCGGACGAGGAGCACGCGGGCGAGGAGCACGCGGACGACGGCGGGACGGTGACGACCGGCGAGCGGTGACCGGCCGGATGACGGCGCGACGAGACGCAAGAGCCCCGGTGAGGGCTCAGACGAGGAGGGAGACGGAGATGAAACTGGTCGAGCGGGAGGAGGAGCTGGCCTGCCTGCAGGCCCTCCTCGACAGCGCGGTGCTGGGCAGGGGCAAGGTGGCGCTGGTCGGCGGCGCCGTCGCGACGGGCAAGAGCGCGTTGCTGCACGTGTTCGCCGAACAGGCCATCGAGCGGGGCGCGCTGGCCGTCACCGCGACGGGCTCCCGCATGGAGCGGGACCTGCCCCTGGGCGTGCTCGGCCAGCTCATCCAGGACGCGCCGCTGGTCCCCGAGGAGCGCGACCGGGCGCTGGCGCTGCTGAGCGAGGGCGCGCGCACCGTGCTCGCGGAGGAGCCGGGGGACACCGGCGGCCGGCAGATCGACGCCCAGACCGTCCACGTCCTGTGCACCGTCCTGCTGGAGCTGTCGGAGCGGTACCCGCTCATGATCATCGTCGATGACGTGCACCACGCCGACCGCGCCTCCCTGCTCTGCCTGGCGTACCTGGCGCGGCGGGTACGGCTCGCCCGCATCGTGATGGTGTTCGGCCACGCCGACCACGGCCGCTGGGCCGACGGCTTCTTCCAGACCGAGCTGGTCCGCCAGCCGCACTGCCGCCGCATCCAGCTCACCCGGCTGTCACGGGCCGGGGTGGCGGCCCTCGTCGAGGAGGAGACGGGCCGGGAGACGGCCGAACGGCTCGCCGACGAGTGGTACGCCCTCAGCGGCGGCAACCCCCTGCTGACCACCGCCCTGGCCGACGACTACCGGCAGCTCGCCCGGTCCGCCGGTGAGGAGCCGCCGGACGGGATCACCGCTGGCGACCACTACGGCCAGGCCGTGCTGTCGTGCCTGCAGCGCGGCCACGAGCAGACCATGCGGGTGGCCCGGGGCCTGGCGATCCTCGGTGAGCCCGAGACGCTCGACCGGCTGCTCGGCCTGCCCGGCCCCGACGTCGGCAGGGAACTGCACTCCCTGAGCGCCGCCGGGCTGCTCACCCTCGGCAGGTTCCGGCACGACGCCGTCCGCGAGGCCGTCCTCGCCGGGACGGACGCCCGGGAGCGGGCGGACCTGCACCGCCGGGCCGCGGAGCTGGGCTACGACCTGGGCTCCTCCCCGGCGGTGATCGCGGGACACCTGCTGCTGGCCGGCCGGGTCGAGGCCCCCTGGGTCGTGCCGATCCTGGAGGAGGCCGCCAGGAGCGCCCTGCGCAACGGGCAGGTGGAGACGGCGGTCGACTACCTGCGCATGGCCTGGCGCGAGTGCGCCGACGAGACCCAGCGCGCGAAGATCATGACGATGCTGGTGCGCGCCGAGTGGCGGATCAACCCCGCCGCGCCGACCGGGCATCTCGCCGAGCTGACCGAGGCGATGAACCGGGGCAGCCTGCGCGGCGTCGACGCCGTCGTGCTCGCCCGGGCGCTGCTGTGGTACGGCCGCTTCGACGACGCGCGCGACGTGCTCGAACAGCTCAACCGGCCGGGCGCCGGGGCGGACCCCGAGACGGTCGCCGAGCTGGTGGTGAGCCAGCTGTGGCTGCGGGCCACCCATCCGCCCTTCCTCGACCGGCTGCGGCACCTCGCCGGCGACCGGGGCCTGGCGACCATGGTCTCGGTGTCGGTCAGCCGGCGGCTGGAGTCGGCGCTCGCGCTCGCCGAGGTCCTCACCCGGGGCCCGCGCGAGGAGGACATGGACGCCGTCGAGCGGATCCTGGAGGACTCCCGCCTGGACGAGATGACGCTCGACACCGTCGAGAACTCGCTGCTGGCCCTCACCTACGCGGGCCGCTGCGAGCGGGTGGCCCCCTGGTGCGACCTGTTCAGCGTCGAGGCGTCGTCCCGGCAGGCGCCGAGCCGCCAGGCCCGCCTCGCCGCGATCCGCGCCGAGATCGCCGTCCGCCAGGGCGACATGTCCGCCGCCGAGCACCACGCGCGCCTGGCCCTGGACATCATCCCGGTGAGCAGCTGGGGCGTCGCCATCGGCGGGCCGCTGAGCAGCCTGATCCTCGCTCTCACCGCGATGGGCAAGTACGACGCGGTGCGCGAGTACCTGGACCGGCCGGTGCCCGAGGCGATGTTCCAGACCCGCTACGGCCTGCACTACCTGCACGCCCGGGGCCGCCACAGCCTGGCCACCGACTACTTCGCGCTGGCGCTGCGCGACTTCCAGCGGTGCGGCGACCTGATGGCCGCCTGGAACCTCGACACGCCCGGCCTGATCCCCTGGCGGGCCGACGCCGCCGAGGCGTGCCTGCGGATGGGCCAGGCGGACGAGGCCCGGCAGCTCGTCCAGGCGCAGCTCGACCTGTGCGGCCCCGGCGCGACCAGGGGCCGGGGCGCCGCGCTCCGGCTGCTGGCCGCCGTCTCCGAGCTGCGCCGCCGTCCCCCGCTGCTGCGCCAGGCGACCGAGTACCTCCAGGCCGCGGGGGACAGGTACGAGCTGGCCCGCGCGCTGTTCGACCTGGTCGAGGTCTACGAGGCGCTCGGCGAGCACCGCCGCGCCAAGACGATCGCCGGGCGGGCGCGGGCCGTGGCCCTGGAGTGCCACGCCCAGCCGCTGGCCAGGACTCTGTCGCGCGCCGACGACCCCGGCGCGCCGCCGGCCCTGCCCGCCGGGGACATGATCGGCATGCTGAGCGACGCCGAGCGGCGGGTCGCCGCCCTGGCCGCGGCCGGATACACCAACCGGGAGATCGCCGCGAAGCTCTACATCACGATCAGCACGGTCGAGCAGCACCTCACCCGCACCTACCGCAAGCTCAACATCAGCCGCCGCGCCGACCTGCCGCTCGTCCTGGAGTTCGGCGACCAGCTCGTCGTCTGAGACTCCTCCCGGGCCCGTCCGGACCCCGAAATCCGCCGGGCCCGGGAGGGCACTCCCGAAGGTGCGCGCCGCCGTCGCCGGGTGCGACGGTCGTAGCCGGAGGTGTGCCGTGGAGGAGAACCCGGTCCTGACCGTCGTGCGGGGCAACCCGACGGCGGAGGAGCTCGCAGTGGTCGTCGCGGTCCTCACCGCGCGGGCCGCGGCCGCGGCGGCGGCGGCCGCGGAGCTCGCCGAGCTCGCTGAGATCACTACGGCAGGCCGTCCCCGGAGCGCCTGGAACGCCGAACCGGCCTGGAGCGCCGGGACGATCTGGGACGCCGGCTCCGCCTGGAGCGTCTGGGCCGCCTGGAACGCCGGGGCGGTCCGGCCCGCCGCGGCCTCCCGCTGACCCGCCGGTCCTCGTACGCCGTCCTCCCGTACGCCGGTCCCCGTACGTCGGTCCATGCACGCGTGCTGCCGCGGCCCCGGCCGGTGCGCCCGGTCGTTCCGATGGGAAAATCCCGATCCGCGGTCCGATCTGTGATCGTTCCGGTTGAATACGCCCCATGAGCGATCTGGCGACCGTCCTCTCGGCCTGGCTGGACGGGCAGTCGACCACCGGCATGGACCTGTACGGGATCAGGATGCTGGCGGTCGGCCGGTTCGGGAAGGGGCTCCTGTTCCTCGCGGGACTCTCCGTCGGCCTGGACCTGCTGGATCCCGACAAGGTCAGGGAGCGCGGCGAGGCGAGCGGAGAACGCGCCGAGCGCACCCTCGCCCGCGGCCGGCGCCGACGCGACGTGGCACGGCTGGCCGCGCTGCACAAGGCCGTCACCGAGGACATGGTCACCGTGTGGTCGGTGTCGGCGGACGACATCAACGGCCCGATCAGCGGCCTCTCCGTCCACCGCACGCCTCCCGGCCGGGTGCCCGAGGGACTCGACGTCACGCTGGAGACCTACCGAAGCTTCCACCGCGCGGTCATCGGCGAGCTGCCCGCCCACACCGAGAACGAGTACACGCACGCGAAGCGCCGCGCCGCCGAGTTCCTGGGGGACCACCTCGGTGGCCCCGACCGCGCGCTGTTCGCCGAGGCGGAACGGGCCGACGGCGCCGAGGGCTGCGCCGTGGCCGCCCTGGCCGCCGTGTTCGTCACGCTGGTGTCCGTCGTCGTCGCCCTCAGGACGAGCCCCGCGGCCGTGCCGTGGGCGGCCGCGGCGATGCTCACCGCGGCCGTCCTGCTCCTGCTCGCCCTCTCCACCGTGTCGCGCCTGACGGTCGCCGCCGCCTGGCGGTGGTTCCTCGGGCGGGCGCTGCGGCGGCTCGCCGCCACGCTGCGGAGCGCCCGGCCGTTCCACGGGTTCCGGAAGGCGGCCTTCGCACTCTTCTTCGCCGGGAGCATCCTCGACATGCTCGCCTCCTGACCCTCTTCCTCCTTCTCCGCCCGTGCGGACCGTCCCCGCGTCCGCGGGCCCCGCATTCTGTGAAAAGCCCGAGCGGGCCGCCGGTCGCATCCTGAGTGGTGTGCGCGGGGCGTTCCCCCGCACGCCGGGACGCCCGCGGCGGCGGTCCCGGGTCTCCGGGTGGTCTGAGGAGAGCGCCATGTCGACATTCTTCGGCTCGTTCCGCCGGTTGCTGCTGGCGCCGTCCCTGGCGGACGTGACGTTCGCGGTGCGCGGCTTCCCAGGCGCGTCGTCGCCGGCGGCCGAACGGCTGGAGGCGATCCCGCAGTCCGTCGTGTGCGGCTTCGAGTGGGGCATCGACGCGCGGAACCAGTGGGAGGTGGAGCGGCGGCTGGGCATGATCGACGTGGAGCTGCGCGGTTTCGCCTACGAGGGCGCCACGATGGCGCTGACCGTCCTCGACGCGATGGGCGGGGGCCGCGGCCACCGTACCCGCGACCTGCTGCTCGGGCCCGGCCGCCCGCACATCTTCCTCACCTACATCGGCATCGGCTTCGCCATGGCGCGGCTGCCCCGGCCGCTGTGGAAGAAGGTCGTCCCCGACCTGGGCGAGACGCCGTACCACCCGACGATGAGCTGGCTGGCGGTGGACGGCTACGGCTTCGACCGGGCCTACTTCGACACCCGGCGCTGGGTGGACGAGCAGCGGGTGCCCGCCCCCTACGCCTGGGAGGGGTCGCCCGGCTACTTCAACCGGGCCGTCGACCAGGGCATCGGCCGCGCCCTGTGGTTCATCCACGGCGCGCGGACGACGGACGTCTCCGCCGCGGTGCGCCGCTTCGCCGCCGGCCGCCAGGCCGACCTGTGGAGCGGCGTCGGCCTGGCGGCGACGTTCGCCGGCGGCTGCGGGACCGAGGCGCTGGCGGCGATGGGGGCGGAGGCCGGCGAGCACCGGGCCGAGCTGGCCCTGGGCGCGGTCTTCGCGGTCAAGGCCCGGGACCACGCCGGGTTCGTCCCCGAGCACACCGCGGCCGCCACCGCCGCGCTGACCGGCCTGGCGGTCGCCGACGCCGTCGCGCTCGCCGACGACACCGCCGTCGATCCCCACGGTTCCGGCCCGGTTCCGCAGTACGAGGTGTGGCGGCGGCGGATCCACGCCCGCTTCGCGCCGGACCGCGTCGGGCGCTGAACCCGGGCCCGGTGGCCCGGAGCACCGCACCCGGGCCCTCGTGCCCGGAGCACCGGATCCGGGCCACCGGGCCGGGATCGCCGGACCGCCGGGGCGCCGCGATCCCGGCCGCCGGGCGCCGGTCCGCCGGGCCCCATCGCCCGGCCGTGACGCCCGGTGAATTCATCGCGCCATTCATGAATGGTCCGACCGGCTGTTTTTCCGATCGCCGGAAAATGTCGCGCGCCCTGCCGGAAAGCGTGCCGGATGAGCACTTCCGAAGTGGAGGGCCCAGCTCGGCATATGCGTGAATCTATCAAAGGACACCTGTTGACGAGGGGTGGAGGGGTTGGGTTGGCCAGCATGTTCCGGTCATTGAGGCGTCGTGTCCTGACGCCGGACATATCAGAGACGAAACTTGCCACCCGGGGTTTCCACGTGAAGGACGACGCGTCCCGGGAATTGCTGGAGACGGTCGGCGAGACATTTCTCACCGGCTACGCCTTCGCGGCCGAGACCCGTTCCGCGGCCGAGGCCGAGGAACGCCTGGAGGAGATCCCCCGGCGCTTCCGGGGCTTCGCCTACGAGGGCGCGGGCATGGCCTTCGCGATCCTCGACCGGCTGACGCCGGGCGGCGGGCACCGTACCGCCGACTCCCTCGCCGGACGGGGTGACGCCCACAACTACATGATCTACGTCGGCATCGGCTGGGCCATGGCGCGGCTGCCGCGCTTCCTGTGGCCGGACAGCCGGGGGCTGGACCCGCTGCTGCTGTGGCTCGTCCACGACGGCTACGGCTTCCACCAGGCCTACTTCCACACCCGGAAGTACGTGCACGAGCAGTACCGCGAGACGCGCTTCCCCTGGCCGGCCGGCGGGCCCGAGGCGTACGCCGCCCGCGCCATCGACCAGGGCATCGGCCGCGCGCTGTGGTTCGTCGGCGGTACCGACGTCGAACACGTCGTCTCGCTGGTCGAGCGGTTCCCCGCCTCGCGCCGGGCCGACCTGTACGCCGGCGTCGGCCTGGCCGCGACCTACGCGGGAGGCGCGCCCGAGGACGAGCTGCTGGAGCTGCGCGAGCGGGCCGGGACGCACCGGCCGCAGCTCGCCCAGGGCAGCGCGTTCGCGGCCGAGGCCCGGGTCCGCGCCGGCCTGCTGGTGCCGCACAACGAGGTCGCGACCCGGGTGCTGTGCGGCACCACGCCTGAGGACGCCGCCCTGACCAGCCGCCGGACCCGCCCCGACGGGCCCGTCTCCGGCGACCTGCCCGCCTACGAGGTGTGGCGGCGCCGCATCGCCAATGAATTCGCATTTGCTGGAGGTGTTACTCCGTGACCACGACAGCTGGCTGGCTGCGCAGGCAACTGCCGGGAATCGTCGCCCTCGTCATGATGGCGGCCCTTTTCGTGGCGGGCCGCCCGTCCTTCGCCTCCGAGGAGGAGAAGGCCGGACTGGCGAGCGCCTACGCGTTCGAGCCGATGAGCATCGCGCTGCCCGCCGGGTACACGCAGAAGACGGTTCGCAAGGTGAACCAGCGCTACAGCAACATCGACGCCTGGATCTCCTCGGTCGGGGCCGGCATCGCCATGAACGACCTCGACATGGACGGCCTGTCCAACGACCTGTGCGTCACCGACACCCGGATCGACCAGGTCGTGGTGACCCCCACCCCCGGCGCGAAGGCCGACCGCTACCGGCCGTTCGCGCTGAACCCCGGTTCGCTGCCGATGAGCGACACGATGGCGCCCATGGGCTGCCTGCCCGGTGACTACAACGAGGACGGCCGCACCGACCTGCTGGTCTACTTCTGGGGCCGCACGCCGATCGTCTACCTCGCCAAGAGCGGCGCCACGCAGCTCTCCGCGGACGCCTACGTGCCCACCGAGCTGGTGGCGGGCGTCGGCACGGCGAAGTACACCGGGCCGCAGTGGAACAGCAACACCGCCACCGCCGCCGACTTCGACGGCGACGGTCACCTGGACGTCTTCATCGGCAACTACTTCCCCCACGGCCCCGTCCTGGACCCGAAGGTCAACGGCGGCGTGGAGATGAACGACTCCATGTCGGCGGCCGTCAACGGCGGCGAGGACTACTTCTTCCGCTGGACCGGCGCCACCGCCGGCGAGCAGCCGACGGTCAGCTTCGCCAAGCTCGACGACGTCCTGCCCGTGAACGTCTCCAAGGGCTGGGAGCTCGGCGCCAGCACCGCCGACCTGGACGGCGACCAGCTGCCCGAGCTGTTCCTGAACAACGACTTCGGCAAGGACCGGCTGCTGTACAACCGCTCCACCCCCGGCCGCATCGCCTTCTCCCTCGTCGAGGGCAAGTCCTCGCCGATCGTGCCCAAGTCCAAGGTGCTGGGCCACGACTCGTTCAAGGGCATGGGCTCCGACTTCGGCGACCTGGACGGCGACGGCCTCTACGACATCTTCGTCAGCAACATCACGACCTCCTTCGGCATCGAGGAGAGCAACTTCCAGTTCATGTCCACCGCCAAGGACCGGGCCGAGGTCGGCTCCGAGCTGAAGCGCGGCGTCGCGCCGTTCGCCGACCGCAGCGCCCCGAGCCGCACCGCGTGGTCCGGCTGGGGCTGGGACGTCAAGATCGACGACTTCGACAACGGCGGTGTCCCGGCGATCGTCCAGGCCACCGGCTTCGTCAAGGGCGACGTCAACCGCTGGCCGCAGCTGCAGGAGCTCGCCACCGCCAACGACGGCGTGCTGCGCAACCCGCACTCCTGGCCGACCGTCCACGAGGGCGCCGACATCGGCGGCAACCAGACGCTCGCCTTCTTCGTCAAGGACGCGAAGACGGGCCGCTACGCCGACCTGTCGCCGCAGCTCGGCATGGCCATCCCGGTGCCCACCCGCGGCATCGCCACCGGTGACGCCGACGGCGACGGACGGCTCGACATCGCGGTCGCCCGCCAGTGGGACGCCCCGGTCTTCTACCACAACCAGAGCCCGTCCCCCGGCGCGTTCCTGGAGCTGCGGCTGAACCACGAGAACGCCGCCGGCGCCGCCCCGTCCGCCGCCTCGCCCGCGATCGGCGCCGAGGTGAAGGTGACCCTTCCCGGCGGCCGCGTCGCCATCGGCAAGGTCGACGGCGGCAGCGGCCACTCCGGCCGCCGCAGCCACGAGGTGCACATCGGCCTCGGCCGGGACGTCACCGGCCCGCTGCCGGTGCACCTGACCTGGCGCGACCGGACCGGACAGGTCCACGAGCAGGATCTTCAGCTGACCCCGGGCCGGCACACCGTGCAGCTCGGCTCGCAAGCGAAGGAGCAGTGACGACATGGCCGAGAAAGCCAAGACGCCTCCGCGGCACGACCCGAAGGTCATCACGGCCCTGCGCCGGTTCGCCCTCTCGATCACGGTCTTCAACATCCTCGGCTACACGGTCCTCGGATTCGAGCAGCCCTGGACGTGGCCCCTCATCGCCCTGGCGACCGCCTACACCACCGAGATCGTCCTGGAGCTGATCGGCGCCAGGGTCGAGGGCCGCACCCCGCGCTTCCGCGGCAACGGCCCGCGCGGCGTGATGGAGTTCCTCTACCCGGCGCACATCAGCGGCATCGCGATGAACATGCTGATCTACGTCAACGACCAGGTCCTGGTGATGATGTTCGGCGTCGTCGTCGCCGTCGGCACCAAGTGGGTCATCCGGGCCCCCGTCCGCGGCCGGCTGCGCCACGTGATGAACCCCTCCAACTTCGGCATCGCCGTCATCCTGCTGCTGTTCCCGTGGGCCAGCATCGCGCCGCCGTACCACTTCAGCGAGAACGTCACCAACCCGATCGACTGGATCATCCCCTGCGTGATCATCGTCTTCGGCACCATGCTGAACGCCAAGCTGACCAACCGCATGTGGCTGATCGGCGCCTGGGTGATCGGCTTCGCCCTGCAGGCCGTCGTGCGCAGCGTCATCCTCGACGACGTCGCCCTCCTCGGCGGCCTGGCCATGATGACCGGCGTGGCGTTCGTCCTGTTCACCAACTACATGATCACCGACCCGGGCACCACGCCGTCCAAGCCGCTGTCGCAGGTCGCCTTCGGCGGCGGCGTCGCCCTGGTGTACGGCCTGCTGACCGGCATGAGCATCCCCTACGGCATCTTCTTCGCCACCGCGACCGTCTGCCTGGTCCGCGGCGCCTTCCTGTGGTCCCTGCACATCGTCGGCAAGGCCCGCGAGCGGGACGCGGCCCAGGTCAGCGCGGCGGCCGAGCAGGCCCTCGCCCCGGCCCGGAAAGAGGTCGCGAAAGTATGACCAGGCTCGCCATCGTCGGCATGGCATGCCGTTACCCGGATGCCACCTCGCCGCGGGAGCTGTGGGAGAACGCCGTCGCCGGGCGGCGGGCCTTCCGCCGGCTGCCCGACGTGCGGATGCGGCTCGACGACTACTGGGACCCCGACCCCACGGCCCCCGACCGCTTCTACGCCCGCACCGCCGCGGTCATCGAGGGCTACGAGTTCGACCGGCTCGCCTACCGCGTCGCCGGCAGCACCTACCGCTCCACCGACCTGACCCACTGGCTCGCCCTCGACACGGCCGGCCGGGCGCTGGCCGACGCCGGCTTCCCCGACGCCGAGGGCCTGCCCCGCGAGCGCACCGGCGTGGTGGTGGGCAACACCCTCACCGGTGAGTTCACCCGGGCCAACGTGCTGCGGCTGCGCTGGCCGTACGTGCGCCGGACCCTCGCCGCGGCGCTGAAGGAGCAGGGCTGGGACGACGGGCGGCTGGAGGCGTTCCTCGCCGACTACGAGGCCGCCTACAAGAGCCCGTTCCCGCCCATCGACGAGGACACCCTCGCCGGTGGCCTGTCCAACACCATCGCCGGGCGGATCTGCAACCACTTCGACCTCAACGGCGGCGGCTACACCGTGGACGGCGCCTGCTCGTCGTCGCTGCTGTCGGTGGTGACCGCCGGCAAGGCGCTGGCCGACGGCGACATCGACGTCGCCGTCGCCGGCGGGGTGGACCTGTCCATCGACCCGTTCGAGATCGTCGGGTTCGCCAAGACCGGGGCGCTGGCCAAGAACGACTTCCGCCTCTACGACCGCCACTCCAACGGCTTCTGGCCGGGCGAGGGCTGCGGCATGGTCGTGCTGATGCGGGAGAGCGACGCGCTGGCCGCCGGGCACCGGATCTACGCCACCGTCGCCGGCTGGGGCATCTCCTCCGACGGCCGGGGCGGCATGACCCGGCCGGAGGTCAGCGGCTACCAGCTCGCCCTGCGCCGCGCCTACGAGCGGGCCGGGTTCGGCATCGAGACCGTCCCCCTGTTCGAGGGCCACGGCACCGGCACCGCCCTGGGCGACGCGACGGAGCTGAAGGCGCTGTCGGGCGCCCGCTCCGCCGCCGACCCCTCGGCGCCGCCCGCCGCGGTCGGCTCGATCAAGGGCATGATCGGCCACGCCAAGGCCGCGGCCGGCGTGGCCGGCCTGATCAAGGCCGTGATGGCGGTGCACGGGCAGATGCTGCCCCCCACCGTCGGCTGCGTCGACCCGCACCCGGTGCTGGCCGAGGAGGGGGCGGCCCTGCGCGTGCTGCGCAAGGCCGAGCCCTGGCCGGACGGCGCCCCGCTGCGGGCCGGCGTCACCGCCATGGGCTTCGGCGGCATCAACACGCACGTCGTGCTGGAGAACGCCGCCCCCCGGCGGCGTTCCCCGCTGCCGGGCCGCGCCCGCGCCCTGGCCGCCTCGCTGCAGGACGCCGAGCTGCTGCTGGCCGACGCGGCCTCGCCGCAGGCGCTGCGCGAGCGGCTCACCGAGCTGGCGGACTTCGTGCCGAAGGTGTCCTACGCCCAGCTCGCCGACCTGGCCGCGACGCTCCAGCGGGAGCTGCGCGGCCTGCCGTACCGGGCCGCGGTGGTCGTCACCTCCCCGGAGGACGCCGAGCGGCAGCTCCAGCGCCTGATCACCGCGCTGGAGGCGGGCGAGACCGCCGTGCTCGCCCCGGACGGCCGCGCCTTCCTCGGCCGGGCCGGCGGCCCGGCCAGGGTCGGCTACCTCTTCCCCGGCCAGGGGTCGGGCCGCGGCACCAGCGGGGGCGCGCTGCGCCGCCGCTTCGCCGAGGTCGAGGAGCTCTACCTGCGGGCCGCGCTGCCCGAGGGCGGCGACACGGTGGCCACCGCCGTCGCCCAGCCGCGCATCGTCACCGGCTCCATGGCCGGTCTGCGCGCCCTCGCCCTGCTGGGCGTGGACGCCGACGTCGCGCTCGGCCACAGCCTGGGCGAGCTGTCGGCCCTGCACTGGGCCGGCGCGATGGACGAGGACACCCTGCTGCGCGTGGCGACCGTACGGGGACAGGCGATGACCGAGCACAGCGCCTCGGGCACCATGGCCGGCGTCCGCGCCACCCCCGGCACGGTGACCGGCCTGATCGGCGACCTGCCCGTCGTCATCGCCGGCTACAACGGCCCCGGCCAGACCGTCGTCGCCGGGCCCGTCGACGCGGTCGAGACGGTCGGGCGCCGCGCCGCCGAGGCCGGTCTGACCTGGACCCGGCTGCGGGTGTCGCACGCCTTCCACTCGCCGCTGGTCGCCCCGGCGGCCGAGGTCCTCGGCGCCCGCCTGGCGGACGAGGACTTCGCCCCGACGGACCGCCGCGTCGTCTCCACCGTCACCGGTGAGGACCTGGCGCCGGACACCGACGTCCCGGCGCTGCTGCGGCGGCAGATCACCGAGCCCGTCCGGTTCACCCAGGCCGTACGGCAGGCCGCCCCCGGCGTCGACCTGTTCGTCGAGGTCGGCCCGGGACGGGTGCTCAGCGGCCTGGCCGCGAACATCACCGACGTGCCGGTGGTCGCGCTGGACACCGACGACGAGTCGCTGACCTCGCTGCTCCGCGTGGCCGGCGCCGCCTACGTCACCGGCGTGCCCATCGCGCACGAGGAGCTGTTCCACGGCCGCCTCGTCCGGCCGCTGGAGGTGGGGGAGGAGTTCTCCTTCTTCGCCAGCCCCACCGAGCAGGCGCCGCAGATCGGGATCGGCGCGGCCCACCGCGTCACGGAGGCCGCCCCCTCCGCCGCACCGGCCGCCGAGGCCGGGCAGTCCGTCGCCGCGGCGGGTCAGGAGGGCGAGACGACCATCGACCTGCTGCGCCGCCTGGCCGCCGAGCGCGCCGAGCTGCCGCTGGAGATGGTCACCGAGGACAGCCGTCCGCTGGACGAGCTGCACCTCAGCTCGGTCACGGTGATGCACATCATCGACCAGGCCACCCAGCGGATGGGCGTGCCCGCCGCGCAGGCCCCGACGAACCTCGCCACCGCCAGCCTCCGGGAGCTGGGCGAGGCGCTCGACGGCCTGGCCAAGGCCCCCCAGGCGCAGCCCGCGAAGATCGTGGCCGGCGCCGCCGCGTGGGCCCGGCCGTTCGCGCTCGACCTGGACGAGATGCCGCTGCCGGAACGGCCCGCGGTGCGCGAGAGCGGCCAGTGGCGGCTGTTCGCCGGCGCCGGCTCCCCGATCGCCGAGCCGCTCCGCCAGGCCCTCGAGAACGGGAGAGTCGGATCAGGTGTCCTGGTGTGCCTACCGCCGGAGTGCCGGAGGGAAGACCTGGAGCAGGCGCTGCTCGGCGCCAAGGCGGCCGTCGCCGGTCCCGCGGGCACCCGGTTCGTGCTGGTTCAGCACGGCCGGGGCGCGGCCGGCCTGGCCAAGACGCTCCAGCTGGAGACCCCCCAGCTCCGCGTCACCATCGTGCACGTACCGGCGGCCGCCGAGGCCGTCGGCTGGGTGGTAGACGAGGTCGCGGCCACCACCGGCTACGCCGAGGCGTACTACGACGCCTCGGGCGTGCGGCGGGTGCCCACCATGCGCGCCCTGCCGGTACGGCCGGCCCGCACCGAGCAGCCGCTCGGCGCGGAGGACGTCCTGCTGGTCACCGGCGGCGGCAAGGGCATCACCGCCGAGTGCGCCCTGGCCGTCGCCGCCGACAGCGGCGCCAGGCTGGCCGTGCTCGGCCGGTCCGACCCGGCGGAGGACACCGAGCTGGCGGCCAACCTCCGCCGGATGACCGAGGCCGGGGTGGCCGTCCACTACGCCCGCGCCGACGTCACCGACGCCGGGCAGGTCCGCCGCGCCGTCGCCGAGGCCCAGGCGGCGCTCGGGCCGGTCACCGCCGTGCTGCACGGCGCCGGCCGCAACGAGCCGGCCGCGCTGACCAGCCTCGACATGGCCGCCTTCGCCCGCACCTTCGCCCCCAAGGTGGACGGCCTGCGCAACGTGCTCGACGCCGTCGACGTCGCCGGGCTGCGCCTGCTCGTCACCTTCGGCAGCATCATCGGCCGCGCCGGGCTGCACGGCGAGGCCCACTACGCCACCGCCAACGAGTGGCTGGCCGAGCTCACCAGGGAGGTGGCCGACAAGCACCCCCGCTGCCGCGCCGTCTGCATGGAGTGGTCGGTCTGGTCCGACGTCGGCATGGGCGAGCGGCTGTCGGTGGTGGAGGGGCTGACCCGCCAGGGCATCACCCCGATCACCCCGCAGCAGGGCGTGCAGATCATGCGCCGCCTGGTCGCCGACCCCGACGTCCCGCCCGTCGTGGTCATCAGCGGCCGTACCGAGGGCATCGACACCGTCCGCTACGACCTGCCGCCGCTGCCGCTGCTGCGCTTCGTCGGCAAGCCGCTGATCCGCTACCACGACGTCGAGTTCGTCACCGACGTCGAGGTCAACCCCGGCACCGACCTCTACCTCGCCGACCACCTCCTCGACGGCAACCTGCTGTTCCCGGCGGTGATCGGCATGGAGGCCATGGCCCAGGTCGCCCACGCCGCCACCGGGCGGCAGGGCGCGCCGGTCGTCGAGCACGCCGAGTTCCTGCGGCCGATCATCGTGCCGCCGGACGGCAGCACCACGCTGCGGATCGCCGCGGCCGTCACCGACGACGACACCGTCGCGGTCACGATCCGCAGCGCCGAGACCGGCTTCGACGTGGACCACTTCCGCGCCCGGCTCGCCTACACCGGCGAGCCCGCGCCGCAGGGCCCGCCCGGACAGGTCGCCGACGGCCTGCCCGCGGTGCCGCTGGACCCGGGGACGGAGATGTACGGCGACGTGCTGTTCCAGGGGCGGCGCTTCCACCGGCTGCGCCGCTACCACCGGGCCGCGGCCCGCCACGTCGACGCCGACGTCGCGGCGCTGGAGTCCGGCGACTGGTTCGCCCGGTACCTCCCCGGGGACCTGCTCCTGGGCGACCCGGGCATGCGCGACGCGCTCATGCACGGCAACCAGGTCTGCGTCCCGGACGCCACGCTGCTGCCCACCGCGATCGAGCGGGTGCACGCCGGCGGCGCGGCGCTCGCCGAGGCCGGGGAGCTCCGCTACTGCGCCACCGAGCGCAGCCGCGAGGGCGACACGTACATCTACGACATCGCGGTGCGCACCCCGGCCGGCGACGTCGTGGAGCGCTGGGACGGCCTGCGGCTGCAGGCCGTACGGAAGAAGGACGGGCGGGGCCCCTGGGTGACGCCGCTGCTCGGCTCCTACCTGGAGCGGACCGTCGAGGACCTCGTCGGCGTCCGGGTCGCGGTCGCCGTCGAGCCCTTCACCGCCGCCGACGCCGCCGGCGGTCCCGCCGGGGCGGAGGACGGCGAGGCGGCCCGGGAGCGGGCGGCCGTGGGGCTGGGCCGGGCGCTCGGCCGTCCGGTCGCACCCGGCGCGCCGGGGACCGGCGGCGAGGCCGGCGCCGAGATCGACGGCGCGACGGTCTCCGTCGCCCACGGTCCCGGCGTGACGCTCTGCGTCGCCACCCTCGGCACGCTCGGCTGCGACGTCACGGGGGCCGCCGCGCGGACGCCCGCGGAGTGGGCGGCCCTGCTGGGACCGCACACCCCGCTCGCCGAACGGGTCGCCTCCGTCACCGGCGACGGCCCCGACACCGCCGCCGCGCGCGTCGCCGCGGCCGCCGCGTCCCTGACGCGGGCCGGCCTGCCGAAGGAGTCGTCCCTGACCCTGACGGGGGAGGGGAGCGGCGCCTGGGCCGTGTTCGCCGCCGACGGCGTGCGCGTCGCGACGCTCGTCACGACCCTGCGGGACGCCCCCGACCCCGTCGTCTTCGCGATCTGCGTCCCGGAACGGACGCCGGTCGCGAGCGAGCAGCCAGAAGGGCGGTCACAGGAATGAGCAAGTACTACGAATACCTGCACACGGTCGGTTTCGAGGAGACCAACATCGTGGGCAACGTCTACTACGTCAACTACCTGCGCTGGCAGGGCCGCTGCCGGGAGATGTTCCTCAAGGAACGCGCCCCGGAGGTCCTCGCCGACCTGCAGGACGACCTGAAGCTGTTCACCCTCAAGGTCGACTGCGAGTTCTTCGCCGAGATCACCGCGTTCGACGAGCTGTCCATCAGGATGCGCCTGCTGGAGCTGGGACAGACCCAGGTGGAGTTCGGCTTCGACTACGTACGGCTCGGCAAGGGCGACGGTGAGGGCGAGACCCTCATCGCCCGCGGCAGGCAGCGGGTGGCCTGCATGCGCGGGCCCAACACCCGCACGGCACCAGCCAGGGTCCCCGAGCCGCTCGTCCGGGCGCTCGAACCGTATGCCAACTAGGCGCGGATCCAGGAGGTCAGCGTGAAAGTCGACCAATCTACGACGTCTTCCACGGTGGATGACGCCAAGGCGTTGCGGCGGGCGTTCGGAGCCTTCGCCACCGGCGTCACCGTGGTGACGACGGGAGGGCCCGTTCCGCACGCCATGACCGCCAACTCCTTCACCTCGGTCTCGCTCGACCCGCCGCTGGTGCTGGTCTGCATCGACCGGGGAGCGGTCATGCACCAGTGCCTCAGCATGACGGGGGTCTTCGGGGTCTCGGTGCTGGGCGCCCGCCAGGAGAAGGAGGCGCGGCACTTCGCCAACCGCTACCGGCCGATGGGCATGGCGCAGTTCGACCCCGTCGAGTGGCTCCCCGGCGAGCTGACCGGCGTGCCGCTCATCGGCGGCACGGTCGCCCGCTTCGAGTGCGAGCTGTGGCGCTCCTACGACGGCGGCGATCACACGATCTTCATCGGGAAGGTCCTGGGCATGGAGCAGCAGGCCGACGGCGACGGCCTGCTGGTCTACCGGGGCCAGTTCCGGGAGGTCACCTCCTACTGGCGGGAGGTCCCGGCATGAGCCTGCTGGGGGAGCGCACCCGGCCGGCCGCCCCCGCGGCATGGCCGGGCACGCGCCGGCGCGGCACCGGCGCGGTGCCGCCCGGCCCCCCGCTCCGCGCCACGCCGGGCCTGTTCGCCAAGCTCGTGACCGACCGCATCGGGCTGTTCGCCGAGGCGACCGCCCGGTACGGCGACGCGGTCCGGCTGTCCATCGGCCCCAAGTCGATCTACCTGTTCAACCACCCCGACCACGCCAAGCACGTCCTGGCCGACAACAGCGGCAACTACCACAAGGGCATCGGCCTGACCGAGGCCCGCCGGGTCATCGGCGACGGGCTGCTGACCAGCGAGGGCGAGCTGTGGCGGACGCAGCGCCGCACCATCCAGCCGATGTTCCAGAACAAGCGGATCGTCCACCAGGACGAGGCCGTCGCCGACGAGGCGGCGCGCCTGGTCGCGCGGCTGCGCTCCCACGCGGGCGGGCCGCCGGTGGACGTCGCCGAGGAGATGACCGGCCTGACCCTCGGGGTGCTGGGCCGTACCCTGCTCGACGCCGACCTCGGCGCCTTCTCCTCGATCGGCCACTCCTTCGAGGCGGTCCAGGACCAGGCCATGTTCGAGATGGTGTCGCTCAGCATGGTGCCGCTGTGGCTGCCGCTCCCCGGGCACCTGCGGTTCCGCCGGGCCCGCCGGGAGCTGTACCGGGTGGCCGACCACCTCCTCGCCTCCCATCTCCGGCGCCTCCTGAACGGCGACGCCGGGGACGGCGGGGACGGCGGGGGCAGCGGGGACGGTCTGGTCGGGAGGCTGCTGCGCTCCGCCGCGCAGCCGGCGGGCGATCCGCGCGCCGCCCACCGGCGGCTCCGCGAGGAGCTGGTCACGCTGCTGCTGGCCGGGCACGAGACGACGGCGAGCACGCTGTCGTGGGCCTTCCACCTCATCGACCGTCACCCGGAGGTGGGGGAGCGGCTGCGGGCGGAGGCCGTCGAGGTGCTGGGCGACCGGCCGCCCCGCTACGAGGACCTGCACCGGCTGCGGTACACGGCGATGGTCGTCGAGGAGGTCATGCGCCTCTACCCGCCCGTGTGGGCCCTGACCCGCAAGGCCCTGGCCGCCGACGAGGTCGGCGGCTACCACGTCCCCGCCGGCGCCGACGTCGTGGTGAGCACCTACACCCTGCACCGGCACCCCGGCTTCTGGGACGACCCCGACCGGTTCGATCCGGAGCGGTTCGACCCGGCTGCGCCTGCCGCCAGGCCCAGGTACGCCTACATCCCGTTCGGTGCGGGGCCGCGCTTCTGCGTCGGCAACCACCTGGGGATGATGGAGGCGACGTTCGTCATCGCCATGGTCGCCCGAGAGCTGCGGCTGACCGGCCTGCCGGGCCGCGAGGCGTTCCCGGAGGCCATGCTCTCCCTGCGGGTCCGCGGCGGCCTGCCCATGACCGTCCAGGCGGTCTGACGAGCCCGTACGGCGGGCCCCGGCGAAGGGGCCCGCCTCGCGGGCTTCTCCGCGTGTTCCGTGCCGTTACGCGCGGACGCGGAACGCGACAGGCCCCGGGCGGTGTCTCCACCGCCCGGGGGCCGCCGTGTTCCGTCTCCGTCAGTACCGGCCGCCTCCGCTCAGCGCGCCCGCCGGCCGGGCCGGGCACACCGCGCGCGCCGGCCGGTCCGGCTCCTCCTCTTCCACCGGACGGCTCGCCCCCGCGGGGTCCGACGCCGACAGCAGGTCGCGCAGCGCCAGCAGCACCGGCGGGTCGAGCGGCCGCATCGGCCGCAGCTCGATGTCGGCGAGCTGGGGTCCGGCGCCCGGTCCCACGGTGACCGGCCGGCGCGCCAGGCAGAGCGCGTCGCCGTCACCCGGCCGGTACCGGACGGCGTCCTCGTAGCCGGGGGCGACGGACTGCGCGATCAGGTGCCAGCGGCCCTCCGGAACGTCCTTGAGCACGTACGGTCCCGGGCCGTCGAGCAGCGTGTAGCAGACGGGGCGGCCCTCCAGGATCCGGTCGGGGAACAGCCCCGCGAAGATCGGCCGGTCCTTCAGCGGGGAGATCACGGTCCCGCTGACCGTCACGGCCGGGCCCGGCGCGACCCGGGCGCGGCCGTCGTCGAGGGACTGCGGGGTCACGCTCTTGAGCAGCCGGTACCGGCTGGGGGACAGCCCCACGCTGCCGGTGAACCGGGAGCTGAAGGTGCCCACGCTGGAGTAGCCGACCTGGTGGCTGATGTTGGTGATGCTCAGGGAGGTCGAGGCGAGCAGCCGCTTCGCCTCGCCCAGCCGTACGGCGGACAGGAATCGTCCCGGGGACAGCCCGGTCACCCGCTGGAAGACACGGGAGAAGTGGAACTTGCTGAACATCGCGGTCCGTGCCATGTCGTCGACGGTGATCTGGTCTCCGAGGTTCTCATGCATGCTCTCGATCACTCGCAGGACGGCTCGCTCGATTACGTCATCCATGGCTCCTCCTGGGGTCCGGAGGCTTTCTGGTGGACAGGCCCGGACGAACGGGCCTTCGAAATAGGCCGGAATCTCTCCTGGCGCGGCAGCATCCGGTGGGCGCCGTCGAGCGCTTTCTCGGAAGCGGCCTGGGATTTATTTCCTGCGTCCTTCTTCTTCGTCGACATGTACACGCGGTGAGAGCCTTCCGGCGCTGCACCGCCACGCCGATAAATTCGCCCCGATATATGGGCGATATATCCGTGACGACATGTGTTCGGAGCGTGTCCGGGGTTCTCCCGGGCTGGTCACGGGCACCTTGCCGATATCTCCACCGCCGTCTGCGGGCGGCGGAAAAGACCGCCGGAGCGGTTCTGCTCTTTCACGGCGGCGCCCCGTGCGGGCGCCTTTCCCCTAGCGTGCCCCCGCGTCCCTTCGCGTTCCTATCGCGCTCCTATCCGACCGGCTCGCGGGCCGGTCGGATGCGGAAAAGAGGCGGCGGGCCGTGCGATCCGGTGGCCGCCCGGGGATGGAGACGGCCCCGGGGCCGCCCGCCGGCGACCCTCCGCCGCCGGTCTGCGAGCTGGTCACCTGGGGAGCGTATGCCCGCTTCGCGGGCCCGAGCGCGGGTTCGCCGGTTTTCTGGGGTGGGGGTGCCCGGAGTAAGGGCAGGTCAGAAGGCTCTAGGGGTTGTTGGTCCGGAAGAGTGCGCCAATTGTGAGGAGGTCGGACAAGAAGTGCCGAAACAACTGTTTGTCAGATTTAACCCCTTTTAACGTCCTATGTTCATAGGGCGTTCTTGGAGTGTGAAAAATGGCCGGGACACGCGACGACGAGTTCGCGCACTTCGTCGAGGCATCCAGGTCCGCCCTGCGGCGCGCCGCGTTCCAGCTCTCCGACGACTGGTACGAGGCCGACGACCTCGTCCAGCGCACCCTGATGACCCTGCACCGGCACTGGGAGCGGCTGGACCACCACGAGAAGATCAACGCGTACGCGCGCACCGTCATGACACGGCTGCTCATCAGCGACCGCAGGGCGCACCGGTGGTCCCGGGAGGTGCTCGGCGACTCGGTCCCCGAGTCCGTCCCCGCCCCCGACCCCTACGCCACCCTTGGCGACCGCCTGATGCTCATGGACGCCCTCGCCGGCCTCGGCCCGCGCCAGCGGGCCGCCGTCGTCCTGCGCTACTGGGAGGACCGCAGCGTCGAGGAGACCGCCCGCGTGATGGGCAGCGGCTGCTCGACCGTGCGCAGCCAGACCGTCCGCGGCCTGGCCGCCCTCCGCTCGGCCCTCCAGGCCGAGGGCGACGGCAACGTGGAAGATGCGCCGGACGAGGCGTTGTCCGGACCATGTGGAGAACCCGAGCTCAACTAGATGCGAGGAACGCGTATGCGCCCGCCAGCTCAGAACGAACCCCAGGACGACAGGACCATGACCCTCGAGGCGTTCGCGGACACGATCATCCCCGGCGAGAAGCGCTGGCCCGGGGATCGGGCCGTCGCGGGCGCGGCGCCGGGCGGCGGCGCGGTGGCCGCCGGGGCCATCGAGCTGCTGGAATGGGACGCGACCGGTATCTCCGGTGGCCTCGCCGACTTCGCGCGGGCGCTGGACGAGCACGCCCTGGCCTACGCCGCCCAGCACGGGATCGCGCTGGAGGAGGACGTCCCGCCGTTCGTGGCCCTGGACCACGCCGGCCGTACCGCGCTGGTGGCGACGCTCACCGCGCCCGGCCACCCCGAGAAGGCCCTGTGGGTCAGCCTCGCCCTGTTCAGCAACATGGCCTACGACTCCGCCGCGCACCTGAACACCGCCGACGCCCTCGCCGCCGGCCACCCCGGGCTGACCGCGATGGGCGTCACCCGGCCCGACGCCGACGGCCTGTGGCGGTTCCCCGCCTACTCCTACGGCCGCCCCCTGGCGGACCTGCACCCGGACACGACCCCCTCAGGGAGCCCCGCATGAGCAGCCCGGAACGCACCGACGTCCTGGTGGTGGGAAGCGGCTTCGGCGGCTCGATCACCGCCTACCACCTCGCGGCCGGCGGCGCGAAGGTCGTCATCCTCGAACGCGGCCCCTGGCTGAAGAGCGACGACTTCGAGCACGACTTCAAGCTCGGATCGTCCTACACCCGCGCCTTCGACTTCGTCGTGGGCGACGGCATGAGCATCCTCGGCGGCAACTGCGTGGGCGGCGGCAGCGTCGTCTACTTCGCCGCCATGCCCCGCGCGCCGCGCTTCGTCTTCGATCGCCGCGGCGGCATCAACCGCCGCATGTGGCCCGCCGCCGTCAGCCGCGACACCCTCGACCCCTGGTACGACCGGGTCGCCGAGTCCATCCCGATCACCCACCAGGGCTGGGAGGACGCCACGTACTCCGGGGGGCTGTGGGCCGCCGCGTGCCGTCACGCAGGCCGTACGGCCAACCCCGTCCCGGCCGCCGTGGACCGGGGCAAGTGCGTCAACTGCAACTGGATGATGGCCGGCTGCCGCTTCGACGCCAAGCAGTCGCTGCTGCTCAACTACCTGCCCGCGGCCCTCGCCCACGGGGCCGAGATCCGCCCGCTGCACGAGGTGCAGCGGATCGACCGGACCGACGACGGCGGCTACCGCGTCCACTACAGCGTCGTCGACGGCGAGGACTACCGGGTCACCTCCGGCGACGGCGCGATCGACGCCAAGATCGTCATCCTCGCCGCCGGGGCCGGCGCCACCCCGGTCATCCTGCAGCGCAGCGAGGCCGGCCTCGGCCCGATGCCGCACGCCGTGGGCCGCTACTTCTCCGGCAACGGCGAGCGGCTCAACACGGCCGTCCTCAACGAGGACCGGGTGCGCGAGGTGCTCGGCCTGGACCGCGGCGACGGCCCGGCCTACGCCGCCAACCAGATCGGCAAGGGGCCGACCGTGGCCAACTGGGACCGGCTGGACGGCTCGCTGCCCGAGTACACCCGCTACTCCCTCGAACAGCTCTACTTCCCGCCGGGCCTCGGCACCATCCTCGCCCAGGCGCCCGGCGCGAACCCCGGATGGTTCGGCGTGGAGAAGAAGGAGATGCTGAAGCGCTGGCAGTCGTGGCTGATCATCTTCCAGATGATCGAGGACGACAACGAGGGCGTGTTCGGCCCGCCGCCGGCCCGCGGCAACGCCGACCGCCTGTCGCAGCAGATGCTCGGCATCGGCCGGCTCAGCTACAAGCCGACCGCCAACACGATCCGCGCCTGGGAGATGGCCGACGCCGACGTCAAGGACATCCTGGAGCGCGACGGGCTGGCCACGGTGACGCCGTGGACCAACGACCTCGTCGGCGCCTACACCGTCCACCCGCTGTCCTCCTGCCGCATCGGCGACGACCCGCACACCTCGGCCCTGGACGACCGGCACGAGCTGCGCGGCCACCCCGGCATCTTCGTCACCGACGGCTCCGCCGTGCCGGGCGCGCTGACCGTCAACCCCGCGATGACCATCGCCGCCCTGGCCGAGCGGGCCGTCCCCGGCATCGTCCAGGCGGCGCGGGAGCGCGGCGTCGAGGTCACCTACGGCGCGCCCGCCCCGGACGGCTCCACCGCCGGCCGTCGCGGCGTCACCACGTTGATCCCGGAACTCACGCGACGGTGACCGCGCCGACGGCAGGACCGGCGGGGGAGAGGAGACAGGCGATGATCCGGATGCTCGCGCGGCTGATGCGCCCGGGAACGCTGATCCAGGTCCGGCACGTCTCCCCGGTACGGCCGGGCGCCGCGCGCGGCCTCGTCGCGCGGGTCTACCGGCAGCTCGAAGACGACTTCGGCGTGCTCGCCCCGCCGGTCATGCTGCACTCGCCCTCGCCGGAGGCGCTGGCCGCCTCCTGGACGATGCTGCGCGAGTCGCTGCTGGCCGCCGGGCGGACAGGCCGGGCGGAGCGGGAGGCGGTCGCCGCCGCGGTGTCGGCCGCCAACGCCTGCCCGTACTGCACCGGCGTCCACACCGGGACGCTGCACGGCCTGCTCCCCGGGACCCGCGCTGACGGGGCCGCCGGCGACCCCGCCGTGGCGGAGGCCGCCGAGTGGGCCCGGGCGACCGCGACCCGTGAGAGGGCCCTGCGGCACGCGGCCCCGCTCCCGGCGGAGCGGACGGCGGAGCTCGCCGCGGTGGCGGTCACCTTCCACTACCTGAACCGCATGGTGAACGTGTTCCTCGACGACTCCCCGATGCCGCCGCGGTTGCCCGGGGGCGTGCGCCGCCCCCTGGAACGGCTGCTCGGCCGACTCATGCTCCCGGCGGCGCGCCGGGCCGCCGTGCCCGGCGCCTCCCCCGCCCTGCTCCCCGCCGCCCCGCCCGCGGATTCGGCGTACGGCGTGGAGGCGGCGTGGGCGGACGCCGTGCCGCACTTCGCCGACGCCTTCGCCCGGGCGTCCGCCGCCGCCGGAGACTACGGCCGGCGATCGGTGCCCCGCCGGGTGCGGGAGCTGGTCGCCGCCGAGCTGGCCGCCTGGGACGGCGGGCCGGCCGGCCTCAGCCGCGTGTGGGCGACGGCCGCGGCGGACCGGCTGCCCGCCGCCGAGCGTCCCGCGGGCCGGCTGGCCCTGCTCACCGCGCTCGCCTCGCACCAGGTGGACCGGACGGTCGTCGAGGAGTTCCGGGGCGCAGGGGCGGGCGACCGGGAACTCGTCGAGCTGACCTCGTGGGCCGCCCTGGCCGCGGCGCGGCGGGTGGCCTCCTGGACGCCCGTGCCACCCGTGACATCCGTGCCACCCGTGACGCCCGGCTCCACCCCGGCCCCCGCTCCCGCCGGTCATCAGGTCCCCGCCCCCGGCGGGGCCACCGCCCGGCACACCCCGGCGTGACCGGCCGCCCCGGCCGTACCGCCCCACGACATCCGATGCGCCACCCGACGGAAAACGACAAGTAGGAGGACGGACGCGTGACCGACCTGGAGATCGTACTCGCGGACCTGACGGCCGACGGCGAGCAGCTCGACCGCCTGGTGGCGGGCCTGGACGCCGACCAGTGGAAGCTTCCCACCCCCGCGACCGGCTGGACGGTCGCCGACCAGATCGCCCACCTGGCCTTCATCTTCCGGCTGGCCGGCGCCGCCGCCGCCGACCCCGAGGCGTTCAAGGCCATGACCGCCAAGGCCCAGGAGAACTTCGACGGCGCGGTGAACGCCGCGCTGAAGGACTACGAGAACGACACCCCCGAGACGCTGCTGGCCCGCTGGCGGGCCGAGCGCGAGGCCGTGGTGCCGGCCCTGGCCGCCGTCCCCGACGGGCAGGTCGTGCCCTGGCTGGTCAACCCGCTGCCGCCCATCGTGCTGGCCTGCGCCGGCATCATGGAGCAGTTCGCCCACGGCCAGGACATCGCCGACGCCCTCGGCGTGGAGCTGGAGCGGGGCGGCAGCCTGCGTCACCTGGTGGTGTTCGCCGTCCTCACCCGCGACTTCGGCTACCTCTCCCGGGGCCTGACGCCGCCGGCCGCCGAGTTCCGCTTCGAGATCACCGGCCCCTCCGGCGAGCTGTGGGCCTACGGCCCCGAGGACGCCGAGCAGCGGATCAGCGGCCCGGCGGTCGACTTCTGCCTGCTGGCCACCCGGCGCCGCCACCGCGACGACCTCGCGGTCACCGCCGTCGGCGACGAGGCCGACCGCTGGCTGGACATCGCCCAGTGCTACCGGGGCCCGGCCGGCGCCGGCCGCACCCCGGGCCAGTTCGCCCCCGCCCTGCGCTAGATCCGTTTCGCGGGTCCCCGCCACGGCGGGGACCCGCGGCTCCGGGACCCGGGCCGCGCGCTCGCGGGCTAAGGCGTGTCTGATAAATGATCTCGGTGGTGCGGTTAGATGATGCCTCGTGGTGCGACGAGGTGAACTGACCGACAAAGCCTGGCAGCGGATC